>JBAWCC010000091.1:0-2031 GCA_049590095.1 Allosphingosinicella sp. | reverse complement strand
GACGAAGGATAAGACCATGGCGTCGCGGGCTGTACTGCGTTCAGCCCGCGACGTCACCCCGACGATAGCTAACGCCGTTTCAACACTTTCACCTTATCCCTCTCCCGAAGCAAACGGGGGCAGCGCGTGGCAAGCCAGTCGATCGATCAGTTGGACGGCAATGCGATCAACATCGTCGCCCGCAATTGCGGCGCCCTGGCGATCGAGTGCAGCGACGTCTCGGGCTACGTCTCCGGAGTCTCCGAGCGAATCTCGTCGAACCTTCGAACCCTCGATTCCCTGGAGGAGGTGACCAGCCGGCTTCTTCTCGATCAGGCGCGGGTGGCGGAATCGACGGACGAGGCCCGGATCCTCGCCGAGCAGGCGCGTGAGCGCCTGTCGGAAGGGCGGGCCGCGATCGAGGACACGATCGGGATCTTCAGCGGCCTCACCGACCTGGTCGTTCAATTGGGCGAGCGGATGAGCGGCTTCGCGGAAGCGATGAGCCGGGTCCAGAACGTCTCGTCGAGCATCGAGCGGATCGCCTATCGGACCAACATGCTCGCCCTCAATGCGACCATCGAGGCGGCTCGGGCGGGGGAGGCGGGGCGAAGCTTCGCCGTCGTCGCCGCCGAGGTGAAGAAGCTAGCCCAGGAAACGCGCACCGCGACCAGCGAGATCGCCGGAACCATCGCCTCGCTGACCCGCGAGGCCGAGGCCGTCACCTCCGAGATCGAGAATGGAGTCGATCGAAGCCGGGTCGCCCGCGCCGGCTTCGCCACCATCACCGACACCGTCCGGCAGGTCGCCGAGATCGTCGCTCTGGTCGACCGCCAGACCGACGGAATCGCCCAGTCCACGAGCCACATCCAGCACAGCGTCGACTCCGTCAAATCGGGCCTGTCGAGCTTCGCCGCCGACGCCCGCGACAATGGCGGGCAATTGCTCCAGGTCCATGGCCGCCTGACCCGGCTCGAGACCCTGTCGAACGAGATGCTCGACCGTCTGGCGAGCTCGGGAGTCCGGATCGACGACACGCCGTTCATCGAGTTCGCCCAGGCGGGAATGCGCGAGATAAGGGACGTCGTCGAAGCCTGCATCGTCGCCGGCGAAGTGGGCGAGGACGATGTCTTCGACACACGCTACACCGCCATGCCGGGAACCAACCCCGTCCAGTACCAGACCCGCTTCTGCGACCTCGCCGACCGGAAGGTGAGGCCGGTCCTCGACAAATTGATGGCCCGCGAGCCGAGGCTGATCGCCTGCGCGATCACCGACGTCAACGGCTACCTCCCGACCCACATCTCCGAGCGCTCGCGGCCTCAGGGCGCCGATCCCGCCTGGAACGCCGAACATTGCCGCAACCGCCGCAATTTCATGGACGACGTCACCCGCCGGGCGGTCGAGAGCGAGAAGGAAGCGATGCTCGCGACCTACTCGATGGACCTCGGCCAGGGCCGCTATCTTCCGGTCAAGAACGTCTTCGTTCCGCTCTACGTGAACGGCCGCCGCTGGGGCAATTTCGAGCTCGCCTATCGCGACGAAGCGATGCGGCTCTGACGGCGGGAAAGACCCGACCGGTCAGGTCTCGCTTGTGTTCGTCCCCGGGAGCTCGATGCTTGCGCTGCCGTCGAGCTTGAGCCTGATCCGGGCGCGGATGCTTACCGGCTTGGTTTCGGAGAAAAGCCCGCCGATCTGGGAGAGGCTGGGAAGCCGGTCGTAGCTCTCAAGCACCTTCACTTCCGCGATGTCGTGGTGGAGAAGGAGATATTTGCCGGTCTTCGGCCGCCGAACGACCTCGAGCACTCCGCCGCCGTCGCTGTAGAGCACCAGCAGGGCCGATTGGTCGCCGGACCCGCCTTTGCCGGTCGCCTGGAGAACCGCCATTTTCTGGTCGCCCACCTGCAGCATGGTCCGGCACCAGTCGCGGCCGATCCGGGCGGGAATGGCCTTCTCGTTCCCGCTCGCGGACTTGACGGCCGGCTCTCCGGCCGCGTCGGTGGCGGCGAGCGTCGCCCCGTCGCCGCCGCCGTCCGCCACGATCACGGCATC
>JBAWCC010000090.1:0-26645 GCA_049590095.1 Allosphingosinicella sp. | reverse complement strand
GCCCAGTCCTTTCACCGGTGCCGCTGGGCCCCGGCCTTCGCCGGGGAACGCTAAGCCAGGAATTCCGGATCGGCGACGATCCGTCCGTCGACGAGGTCCGCAACCCCGGCCCGAAACGGCACCATGGTCCGGCGTCCGTCCGGCTTCTCGATCTCGAGCAGATCGCCGGCGCCGAAATCCTCGACCGCAACGACTCGGCCCAGGGGCTCGCCCGACGCGCTCTCGCAGGGCAGGCCGATCAGGTCGGAGTGATAATATTCGCCCTCCCCGAGCGGCGGAAGCGCCGAACGGGGGATCGTGACGAGCCGGCCGCGAAGCGCCTCGGCGGCGGTGCGGTCGGGAATTTCCGCGAACCGGGCGATAGGCGTGCGATCGCCCTTGAGCGAAACGAGGGTGAGGAGCTTCTCCCCTACCCTCATTTGCCTGTGCCGCCTGAGGCTGTCCAAGCTCTCGGCGAACAGCTTCAGGCGCACCTCGCCGCTAATGCCGTGAGCTCCGGCAATGGCGGCGAGTGCGACCTGATCTTCGGCCAAGGCTATTCGGCCTTTTCGGCGCCCTCGGCGGGAGCCGCTTCGTCCGAACCTTCGGCGGGCTCGCTGGTCGAGGCGCCCTCGTTCGTGGCCTCGTCGGCGGGAGTCGCCTCGGCTTCGGCGGCGGGGGCCTCCTCGGCAGCCGGAGCTTCCCCAGCGGCGGGTGCTTCCTCGGCGGCGGGAGCTTCCTCGGCCGCAGCAGCTTCCTCGACGGCAGGAGCTTCCTCGACGGCAGGAGCTTCCTCGACGGCTTCCTCGGTAGCGGGAGCCTCCTCAGCGGCAGGAGTTTCTTCGGCCGCAGCAGCTTCCTCGACGGCGGGAGCTTCCTCGACGGCGGGAGCCTCCTCGGCGGCGGGAGCTTCCGCCTCGGCGGCCGCGGCGGTGGCGGCTTCGGCCTCGCGGGTGGCACGCTCCTCGGCGCGCTCCTTGGCCTTGTCGCCCGGGACGCCCTTGTTCGGATTGTTGCGGGCCGCGCGCTCGCGCACCCCGGCGGCGTCGAGGAAGCGGGCGACGCGGTCGCTCGGCTGGGCGCCGACCGAGAGCCAGTGGCGGGCGCGATCGGCGTCGAGCTTCACCCGCTCCGGGCTGTCCTTGGGGAGGAGCGGATTGTAGCTTCCGATCCGCTCGATGAACTTGCCGTCGCGAGCGGTGCGGGCGTCGGCGACAACGATCTTGTAATAAGGGCGCTTCTTCGCGCCGCCCCGGGAAAGCCGGATTGAAACTGCCATTGGGTGATCCTTTCTTATTTCGTCACCCCAGCGAAGGCTGGGGTCCATGCTGACTCGGAATGGATCCCAGCCTTCGCTGGGATGACGGCTGAAGCCGTCACTTCTTCTTCATGAACTTTTCGAAGCCGGGCGGAAGGTTCATCGGGGCTCCGCCAGGGCCGGGAAGGCCGGGCATCCCGCCGGCGCCGCCCGGAAGTCCGGGCATTCCGCCCATCCCTCCGAGCCCCCCGAGACCGCCGCCGCCGCCGAACATCGCGCCGAGCTTGCCGAGGCCGCCCATCTTGCGGATCTTCTTCATCGCGCTCGCCATGTCCTGGTGCATCTTGAGGAGCTTGTTCACCTCCTGAACCGTCCGGCCCGCCCCCTTGGCGACCCGGATCTTGCGCTTGGCGTTGAGGAGCTCGGGCCTCTTGCGCTCCTTCGGAGTCATCGAGCCGATGATCGCGTCGAGGTGGACCAGCACCTTGTTGTCGACCCCGCTTGCCTCCATCGCCCCGGAAATCTTCTTCATTCCCGGGAGCATCGCGGCGAGCCCGGAAATGCCGCCCATGCGCTGCATCTGGCCGAGCTGGGAGCGCAGGTCGTCGAGGTCGAACTGGCCCTTGGCCATCTTCCGGGCCATGGCCTCGGCTTCTTCGACCTGGATCGTCTCCTGGGCGCGCTCGACGAGGCTGACCACGTCGCCCATTCCGAGGATGCGGCCGGCGACCCGCTCCGGGTGGAAGGCCTCGAGAGCGTCGATCGCCTCGCCGACTCCGGCGAACTTGATCGGCTTGCCGGTGACGGCGCGCATCGACAGGGCCGCGCCGCCGCGGGCGTCGCCGTCGAGGCGGGTGAGGACAATTCCGGTGAGATCCACCTGCCCGGAGAAGCTGGAGGCGACATTGACCGCGTCCTGGCCGGTCAAGGCGTCGACGACGAGCAGGATCTCGGCCGGTGAGGAGACGTCGGCGACCGCCTTCATCTCGTCCATCAGCGCCTGGTCGACGTGGAGCCGGCCCGCCGTGTCGAGGAGAAGGACGTCATAGCCCTGGAGCTTCGCGGCCTGGAGCGCGCGGCGGGCGATGTCGACCGGCTGCTGGCCCGCGACGATGGGCAGGGTCGCGACCTCGGCCTTCTCGCCGAGCACCCGGAGCTGCTCCTGGGCGGCCGGTCGGGCGACGTCGAGCGACGCCATCATCACCTTCTTGCCGGACTTCTCGCGGAGGCGGCGGGCGATCTTGGCGGTGCTGGTCGTCTTGCCCGAGCCCTGGAGGCCCACCATCATCACCACCGCCGGAGGCGTGACGTCGACGTTGAGCTCCGAAGCCTCGGCGCCGAGCATCTCGACGAGGGCGTCGTGGACGATCTTGACGACCTGCTGACCCGGTGTAACCGAGCGGAGCACCTGCTGGCCGACCGCCTGCTCGGTCGCCTTGTCGACGAACTCGCGAACCACCGGCAGAGCGACGTCGGCCTCGAGCAAGGCGATCCGCACCTCCCGCATCGCGGCCCGCACGTCGGCCTCGTTCAGGGCGCCGCGGCCGCGAAGCCGGTCGAACACTGTGCCGAGGCGGTCGCTCAGACTGTCGAACATGCTCTTCCTTTCACCGGCCCCGGCGCAAAACGCGAAAAACGCCGGCGGGCGAAACTCGCCGGCCAGCGCGCGCCCCCTGGGGCGCTGATCTATCCCAAAGGGATGTGGGGGCGCATAGCCGGGAGGGGGAGACATGGCAAGGGCGACCGGGCCGTGCGCCCAGCCCAGGATCAGAGAACGAAGTCGGCGGCCGTGAGCGGATGGGAGTCGACGACGACGAGAGTCAGTTCGAAGTCGGCGATTCCGTCGCCGTCGGTGTCGCCCTGCAGCAACCAGACCGGCTCTCGCTGGCTTTCCACCCGGAGCTGGCCCGCCTGGTTGCCGAAGGCGGCGGTGCCGATGAAGGTGAAGGCCTGGTTGCCCGAAGCGAGCGTGCTGGCATCGATCCGCGACAGATCGACGAGATCGTCAAGATTGAAATCCCGGATCGTGTCCCGCGCCGACGCGGTCGATTCGGCCACCTTGTCGTAACGGAAGACATCGTTGCCGCCGTTGCCGAGCATCCGATCCCCGCCCAGGCCGCCGTAGATCATGTCCGAGCCCCTCCCGCCGGACAGCTGGTCGTTCGCCGCGCCGGCGAAGATCTGGAAGCTGCCGTCCTTCTCCCGGGTCCCGTCGAACGTCATGGTCTCGTTCGACCGAAGCAGGGCGCCGCTGACGGTGATCGTCCGGCCGGCGCCGAGGAGGCCGTCCGCCCAAAGGATTGTATAATCGAATTCGGTGCCCCCGCTGGCATAGCGCACGTCGCTCGCCGAGCTGAGGGTCAGTGTTTCCACGCTCTGGAGCGCGCCGGCATAGCCGGATGCGCCGAAGTTGATCGTGTAGTTGCCGCGCAGGATCAGGTTGTCGGAACCGGCGCCGCCGTTCACCGAATCGCCGGGGCTGAACCGGCCGTCCAGGCCGAAGAAGAAGATGTCGTTGCCGAGGCCGCCGGTGATCCGGTCCGCGCCCTTGCCGCCGTAGACCAGGAAACTGGCATTCGTTTCGGCCGAGCCGTTGAAGGTCATGTCCTCGCCGGCCAGCAGGCCTGCGCCGTCGACCCGCGCCCGAATGCCTGCGGCGAAATTCGAATCGTGAGTGGTGAGGACGTAATCGTGGAGACCGCCGCCGCCGTCGCTGGAGAAGGTGGAGTCGCTTGCCGAAAGCATCGATAGGGTCTCGATGCCAGTGATGGAATCGGCGACGAGCACGAGGCCCAGGCTGTAATCGCCCTGCAGGATCAGCTGGTCGGTTTCGCTGCCGCCGTCGGCCCTGTCCGTCGGGTCCATGTTTGCACCGAAATAGATGACGTCATTGCCGGCGCCGCCTTTGGCGAACTCGAAAACGAGGTCGGGCTCCCCGGGATGCACTTCGGGCGTGCCTGCCCCGGGGCTCAGGAAGTCGTCGCCTGGACCACCGTCCAGCCGATCGGGACCACCGCCGCCGAGAAGGGTGTCGTTGCCTTCCTCGCCGTCGGCGGAATACACGGCGTTCCCGGCCGTAAAATCGATCAGATCGTTGCCGGTCCCCCCCCGGGCAGTGGAAAATGGGCCGACATCGCGGAGAAATATCTCGTCGTCCCCGCCCCCGGTCCTGACGTGGACGTCGGCGAAGCGGAGGGAGTCGAGGGTAATGGTATCGATGGTGTCGCCCGTCGACAGAAAGACCGGACCGCCGACAAAGGACGGAAGGTCAGGGTAGCCTGTGTGGGACACAGCGGTTGCGTCGATTATCAACCGCTCGATCCCGGTGTAAAAAAAGTCGTTCCGGGGCGATAAAGTGCCGTAGCCGCCTGTCAGCTCACCGGGTGACGCAGACCAGAGGGAACCCCTGTAGATCAGAGTGTCGAAGCCGCTTCCGCCATCGATCCTTACCACCGCCTGCTCCACGTTGGTCGGAGAGATCTGGATCGTGTCGTCGCCGCCGAGGCCGTTGATGAAGTCGAACTCTACGCTGGTGTCGTTGACGAGATAGTCGGGGCCCTGGGTGCCGGTCGCCATGATCGTCGCTCCTGCCATTTGCGGGATTCAGCCGGGGCGGACGGGGCGCCGCGCGGTCATCGCGCAATCCTCCATGGATAGCATGACCCGGCCTTCGCCCGAAGCGGAGTTGGCGGCAAAATGGATGTAATTTCCTCGGGTTGTGAGCACTTTGGAGGATGTCCGGAGCGTCGACATGGATTACCCGCCCGAATGTGGCTATCGCGGTTCCGCCGCTTCCCCGCGACTGAAAGCCGACCTTCATGAACGAGACGAGAGCCGCGGACGGCGAGCCCAAGCCGGTGGAGGACCTGCTCCACTCGCCCGATCTGGCGGAGGCATTGGAAAACGACCGGTTCAAGCAGTTCCTCGACCATTTGCCGGTGGCGATCGCCGTCTCGGAGACCCACGCCCCCGAATGCGTGGTCTACGCCAATCTCGAGTTCGAGCGGCTGAGCGGAATGCCTTCGGCCGAGATCGTCGGCCAGGGCTGGGACCGGCTTCCGGGCGAGAGCCGGGCCGAGGGCGACCCGCGCCGCCTTGGCGAAGCCGTCGCCGACCACCCGAAGGGTAGTGGAGGGGCTCTTCCAGCGTTTGGAGAACCCCTCCACCGCGCTCCGCGCGGTCCCCCTCCCCGCGAAATCGCGGGGAGGAATTGGGATGATGCGGCCAACGCTGATGGCGGCTGGCGGAATGACGGCGCTCGCGTCACGAACAGGCTATGAAAAGCCTGCTCCCCCTCCTCCCGCTGCTGCTCGCCGGAGCCTCCCCCGCCGAAGCCGAACGCAATCTTGCGGGGACCTACCGGCTCGTCGGAGAGCAGGACCTCGCCTCGGGCCTGCGGCTCGGCAAAGACGGCAGGTTTCAATATTTCCTGAGCGCGGGGGCGCTCGACGAGCAGGCCCGGGGCCGCTGGAGCAAGGCCGGCGGCGTGGTCACCCTGACGACGGAGCCCAAGCCGATGTCTCCGGTCTTCGAGCCGGGACCCTCGGCGAGGAGCGAGCTGTCGGCGCTCGCCGTCACGGTGACTTCGCCCAAGGGCCGGGGAATTGCCGGAGTCGATCTGCGGATCGGCTTCGACGAGGGACCGCCGGTCGAGGATTATACGCAGGAGGACGGCTGGGTCCTGCCGACGGACGAGAAACGGACCCCGCGCTGGATCGAGCTCGAGCTTCCGATGCACGACATCGCCTCGCCGCGCTTCCCGATCGACCTCGCCGCCGGCAATCGCCTCGCCTTCACCCTCGTCCCCAACGATCTCGGCATTTTCGACTTTACCGGAGTGAGGGTCGAGGTGAAGGGCAAGGCATTGATCGTTCATCGCGGCGGAGCCCGCCTGCGCTACGAGCCGGTCCGCGAGTGACGGGCGGCGAGCTGGAGCTCGATCCGCTTCAGCTCGCGCATCAGCCGGTTGGCGTGGATCTCCGGCCACATCGCCATCTTGATCATCAGCGACATGATCAGGAGCACGGCGGCGGGCAGGCCCCAGCGCAGTTGCGAGGCGACCTGCGTCTCGCCGAAAAAGCGCCAGGCGGCATAGGCCCCGGCGAAGAAGATGACGATCTGGGTCAGCATCATCACCGCATTCACCCAGCCGAGCCGGCCTCCGAACAGGCCCAGCGCCTGGCCGAAAAAGCCCGGCTCCTCGCCGATCCGGCCGAGCAGCTCGCGCTCCTCGCGGCTCAGCTCCGCTTCCACCAGAGTGTCGAGATCGCGCATCATTCGTCTCCTTCCAGGGCCGCGCGCAGCTTCAGCAGCGCGTGCATGAGGCGGGTCTTCACCGTGCCCGCCGGCACGTCGAGAGCGACCGCGACTTCGGCGACGCTCATTTCCTCCAGATGATAAAGGGCGATCGCCGCCTGCTGCCCGGGCGGGAGCCCGGCGATCGCGGTCCGAAGGCGGTCCTCGACCGGATCGGCCTCCACCCAGGCCGGCTCCGACTCCGCCCCAAGCGCTTCCGCCAGCCGGCGACGCGCGGCGAGGCCGCGGACCGCCCGGGCGCAACGGCGCGAGACGATCCGATAGGCCCAGGGCCCGAACAATCGCTCGTCCTTCAGGCCGCCGAGGCCGCGGACGATCTCGGCCCAGGCGTCCTGGACCGAGTCCTTCGCCGCCTCGTCGTCGCGGAGCAGCCGCCAGGCATGGACGAGAAGCTTCTTCTGCCAGCGAAGCACCAGTGCCGCGAAAGCCCGACGGTCGCCGAGGCGGGCATTGGCCACCAGCCAGCCGTCCAGCTCCCTCCGGTCGGGTACTTCCGACATCGCCCTCTCCACGCCTCCTCATGGTTCATGGCATAAGTGGCAGGGACGGCGCGAACGGTTCAATCGCGAGGCGTGGACGGCCGGCGGATCGCGCCCTAGAGGCGCGGCGAATGAGCGATCCTCCCCTCATCCTCGTCGATGCCGACGCCTGTCCCGTGAAGGAGGAGATCTACAAGGTCGCTTTTCGTCACGGCGCGGCGGTGAAGATCGTCAGCAACGCGCATCTTCGGGTGCCGGCGCATCCCCTGATCGAGCGGATCGTGGTCGGCGCCGGCTTCGACGCCGCCGACGACTGGATCGCCGATCGCGCCGGGCCCCGGACGGTGGTGGTGACGGGCGACATCCTGCTCGCCGACCGCTGCCTGAAGGCGGGCGCGGCGGTGATCGGATCCAACGGCAAGCCGTTCACCTCCGCGTCGATCGGAGCGGCGGTCGCGACCCGGGCGATCATGGCGGATCTGCGCGCCGGGATGGACGGGCCGGGCGGCGGCCCCGCTCCTTTCGCCAAGGCGGACCGGTCGCGCTTCCTGTCGGCGCTGGACGAGGCTCTGGTCCGACTCAAGCGCGGCTGAGCCGAAGATGGGTGACGGCGCCGGCACGGTAGGGTAGGCCCCCTTCGAACGATCAAAGGACGACCGATGACCAAGCGTGAAGACAAGACGCCGCCCGGAACATGGGCGAAGCCTTTGGTCCGCCGCCTGGCGGGCGGATCGGCGGAGTTCGGCGGCGGCGGCGCGGTCGACGGCAGCGCGAGCCAGTCCTAAGGCCGGCAAGCGGCGGCGAGATGCGCCTCCAACTCCTCGACCTGGCGCGCCCAGCCGAAGCGAGCGACGCTGGCTCGCACGTCCGCCGCTGACGGCGGTTCCTCCAGGAGCGACTTCACCGCTTCGGCGATGGCCTTCGGGTCCGCATCGACCACCCTTCCGGCGGCCGAGCGGTCGACGATCAGCGATGCGTCGCCGACCGCGGTGGTGACGATCGGCGTGCCGCAGGCGAGCGATTCGAGGCGTGCGTTGCCGAAGCCTTCGACCAGGGACGGATGGATCGTCACGTCGGCCGCCGAGAAAAAGGCCGGGAGCAAGGCGTGGGGCAGCGAGCCCGGCAGCCGAAGCCGCTCCGCGATTCCGAGTTCGCGCGCCCTGGCGACCAAAGCGGGTCGTTCAGGTCCCTCCCCGACGACGATCAGGGTCGCGCCTTCGAGCCGGGCGAGCGCCTCGACGGCGAGCTTATGTCCCTTTTCCGGAATGAGATTGCCGACGGCGAGAAGCAGCGGGCCGGCTATCCCGAGCCGGGCCCGGTTCGCGACCCCGTCGGCGGGCCGAAAGAGGTCGGAGTCGACGGCCGGGTGATGGACGAAGATCCGCTCCGGCGGCAGCCCGATCGCCGCCATCGCCTGCTTCACGCTTCCGCTGACCGCCAGCAGCCGCTCGGCCGCAAGCCCCGAAGCGAGCAGCTGGCGGCGGATTCGAGGATTTCCGGTGCGGCGCTCGAACTCCATGCCGCGCGCCTTGATCATGACCGGCACTCCGAGCGCCCGTCCGACGGCGATTGCGGCGGGGCCGTCCGGCCAGGAAAATTCCGCGGAGATGACGTCGAAGGGAAAATGCTCGCGCAGCGACCTGGCCAAAGTCAATGTTTCGCGCGCCAGCAGCCGGGGACGAAGCGACGGCAGGGAGCGTAACCGGGGAAAGCGGAGGCGGTGGACGGCGAGGCCCTTCCACACCTCCTGCCGGGGCAGCGAGTCCAGTTCCCGAGCGGCGGCGAGGGAAAGCGGAAAGGGCGCCCTTCCGAGCGGGGCGACCACTTCCACCTCGACACCGGGACGGGCGGCGAGCTCGAGCGTCTGGCGTTCGATGAAATTGCCCAGATTGGGCCGCAGCCGGTCCGGAAAGCGGCTCGTGAGGACGAGGATTCGGAGCATGCGGACCGCTCAGCGACCGCCGAGCCGACTCAGCGGCCCGGCCCGACGTCCAGAGCGCCGTAACCCTGCCGGACGGTCACCGGCTCGATGCAGTCGCCGACCCGGTTGAGGACGGCCAAAGTGAGGTTTCCCGGCGGCAACTCGCCGAGGCGCTTCGGCCCGGCGGCCCGCGGGGACCGGATCGGGCGGACCTTCATGTCGTCCCCGCAGAGGCGCGACGGTATCGCGCTGCCGGCGAGGCGGGGAGCAGTCGGGGCCTCGGCCGGCGGCGGCAGGGCCGAGGAGGTCGCCGGAAGGGTCAGGGCCAGAACGAGGACGGCAAGTCGCATGACGTCTCCTTTCGAGCCGCTATGATAAGGCGATTCGCGCCGATTGGGGAGAGGGAGATGGAGATGAGGACGGCGAGCTGCCGCTGCGGCGCGCTGAAGGCGAGGACGACGGGCGAGCCGGAGCGAATCTCGGTCTGCCACTGCCTCGCCTGCAAGGCGCGCACCGGAAGCGCCTTCTCGTGGAACTCGACCTGGATCGAGGAGCGGGTCGAGACCGAGGGCGAATCGCGAAGCTGGACCCGGATCACCGAGGGCGGGCGCTGGTGCACCGACCATTTCTGCCCCGATTGCGGATCGACCGCCTGGTACCGGATCGAGGCCCGGCCCGGAATGATCACCATCCCGGCCGGCAATTTCGGCGACCCCGGCTTCGGCGAGCCGGCCTATTCCTGGTATGCCGAGCGGAGCTGCCCCTGGGTCAGGGTCGAGACCGAGGGCCCTCTGGAAGAGGGTTGAGGCCGAAATTCAAATTTTCTTCTTTTGTTCCATTTTGTAGGATACGCGGGCGCCGGTGTCTGTCATTTTGAGCGCTGGGCGAGTCGCGGACTCGTCCGGGCTCTTTGAACCGTGAATGAGATCGAACGGCGCGAGCCGCCAGCCCTTGTCGCCTGAAAGACGGGAGGGGGCGTGCGGCCGCGCAGTGGACTTGGCCCCTCCCCGACCCTAGATGCTCCGCGCGATGAAGCGGCGGTTCCGGAAGATGCATGGGCTGGGCAACGACTTCGTCGTCTTCGACGGCCGCGAGGCGCCGGTGGAGATGACGGAGGCGCGGGCGCGCGCGCTCGCGGACCGGAAGACCGGGATCGGCTGCGACCAGCTGATCGTCCTCGAACGGTCCGGCGAGGCGGACGTCCGGATGCGAATCTGGAATTCGGACGGAGGCGAGGTCGAATCCTGCGGCAACGCGGCGCGCTGCGTCGCCTTGCTGCTCGGGGGCGCGGGATGGATCGAGACCGCGGGCGGGCTCCTCGCCGCCTCGGCCAGCGGCTCCATGGCGACGGTGGACATGGGCGAGCCCCGCTTCGGCTGGGACGAGATCCCGCTCGCTTATGCGATGGATACGGCGGCGATGCCGGTCGGCTGGGAGGAACTGGCGGAGCCTTTCGCCGTCAACGTCGGCAATCCGCACGTCGTCTTCTTCGTCGAGGATATCGAAGCGGTCGAGCTGGAGCGGCTCGGGCCGCTGATCGAGAACGACCCGCTCTTCCCGGCGCGGGTCAACGTCAACATCGCATCGGTCGAAGACGGCGCCCTTCGGCTTCGAGTGTGGGAGCGGGGCGCCGGGCTGACCCGGGCCTGCGGCACCGGCGCCTGCGCGACGGCGGTCGCGGCGGTGAGCCGGGGGCTCGCCGGAAGCCCGGTCGAAGTGAGGCTGCCCGGCGGGTCCCTGAACATCGCCTGGGGGCCGGGGAGCACGGTCGCGATGAGCGGGCCGGCGGCACTCGTCTTCGAAGGCGAGGTGGATTTGTGAGCGGGCCGGAAATGATCACTCTGGGCTGCCGCCTCAATGCCGTCGAAAGCGAGGCGATCCGGCTTCTGGCGGGGAGCGAGGAGGATCTCGTGATCGTCAACAGCTGCGCCGTCACCAACGAGGCGGTGCGGCGGACCCGGCAGGCGATCCGCCGGGCGAAAAGGGCCCGGCCCGGGGCCAGGGTGGTGGTGACGGGCTGCGCCGCCCAGGTCGAGCCGGAGACGTTCGCGGCGATGCCCGAGGTGGACCGGGTGGTGGGGAATGCGGAGAAGTTCGAATTCTCGTCCTTTTCGTCACCCCAGCGAAGGCTGGGGTCCATTCCGACTTCGAGCGAGGGTGCAGACTCGGCATGGATGCCAGCCTTCGCTGGCATGACGGAGAGGGTGCGAGTCTCCGACATCTTCGCGGTTCGCGAGAGGGCTCCTCACCTGCTCGCCGGTTTCGCGGAGCGCAGCCGCGCCTTCGTGGAGGTGCAGAACGGCTGCGACCATCGCTGCACCTTCTGCATCATCCCCTACGGGCGCGGGAACAGCCGGAGCGTTCCGGCGGGGCTGGTGGTCGAGCGGATCAGGGCGCTCGCCGCCGAGGGATATCGCGAGATCGTGCTGACCGGGGTCGACGTCACCAGCTACGGGCCGGACCTGCCCGGAGCGCCGACCCTGGGCCTGCTCGTCGAGCGGATCCTTCGCCATGTGCCGGATCTCCAGCGGCTTCGGCTCTCGTCGCTGGACTGTATCGAGATCGACGAAAGGCTGGAGGAGATCATCACCGGCGAGCCGCGATTCATGCCGCATCTCCACATGAGCTTCCAGGCCGGCGACGACATGGTTCTGAAGCGGATGAAGCGGCGGCACAGCCGCGCCGAGGCGGTGGCGACGGTCGAACGGTTGAAGGCCCGGCGGCCGGAGCTGGCGATCGGCGCGGACCTCATCGCGGGCTTTCCGACCGAGACCGACGAGATGCACGAGAACAGCCTTCGACTGATCGACGAATGCGACATCGTCATGGGGCATGTCTTCCCCTTCTCGCCGAAGACGGGCACTCCGGCGGCGCGGATGCCGGCCGTGCCCGTCGCGGTGGTGAAGGAACGGGCGCGGCGGCTGAGGGACGCTTGCGCGCGCCGGAGGGCGGCGTGGCTGGAGGGGCTGGTCGGGACCAGGCAGAGGGTGCTGATGGAGAAAGGCGGACTCGGCCATGCCGAGAATTTCGCGCCGGTTCACTTCCGTCATGCCGGCGAAGGCCGGCATCCATCCGGAATCGGCATGGACCCCAGCCTTCGCTGGGGTGACGGAGAGGTGGTCGAGACATTGATCACTCACGTCGAAGCCGACAGCCTCGCAGGAACCCCGGCATGAGCGAGGCGACCTGGATCGACCGGCTTCAGTCCGGCTTCAAGAAGACGTCGGAGCGGCTCGGCGACAATCTCACCGGACTGTTCACCAAGGCGGCGCTCGACGAGGAGACTTTGGACGAGATCGAGGAGGCCCTGATCGCGTCCGACCTCGGCCCGGCGACCGCGGCGAAGATCCGATCGCGTCTCGCCGGGGAACGGTTCGAGCGGGGGCTTTCGGAATATGCGGTTCGCGAGATCATGGCCGAGGAGGTCGAGAAAATCCTCGCCCCGGTGGCGGTGCCGCTGCAGATCGACGCCTTTCCGAGGCCGCAGGTGATCCTGGTCGTCGGAGTCAACGGCTCCGGCAAGACGACGACCATCGCCAAGCTCGGCCATCTCCTGCTCGAGCAGGATTACGGAGTGCTGTTCGCCGCCGGCGACACCTTCCGGGCCGCGGCGATCGAGCAACTGAAGATCTGGGCGGACCGGATCGGGGTGCCGGTCATATCCGGGCCCGAGGGCGGCGACAGTTCGGCGATCGTCTTCGACGGGGTCAAGAAGGGCACGGCCGAGGGCATCGACACCCTGATCGTCGACACGGCGGGGCGGCTCCAGAACAAGAAGATCCTGATGGACGAGCTTGCCAAGATCCGGCGGGTGCTCGGCCGACTGAACCCGGAAGCGCCGCACAACGTCGTTCTGGTGCTCGACGCGACGACCGGACAGAATGCGCTCAGCCAGATCGAGGTGTTCAAGGAGGTTGCCGGAGTTACCGGGCTCGTCATGACGAAGCTCGACGGGACGGCGCGGGGCGGCGTATTGGTCGCCGCGGCCGAGCGTTTCGGGCTTCCGATCCACGCGATCGGGATCGGCGAGGGAATTGACGACTTGAGGCCGTTCGACGCTCGCGAGACGGCACGGGCGATAGCGGGATTGGGAAGAGAGTGAGCGTGACTTCGGAACCGGAAAAAAAGGAGCCTTCGGTCGGCGCCCGGCTGATGATCGATCTCGGGCCGCTGCTCGTCTTCTTCCTGGTGAACTTCTTCGCGCCCGTGCCGGACATGCTGAAGATCTTCTACGCGACCGGCGCCTTCATGGCGGCGATGATCGTCGCGATGATGATCTCCTATCTGCGCTACCGCCACATCTCGCCGATGCTCTGGTTCTCGGGAATCATGGTGGTGATCCTGGGCGGGGTGACGATCTGGCTCCACAACGACACGTTCATCAAGATGAAGCCGACCGTCTATTACGTGCTGATCGCGAGCCTGCTCGGCTTCGGCCTGGTGACCGGCCGGAATTTGCTCAAGATGGTGCTGGGCTCCGCTTATCCGGGCCTGTCGGAGCAGGGCTGGAAGCTGCTCACCCGCAATTGGGCGGTCTTCTTCATCGTCATGGCGCTGGTCAACGAAATCGTGTGGCGCAACAGCAGCACGAGCTTCTGGATCGGCTTCAAACTGTGGGGCTTCCTCCCCGCCACCTTCCTCTTCGCGATCGCAAACGTTCCGATGCTGATGAAGCATGGAATGCAGCTGGAGAAGGGCAAGGAAGAGCCGCCGGTGCCGCCGGTCCAATGAGAAGCCAATCGCCGGCGCTGCTCCGTCATGCCAGCGAAGGCTGGCATCCATTCGGACTCGGCATGGACCCCAGCCTTCGCTGGGGTGACGGGTGGAGAGCATGGGGTGACGGGTGGAGAGCATAATGTCTGATCCGAGCAATCCCGTCGTCTCCATCCGCGACCTCTCCAAGCGCTACGACGGCGGGCATGAGGCGCTGAAGAATGTCAGCCTCGATATCGCCAAGGGCGAGATCTTCGCCTTGCTCGGACCCAACGGCGCCGGCAAGACGACCCTGATCAGCATCGTGTGCGGGATCGTCACCGCGACCGGCGGCGAGGTCGAGGTCGACGGCCACGACATCGTCCGCGACTATCGCGCCGCCCGGACGAAGATCGGACTGGTGCCTCAGGAGCTCCACACCGACGCCTTCGAAAGCGTCATCTCGACGGTCAGCTTCAGCCGCGGGCTGTTCGGCAAGCCGCCGAGCCCGGCCCATGTCGAGAAGGTGCTCAAGGACCTGTCGCTGTGGGACAAGCGCAAGTCGAAGATCATGGAGCTTTCGGGCGGGATGAAGCGCCGGGTGATGATCGCCAAGGCGCTCAGCCATGAGCCCGACATCCTCTTCCTCGACGAGCCGACCGCCGGAGTCGACGTCGAATTGAGGCGCGACATGTGGGCGCTGGTCCGGCGGCTCAGGGACACCGGGGTGACCATCATCCTCACCACCCATTATATCGAGGAGGCGGAGGAGATGGCGGACCGGGTCGGGGTGATCTCGAAAGGCGAGCTGATCCTGGTCGAGGGCAAGGCCGAGCTGATGAAGAAGCTCGGCAAGAAGGAGCTGACCCTGCACCTCGCCGAGCCGCTCGACGCCGTGCCCGCCGAGCTGGCCGAATGGCAGCTCGAGCTTCGAGCCGAGGGCCACGAACTGCTCTACGTCTTCGACGGGACCGCCGAGCGGACCGGAATTCCGACCTTGCTCGGGCAGATGCGCGACATCGGGATCGCCTTCAAGGATCTGAACACCCGGCAGAGCTCGCTGGAGGACATCTTCGTCAGCCTCGTCCACGAGCCGCGGCCATGAGCGGTACCGGCTTCAACCGCCACGGCGTGTGGGCGATCTACCGCTTCGAGATGGCTCGCGCGCTTCGAACCCTGTGGCAGAGCCTGGTTACTCCGGTGATCACCACCTCCCTCTATTTCGTGGTGTTCGGCGCCGCGATCGGATCGCGGATGACCGAGGTCCAGGACGTGCCTTACGGCGCCTTCATCGTGCCGGGGCTGATCATGCTCTCGCTGTTCACCCAGAGCATCTTCAACGCCTCGTTCGGGATCTTCTTCCCCAAGTTCACCGGAACCATCTACGAAATCCTGTCCGCGCCGATCTCGCCGCTAGAGATCGTCATCGGCTATGTCGGGGCGGCGGCGACCAAATCGGTGGTTCTGGGGCTCATCATCCTCGCCACCGCGGCGTTTTTCGTGCCGCTGAAAATCCTTCATCCGGTGTGGATGATCGGCTTCCTGGTGCTGATCGCCACCACCTTCAGCCTGTTCGGATTCATCATCGGAATCTGGGGCAAGAATTTCGAGCAGATCCAGTTCGTTCCGATGCTGATCGTGACTCCCCTCACCTTCCTCGGCGGCGCCTTCTATTCGGTCGACATGCTGCCCGAGCCGTGGCGGACGGCGACCCTGTTCAACCCCGCCGTCTATCTGATCAGCGGCTTCCGCTGGAGCTTCTACGGGGTCGGCGACGTCGCCGTCGGGATCAGCCTCGCCGCGACATTGGGCTTCCTGTTCGTCTGCCTCGCGGTCGTGGCCTGGATCTTCAAGACGGGGTATCGGCTGAAGAGCTGACCGGACTCGGTCTGCAGCAAGCGTTCCCCGGCGAAGGCCGGGGTCCAGTCCCGCGGACCGTGAAGCTGGGCCCCGGCTTTCGCCGGGGAACAGCGTCTAATTCACCCTGAAGCGGGCCAGCTCGACCTTCGGCTGGCGCCATTTCGGGTCGATCCGGCTGGCCTGACGATAGTCGTGATAGGCGGCCCTGACCTCGCCGCTCATCTCGTGAGCGACTCCACGGCCGTAATAAGCGAGCTCGGGCCGGCGGGTCTTCTTGGCGAGCGCGGTGTCGAACAACGGCTTGGCCCGCTCTCCGGCCTCCGACAGGTGGAGAAAGGCGAAGCCCTTGTTGAGATAGGCTTCGGGCTCGTCCGGATCCCGGCTGAGCGCGGCGTCGTAATCGGAAACGGCCGCGTCGAGATTGCCGAGCCGGGCCTTGAGGATCCCGCGGTTGACGAACGTGGCGACCTGCTCGCCGTCGGTCAAAGCTTCCCGGTTGAGCGCGTCGTCGCAGAAACGAAGCACGTCCATGGTGGGGGCGCCCCGCGATTCCGCGGCGAGGTAGCAGCTCCGGGCGGCGGAATTGCCGACGACGCTGACGGCGCCGGCGGCGGGTGTCGCGGCGAGCAGGGCCGCGGCGGCGAAGAGGAATTTACTGCGCATCGGCGAGTCCTCCTGTTCAGACCGGAGGAGCATAACATTATTACGGCTTCCCCGCCATTCGGCTTCGTCGCGCCGGGCGCCGCGTTGGTCGATCAGCCGCCCTGGAGCTGGTGACGCTTCATCGCGTGGCGAAGCTGGTCGTAGCTGAGGCTGAGTGCGGCCGCGGCGGCGCGCTGGTTCCACCGGCATTTCTCGAGCGCGGCGGCGAGGATCGCTTTTTCATATTCGGCGATGGCGAGGCGGAAGTCGGCGCAGCTTTCCGGGTCCCAGGCATTGACCGGCGGGGAACCGGACTCGGCCGCTGGAGGAAGGACCTCGACCGTCGCGGACTGGTCCCTGGGCTGCGGCCGCCAGGGAGATTCGAACGGGTCGAACTGGATCCGGTCGATCGGCCGCTCGTGATCCTCCCAGCGGTAGACGGCGCGCTCGACCACGTTCCTCAGTTCGCGGACGTTGCCCGGCCAGGTGTAGTTGAGCAGCCTGTCCATCGCGCCGTTGCTGAAGCCGGGCCAGCTCGGCCATTCGAGCTCGAGGGCCATCCGACGGGCGAAATGATCGGTGAGGACCGGAATGTCGCTGCTCCGGTGGCGGAGCGGCGGGAGCGTGACGACTTCGAAGGAGAGCCGGTCGAGAAGGTCGGCGCGGAATCGGTTGCGCTCGGCGAGGCGCGGCAAATCCTCGTTGGTGGCGGCGACGATTCGGACGTCGACGGTGACCGGGCGGGAGGCTCCGATCCGGCTCACCTCGCCATATTCGACGACCCGAAGCAGCCGTTCCTGGGCTGCCTGGGACAAGGTCGCGAGCTCGTCGAGGAACAAGGTGCCTCCGTCGGCCTCCTCGAAGCGGCCGGCGCGGGCCTTGGTGGCGCCGGTGAAGGCGCCCGCCTCGTGGCCGAACAATTCGGCTTCGATCAGGGTCTCGGGCAGAGCGGCGCAGTTCATCGCCACGAGAGGACCGTCCCAGCGCGCCGAGAGGTGGTGGAGACGCTCGGCGATCAGCTCCTTGCCGGTGCCGCGCTCGCCGATGACGAGGACGGGGCGGTCGAGCGGAGCGGCCCGGCTCGCCCGCTCGACGGCGTCGAGAAAGGAGGAGGATTGGCCGACCAATTGGGTGTTGCGTTCCACCACCAAAGATTGGGACGGATTCCCATGCTTTGGCAAGAAAAAGATGTCGGCGAATAAAGTCGGATGTTGAGGAATCGCGATTTTCCGCCACTTTCCGCACTTGGCACGACCCTTGTATCGTTTGACTCATAACCGCTCGGAGCGGGATGGATTTCAGGGAGGAAGACAGATGGTCGACATGGGCAAGCTGGGGCAAAATGTGCTGGCGACGATCGGCGCCATGGTCCTGACCGCGACGGCGGTGGGTGCCGCGGTCGGTCCGGCCCGCGCCATCGAGACCGCTCCGATCAGCCTTGTAGCGGCTTCGGTTTCGGGCCAGGCTCAGGCCTGACCCGCGCGGGCGGCGGTTTCGGGAGGGTTCGCCCCCTTGCCTTTCCGGACCGCCGTCTCAATTCAATGCGTAAGGAGTGATTGAATGGGTATTTTCTCCCGAACCCGCGACATCGTCGCCGCCAATTTCGCCGATCTCCTCGACAAGGCGGAAGACCCGGCCAAGATGATCCGGATGATCATCCTCGAGATGGAGGAAACCCTCGTCGAGGTCCGCGCCAGCGCCGCGCGCACGATCGCCGACCAGAAGGAGATGCGGCGCCAGATTTCCCGCCTGGACAAGCTCCAGGAAAGCTGGACCGAGAAAGCGGAGCTCGCGCTCAGCAAGGACCGCGAGGACCTCGCCAAGGCCGCCCTGGTCGAGAAGCAGAAGGCGGCCGACATGGGCGACAGCCTGAGGACCGAGATCGAGGTGCTCGACGACGCGCTGCGCGCTTCGGAGGCCGACATCGCCAAGCTCCAGGGCAAGTTGCGCGAGGCCCGCACCCGCCAGAACGCCATCCAGAGCCGGCTCGAGAGCGCCAACCAGCGCGCCCGGCTTCGCGAAATGTATGCCGGCCCGAAGGTCGACGAGGCCTTCTCGCGCTTCGACGTTCTCGAGCGCCGGGCCGACGACGCCGAGGGCCGCGCCGACGCGCTCGCGCTCGGCGCTCCGCCCAAGACGCTCGACGAGGAAATCGCCGAATTGCGCAATTCCGAAAAAGTGGATGCCGAGCTCGAAGCGCTCAAGGCCCGAATGAGCAAGAAGGAGGGCTGAGGCGATGGAAGAAGTGATCATCCCGATCGTCATCGTGGGCATGCTGTTCATCGGCCTGCCCTGGCTCGTCTTCCATTACATCACGCGCTGGAAAACCGCAGCGACCCTGACCAACGAGGACGAGAAGCTGATGGAGGAGCTTTACGACCTCGCCCGCCGTCTCGACGACCGCATGTGCTCGATCGAGCGGATCATGACCGCCGAGAATCCCAACTGGCGGCAGATCGCCTGCGATCCCGCGGCCACCGGCATCGAGGACCGCCTCGCCGCCCCCGCTCGCCAGAGGATCGGACAATGAGCGCCCCCCACACCAAATTCTATCTCGATAAGCAGAACAAGAAGTTCAAAGGCGTCTGTGCCGGGATCGCCGACTATACCGGGGTCGACGTCATGGTCATCCGGATCGGCCTGGTCATACTGACCCTGGTCGGAGGCGGTCCCTGGACGATCATCGCCTATCTGATCGCCGCCTGGATGGCGCCGGTGAAGCCGCGTGAGATGGTCAACGAGACTCCCGAGCAGACCAAATTCTGGCAGGGCGTCCGGGCCTCGCCGGCGCGCACGGTGCGCGACGTCCGCTCGCGTTTCCGCGAGATCGACCGGCGGCTGGCCGAGGTCGAGACCTATGTGACCAGCTCGAACAGCCGACTCGCCCGAGAGATCGAGCAGCTTCGCTGACGCCCAGCCTGCCTGCCTGAAGGGGACAGACCATGTTCGGAGAATTGATCCCTATCGTCGCCATCCTCGCGACGGCCGCAATCGTCATCCAGGTTCTGAGCTACATGCGGTTCCGGCAGGCGCGCTCCGGCTCGCCGGCCGGCGACATGGCGGGCGCCCGGGAGAATGAGCGGCTCACCGACGAGAACGAGGCCCTGAGGCGCACCGTCGGCCGGCTCGAGGAACGAATGGCCGTGCTCGAGCGGATCGCCACCGACCCGGCCGAGCGGACCGCCCGTGAAATCGAGAGCCTTCGCTGAAACTGGAACAAGGAGTAAGGGAATGGAGATAAATTTCAGCGAGCTGGCGCCTCTGATCGCCATCCTCGGAGTGCTCGCCATCGGCGGCTGGATCCTCACCACCTGGCTCAGGATCAAGCACGGCTACCCGCTCGACGGGGCCTGGGGCCAGGCGATCTACCCCAAGACCGGGGACGAAGCGCTCGAGCGGATCAAGCTCATCTCCTCGGAGAACGCGCAGCTTCGGGCCGAGCTGGGCTCGGTCAAGGACCGCCTCGCGACCGTCGAGCGGATCGTCACCGACGAAGGCCACCGGCTGAACCAGGAGATCGAGGCCCTGCGCCTGCCCACGAACTGAACGCGCTCGAACGCGAAGGGATGAGAGAGTGACCTGGATATGGGTATTGATCCCGCTGGCGGCGATCCTGGCCGGAGTGATGAAGCGCTGGCTGGACGTCAAGGAACGGCAGATGGAAGCGGTCGGGCGAAGCGCGATCGAGCGGGCGGAGCGCTATGCCGCCCAGACCGAGCGGCTCGAGGAGCGGGTCCGGGTGCTCGAGCGGATCGTCACTTCGAAGGGAGTCGGGGTCGCCGAGGAGATCGAGCAGCTGCGCGACCAGCGGCCGGTCGACTAAAGCTTGGGGCCGGCGAGGAGGAAGTTCGATGAACCCTTTTGAAATGGTGGTGCTGATCGTTGCGATCGTCATGATCGCAAGCGTGCTGAAGACCCGCATGAGCGGGGGGCGTCGCCACGGCCGCGTGGGAAAGGCGCCGCATGATGCGGATGAGAATGCCCGGCTGAAGTCGGAGGTTCGAGCCCTTCACGAGCGGCTCGCGGTTCTCGAGCGGATCACGGTCGAGAAGGAGAACAGCCTCGAGCGCGAGATCGAGACGCTTCGCGACCGCTAGAGGAGAGGAAGATGACCGACCCCGCGAGCCTCGCCGCCCTTAGCGCTTCCGGCCTCCTCGCCGTCGGGCTTGCAAGCGGGGCCCTGCTCAAGGCCTGGCACGGCTGGCTGGAGCTGAGGCGGACCCAGATCGCGAGGCGCGCAGGCGGCGCCGGCAAGGCCTCGGGCGCGCGTCCGGAGCTCGACGAGCTGAAGGCCCGGGTGCGGCGCCTCGAAGCCATTGCGAGCGGAGGCGAAGGCTAGTCAGTCCCCCTCCCTGGAAGGGAGGGGTCAGGGGTGGGTAGGCGAGCGTAGCGAGACTTCCTGCTGGCTCCGAGTTTCGGCCGCCTTCGGCGGACCCACCCCCAGCCCCTCCTTTCCGGGGAGGGGAGCCAGGCCCTTCCGCTCGCTCTTTGCCTGCCCGCTGCTCTCTGGTAGCGCGCCCCCATGCCCTCCCCTTCCCTCGCCGACGTCCAGGCCGATTACGAGCTGCTCGAGGCGGACGACCGCTATCGGCTGCTGATCGACCTCGGCCGGGCGCTCGAGCCGATGCCGGACGCGCTCAAGACCGACGCCACCCTGGTCCGGGGCTGCTCGGCCTCCGTCTGGGTCTATCCGGTGCAGCGGCCGGACGGCTCCCTCCATTTTCTCGCCGACAGCAATGCCGCGATCACCAAGGGCATCGTCGCGCTCGTCCTGCTGGCCGTCCAGGATCGAAGCCCGGCGGAGATAGCGGGCACGGACGTCGAGGCGGAGCTGGCGCCGTTCGACTTGAAGAACCAGCTGAGCTCGAACCGCACCCAGGGCATTCCCAACATGATCGGCCTCGTCCGCGAAACCGCGGCCCGGCTGGCGGTATGAGCCGCTTCTCCGCCGACGGCGGCTTCGATCCGGAGCTGTTCACCGAATTCGCCCGCAAGGTCGGCCACGGCGGGGCGCTCGGCATCCTTTATGTCGGCCATGGCCCGGACTGGGTCGAGCTCGGCCTCGACTGGCAGGAGAAGCTGGTCGGAGTGCCGGAGACGGGCGTGCTCGCCTCGGGGCCGATCGTCAGCCTGATGGACATGGCGACCAGCATGGCGATCTGGGTCAAGCTCGGCCGCTTCCGTCCGCAGGCGACGCTCGACATGCGGGTCGACTATCTGCGCCCGGCGGCGCCGGGGAAGCGGATCGTCGGGCGGGGCGAGTGCTACGGCGCGACGAGGAGCGTCGGCTTCGTCCGCGGGCTGGCCCATGACGGGGATCCGGGCGACCCGGTGGCGCATGTGACGGGGACGTTCATGTTCACCGACTGACCCGTCATGCCAGCGCAGGCTGGCATCCATGCCGACTCCGAATGGACCCCAGCCTTCGCTGGGGTGACGAATTCATTCCACCCGGAAATCCGTGACGATCAGCCGGGCCGGGCCGGTGGCGAAGACTCCGTGGCCGTAGCCGTCGCCGCCGCCGAGGACGAAACCGACCTGATCGGCGCCGGCGAGAGCCGCCCGGAAGGCGCCGGGGCTGGAATGGGCCCTGCTGGTTGAAACCGCCGTCCAGGCGCCGTCGAGCGGAGCGACCATCACATGTTCGCCAGGGCTCATCGGCGACCGGGTGGCGAAGGTCGCATACCAGCGATAGGTCTCATAGCGTCCCCGCCCGGTCCAATTGTCGCCCCCGCGCTGGAAATAGAGCGTGATCGCCGACGGCGACCTTCCGTCGCTCGCAGCGAGAATCCGGGCTCCCCGCGCCGCCTCGATTCGATAGCGCATCACGATCCGGCGCTTGCCGGCGAGCGAGCCATGGCGGAAGGTCACGGCGTGAACGCTGCCGGGAGCGCGCGGCAGGTCGACATGCCAGCCGCCGCCGCGGCGCGCGGTGGGATGAAGCGGAACGCCCTTCGAGTAATTGCGGCCGCGGACGAACGGACCGATCGTCCAGGCCCGCGGGTCGGAAGCGGCGGCGGCGGGCTGGGCGCTCGCCTGCTTTTCGATCCCGCAGGCGGCGAGGATGGCGAAGGCGGCGAGGGTGAAGATTCGAAGGATCATGTCGAGCATCCTAGGAGCGCCTTCATGTCCGCTTCCTGAATTCCTCCCCGGCGTTTGCCGGGGAGGAATTAAGCGCTTCGCCTTTCCTCCGACTTCCTCAGCACCTCATAGGCCGCCTGGACGGCCTGGAAGCGCTTGGCCGCCTCCCCGTCGCCGGGCGCGGCATCGGGGTGGTTGGCCTTGGCGAGCCGGCGCCAGGCGGCCTTGACGGTCTCGAACGGGGCGTCGACCTCGACCTCGAGGGTTTCGAGCGCGCGCATCTCGTCGCGGCTCCGGCTGCCGTCGCCGGGCCCGCCCCAGCCATAATGGTTGGCCTGCTTGTAGCCGTCGGCGCCGCGGCGCTCCTCGGCCTCGCGAGCGGCGGCGTCCTCGGCGGTCAGGCCTTCGAAATAATTCCAGTTGCGATTGTACTCCGCCGCATGAGCCTCGCAGAAATACCAGCGGTCCGGGCTGTGCGGGGATTTGGGTGCGGGGCGGTCGCCGGGCTCGCTGCAGCCCTCGCGATCGCACAGGCGCACGCGCACCGCCTCGCGCTCGGCGCCATAAGCGCGCCAGCGCGGAAAACCCCAGTCGTTGGAACGCGTCGGTCGAGCCATTATCGCCCTTAAAATCCATGCCCCGGGAAAAAGTGCCAGAGGATCTATAAGCCGGGTTCTGTCCACCCCGTAAAGGGCTGTGCGGCCATTCGTCTGGGAGACGGATCGCTCCGCCCCTCAAGCAATCAACCCGGACCGCATAGGGCGGAACGAGCCCGCGCGGTCCCTATTCGATCTTGCTCCCGGTGGGGTTTGCCGTGCCGGCGCCCGTTGCCGGGGCCGCGGTGAGCTCTTACCCCACCCTTTCACTGTCGCAGGACCGAAGCCTTTGCGACCTGCTTTCTGTGGCACTTTCCCTGGGGTCTCCCCCGCCGGACGTTATCCGGCACCGTCGTTCCGTGGAGCCCGGACTTTCCTCGGCCCGCTCGCGCGGGACGCGGCCGCCCGATCCTCTGACCGGGACTATCTAGGCGGTGCGCTCCGGCTATCCAAGAGCAAACCGAGCAGGATCGCCCTCGTCTCGCCGTCTATCTCGCCGTCGATCAGCTCGGGGCGGAAGCGGCGCTGGAAGGCGGCGACGGCGGCCTTGGGCTTGTGGACGTCGTATCCGTAGCGTTCGAGCGCGAGCAGGAAGCCGCCGTCGGTCCAGAGAGGATCGATGAGGTTCCCGGTCGGGCGGGGCATTGCGAGGCCCAGCCGGGCGAGGCGGCCCCAGTCGAACAGCTCGCCCGGATCCCGCTTCCGCGCCGGGGCGATGTCGGAATGGCCGACGACGTAGGGCGGCAGGATATTGTAGCGGCCGACGATGTCGGCGACCAATGGGATCAGGGCGTCCATCTGGGGCTCGGGAAAGGCCCGGTAGCCATATTCATGGCCGGGATTGACGATCTCTATGCCGATGCTCGCCGAATTGATGTCGACCGCGCCCCGCCAGAAAGCCCGGCCGGCATGCCAGGCGCGTTTCTCCTCGTCGACCATCCGAAGCACCTGCCCGTCCTCGTCGACGAGATAATGGCAGGAAACCTTCGCCTCCCGATCCTTCAGGCGGGCGATCGCCGTCGCTGCATCCTCCATGCCGGTATAATGGAGCACCAGGATCGAGACCGGCAGAGCGCGCTCGTCGAAATTGGGCGAGGGAGCCTCGATAAACCCGTCCATCGCCCCTTCCCGCGCCAAAAACGGCCCGGCGTCAAGAGGCGGGGCCTCGCCCTCCACTCTCTCGTCATGCCAGCGAAGGCTGGCATCCATACCGACTCCGAGGACGGGTTCCGCCGCCGCATGGACCCCAGCCTTCGCTGGGGTGACGGTTTGTTCAGGAGGCGGCGCGAACGGGCTCCGGCTTTTCCGGAACTCGAAGGTAGAGGCCGCGGCATTCGGGATCGGAGGCGAAGGCGTCGGTCTGGCCGATCACCGTCTCGCCCGCACCGAGCATCAGCGCCCCGTCCTCGGCCGAGGCCGAAGCCAGGCGGGCGAAGGCGGAGCGGCGCATCTCGGGCGAGAAATAGAGGAGGACGTTGCGGCACAGGATGATGTCGAACCTCTCGGGAGCGGCGGCCGGCCCGACGAGGCTCGCGACCTCGAACCGCACCGATCGCTTCAGGTCCGGAGCGATTCGCCAGGCGGCGCCGGGAAGCTCCTCGAACCAGCGCATCATCTGGACGACGGGCAGGCCGCGCTGGACCTCGAACTGCGAATAGACTCCGCTTTTCGCCTGCTCGACGGCGGAGCGGGAGACGTCGGTTCCGACGATGTCGATCGTCCAGCCCGCCCAGAGCGCCTTTTGCTCGGCGAAATGCATGGCGATCGAATAGGCTTCCTGGCCGGTCGAGCAGCCGGCGCACCAGATGGCGAGCCGGCGCTCGCGGCGGCGAAGCGCCTGGAGGCGCCGAAGGCCGGGCCCGAGCAGGGTCTCGAAGGCCTGGCGGTCGCGGAAGAAGAAGGTCTCGTTGTTGAGGAGCGCTTCGACCACCGCCTCGGCGAGGCGCTCGTCGGAGCGGGCGACGAGCGCCGCGACGAGGCCGTCGAGCGAGCCGATGGAGCGCTCGCGCATCAGCGGCTGGAGCGCCGTCTCGATCCGCCAGTGGCGACTCGTCGTCAGCTGCTGGCCGGTGCGCGCTTCGAGCAGGCCGGCGAGGATTCGGCTGGAGGAGTCGCTCACCTGCACGGCGCCGGCTCCACCCGGGCCGCGACCTGCGCCGCGAGCTCGGCGGGCCGAAGCACCGCGCAGGCGAGGCCCGCTTCGACGACGACCTTCGGCATCCCCCAGACCGCGCAGCTCTGCCGGTCCTGGGCCATCATCGATCCGCCGCGGGCCACCAGCTCCCGGCTTCCGGCGAGGCCGTCGCGGCCCATCCCGCTCAGCATGATCCCCAAAGCGGCGGGTCCGTAAGCGGCGGCGACCGACCCGAGCATGACGTCGACGGACGGAACGCAGCCGCTCTGCGCGGAGTCTCGGTCGAGCCGGACCGTGACCCGCGCACCCGTTCGCTCGAGCCGGAGATGCGCGTTTCCGGGTGCGATGAGGATCTCCTCGGACCGGAGCTCCGAGCCGTCCTCCGCGATTCGGCTGGGCCGGCCCGAAGCGGTTTCGACCTGGCGGGCGAAGAAGGGCATGAAGACGGCGGGAAGATGCTGGGTGATCAGGATCGGCGCTCCGATCCTCGCCGGAAGGGCGCCGAGAAGGGCGGTCACGGCGTGGAGTCCTCCGGTCGAGGCGCCGATGGCGAGGCAGCCGAGCTTCGCGGCCGCCGGCTCGGAAGCCTGAACGAAACCGCGGCGGCCCATCCGGCGGAGCCGCTCGGCGAGAATTTCGGAGAAGCGGCCGCCGAAGGCTTCGGCGCCCGGCTTGGAAAGGGTCTCGGCGGCGCCGGGCGCGAGCGCGCCGACGGCGGCGTCCGAATCTCCGCCGCAGAAGGAGGAGACGATCAGCACCCGGGCGCCGCGGCCCTGCCGGACGATCTCGGGGAGCGCCTCGAGGCCGCTCGGCCCCGGCATCTCGACATCGAGAAGGACGATATCGACCGGGGTGGAGGGAAGCAGCCGGAGCGCTTCCCCGGCGTCGCCGGCGGTGGCCACGATCTCGAAATCGGGAAAGGCGGCGAGCATCCGCGAGAGCACCGCCCTCGCGACTTGAGAATCGTCCACGATCATCAGTCTGAGAGCGGGCGCGGCCGGGGCGATCTCCCCCGCCGCCCGGGCGGCGGGCCGGGTCACGCGACTCCGACGATCTGCAGCTTGCTCTCGAGAGTCTCGCGGTCGAACGGCTTCATGACATATTCGTCGGCCCCGGCGTCGATCGCGGCCCGGATGTGGGCGGCGTCGTTCTCGGTGGTGCAGAAAACGACCTTGGGCTGGGTTTCGAGATTTTGCTGGCGCAGGGTGCGGAGGAACTCCAGCCCGCCCATCACCGGCATGTTCCAGTCGAGCAGGACGACGTCGGGCATCCGGGCTTCGCAGCGCTCCAGCGCCTCGCGGCCGTCCTCCGCCTCCTCCACCGCAAAGTCGAGCGTTTCCAATATGTGGCGGGCGACCTTTCGGATCACCTTCGAATCGTCGACGACTAGACAGCTCTTCATGCCTGCTCTCGCTCCAACCAGCGGCCGAAGCCTAGCGGCAAGAAGTTAACCGCCGCCTTAAAGAGCGATGTTCCCCGGCGAAGGCCGGGGCCCGGTTTCCACTGGCCGGGACGACTGGACCCCGGCCTTCGCCGGGGAACAATCAGACGCTCCGTCGCGGGCCTCACGCCGCCTCGCGGGCCGGCCCGGCGACCAGGGCCTCGACGTCGGCGAGGAGCAGCAGGTCCCCCTCGGCCTCGATCGTGGCGAGGCCGATCCGGCGCCATCCGGCGGCAAGTGCCGCGG
>JBAWCC010000089.1:0-1618 GCA_049590095.1 Allosphingosinicella sp. | reverse complement strand
GATCTGGGTCGCGAGCTTGTCCGAGGCTGCGCGCGCGGCGACGTGCACCATGTCGATGGCGTGGTCGGTGGCTGTCATGCGGATGCTCCTCGAGCGTCGGTGTAGAGGTCGTGCTTGGCGATGTACTGGACCACCCCGTCGGGGACGAGGTACCAGACCGGCTCGCCCTTCGCGCGGCGCTCGCGGCACTCGGTGGAGGAGATCGCCAGGGCGGGGATCTCCAGGATCGTGACCCGGTCGGCGGGGATGCCGTCGAGGGTGCCGGCTGTCATGTCGTAGCCGGGCCGCGTGCACCCGACGAACTGGGCGAGGTCGAACAGCTCGTCGGCCGCGCGCCAGGTGAAGATCTCGGCCAGCGCGTCCGCGCCGGTGATGAAGTAGAGGTCGGCGTCGGGCAGCCGCACCGCGAGGTCGCGCAGCGTGTCGATGGTGTACGTCGGCCCGTCGCGGTCGATGTCGACGCGGGAGACGGTGAACCGCGGGTTGGACGCCGTGGCCACGACCGTCATCAGGTAGCGGTGCTCGGCCGGGCTGACGTCGCGGTCGGACTTCTGCCAGGGCTGGCCGGTGGGCACGAAGACGACCTCGTCGAGGTCGAACCACGACTGCACCTCGCTGGCCGCCACGAGGTGACCGTGGTGGATGGGGTCGAAGGTGCCGCCCATCACCCCGACGCGCCGACGGTGCGACAGCCGCGGGGCCGTGACGGGGTCGACCAGCACCTCAGTCACCTGCGCCGCGCTCAGGAGTGATCGCGTCCCTTGCCGAACGCGGCCAGCGCCGTCACGGCGGCGAGGAGCAGCAGCAGGGTGCCCCCGCCGATGAGGTAGGGGCCGAACCCGGGGCCCTCGCCCTCGGCCGCGTTGAGCGGCAGCATCATCAACAGGTCGATCATGGGCCTCAGCCTAGCCGCAGCGCCGCTCAGTGGACGAGCAGGCCCACGCCCAGCAGCCAGGCCCAGAAGAACAGCGTCCGGCCCACCAGCCCGGTGAGGAAGAAGACGCCGACGTTCATCCGCAACGTGCCCGCGAGCACGGCCATCACGAAGAACGGCGGGAAGCCCACCGCGGCGGAGACGAAGTTGAGCGCGCCGCTGAGCACGGGGCGGCCCTCGACGATGCCCTGCCAGCGGGCGAGCTGGGCCTGCCGCTTGGGACTGTTCATCCGCTTGCGCATGAACGGCACCCCGGCCGCGCTGCGGGAGCCGTAGTACCACGCCAGCTTGCCGATGTTCTGACCGAGCGAGGCCACGGCCGCCAGCACGAACGCGTTGCGGTCGCCGTTGGTCGCGTAGGCGACCGAGATGTAGGCCTCCATGTTGAAGATCGGGATGCTCGAGGAGACGATCCCGAACCCGAGGGTCAGCAGCAGCAGCTTCACCGGGTGTGGCCGTCCCCCGTCACGACGTACTTCGTCGAGGTCATCTCCGGCAGCCCCATCGGGCCGCGGGCGTGCAGCTTCTGGGTGGAGATGCCGATCTCGGCGCCGAACCCGAACTCTCCTCCGTCGGTGAAGCGGGTCGAGGCGTTGACCAGGACGGCGGCGGAGTCGACCGCTGCGACGAAGCGTTGCGCGCCGGACTGGGAGTCGGTGACGATCGCGTCGGAGTGTCCGGAGG
>JBAWCC010000088.1:0-6472 GCA_049590095.1 Allosphingosinicella sp. | reverse complement strand
CTGGCCGCCTGAAGCTCCGCCTCGAGCGCGGCGTGATAGGGGCGGTGGATAAGCTCCACCCGCCGGGCCACTTCGGCCGCGGCGATTCGTTGTCGCCAGATCGCTCCCGACCCCGCGATCCGCGCCGGAATGAGGCCCAGGCCGCCTCGGGTGCGGGGCGATTCGACCGTCGAGTTCGCCGCGGGCCGCGGCTGGACCATGGCCGGATCGAGTTCGCGCTCGTCGCGGTTGAGATCGATCTCCGCGCGCGGCGCCTCGGCGATCAGCGCCGCCGCTCCGCCTTCGACCGCGCGCCAGACCAGCCGGTCGACGAGCCGGTCCTCCAGGCTTTCGAGCCGGGCGCGAGGCAGGCGGGCGGACGCGAGCAGGCCGTCGGAATAGGCCCGGCCGGCATGGGGCACGGAGACGACCACCGGGGAGCTCGGCTTTTCCGGCCCGAGACGGCGGAAAGGGGGCGGGGAGTCGCGCATTTGCGTTTGCACGGTAAGTAGTCCGGTTTTGGCACGCAATCGTCTTCCGTCGTCCGGCGGTGCTCGTTCGGCGAGGCCGCGCTGGAAAAGCGCCCCGCCTTCGGGCATAGAAAGGCGGCGGCGGGCGCGCATCGGGCGCGGCCGGTTTCAGGGGCATTATGTTCAGGATCCTGCTGGCGGAGGACGATTCGTCGATGCGAGCCTATCTCGGCCGGGCGCTTGAGCGCGCCGGTTACGAGGTGGTCCCGGTCGACCGCGGCACTGCCGCGCTGCCGCTGATCGAGGCGGAGAGCTTCGATCTGCTGCTGACCGACATCGTCATGCCCGAGATGGACGGAATCGAGCTCGCGCAGAAGGCGGCGGTGATCGCGCCCGAAATGCGGGTAATGTTCATCACCGGTTTCGCCGCCGTGGCGCTGAAAGCCGGCAAGGCCGCTCCGAGCGCGAAAGTCCTCTCCAAGCCCTTCCACCTGCGCGACCTCGTCGCCGAGGTCGACCGCCTGTTCCAGACCGAGGACCAGCACGGGCGGCTTTAGCGGCCCGCGGGCGCGGCGTAGGCGCTCGCCCGTCCTCGATGCCACTTACCTTAAACCTATGTTAGCGTTGGGCGGCGTACGGCCGTTCGGCGCGGGGGCACGGCGACAGGTCGTGGGCGAACGGGATCGGGAATGGCAAAGTCACGCATCTGGGGCTTTGGGGGCCGGTCACCGGCGTCGGCCGACCGCGCGTCTGGAAGGGATGCGGGATCCGCGCCGGGCCTTCGGCCGGGTTCGGTGAGCGCCGATCCGGCCGAGGCGCTGCTGCTCATGCACAGCTTCGAGTTATCCGGCCAGGGCTGGTTCTGGGCGACCGATCCGGAGGGGCGCCTGACCTATATCAGCGACAGCATTGCCAAGGCGCTGGGCGGGGCTTGCCGGTCACCCGTCGGTTCGCGGTTCGCCGATCTCTTCGTTCCCGCGGATGGCGACGAAAGCGGCCGTCGACCGCTCCCCTTCGTCCTCGCGAAGCAATCTGCCTTCGACAAGGTCGTTCTCTGTGCCGCGGAGGCCGGCGACGGGCGCTGCTGGTCCGTTTCGGGATGGCCGCAATTCGAGCCGTCGCGTCGATTCACCGGCTTTCGGGGCAGCGCCATGGACGTCACGGAGCAGCGCCGGACGTCCGAGCAGGCCTCGCAGCTTGCCAAGTACGACGCCCTGACCGGCCTCCCGAACCGCCGCCGGATGGCGGAGGTCCTCGATGCCGGTCTCGCCGGTGCCGATCGCCACCGGAAATCCTGCGCGGTGATGCTCATCGACCTCGACCGGTTCAAGCAGGTCAACGACACTCTCGGCCACCCGGCGGGGGACATTCTTCTGAAGCAGGTCGCGGAGCGCCTGTCACGGATCGTCGGCGACCGCGAACGGGTGTTCCGGCTGGGCGGCGACGAGTTCCAGATCGTCCTTCCCACCTGCGAGGATCGCGGAATCATCGGCGACATGGCGTCCGACGTCATCGCCACCCTGTCTCAGCCTTATTCGGTCGACGGGTGCCGGTGCATCATCGGCGCGTCCGTCGGAATCGCCATCGCCCCGGCCGACGGTTCATCGCGTGCCGAGCTGATCCGCAACGCCGACCTCGCGCTTTACGCCTCCAAGGCAGGCGGCCGCGGCCGGTTCCGCTTCTTCTCAAGCGACCTCCTCCGATCTGCGGAAGACAAACGGGCGTTGGAGGACGACCTGCGCGATGCGCTCGCCAGGGGCCAGATCAGCCTCGCCTACCAGCCCATCGTGAGCGCGGTCACCAACAGCATCACCGGCGTCGAAGCGCTGATGCGGTGGGATCATCCGGAGCGCGGCCCGATCTCCCCGGCTATGTTCATTCCGATCGCAGAGGAATCGGGGCTGATCGGCGCTCTTGGAGACTGGGCGTTGCGCAAGGCCTGCGAGGACGCGGCCGGCTGGTCCGCGGAGATTCGGGTCGCGGTGAACGTGTCGCCGATCCAGTTCAAGAGCGAAACCCTGCCGGCCACCGTCATGTCCGCTTTGGCGGGTTCGGGCCTAGCGCCGGACCGGCTCGAGCTGGAAATCACCGAAGGCGTGTTCGTCGGCGAATCGCCTTCGACCGACGCGATGTTCGCCAGCCTGAAGGAGATCGGGGTCCGCCTCGCCCTCGACGATTTCGGGACCGGCTATTCCTCGCTGGGCTATTTGCGCACGGCGCCGTTCGACAAGATCAAGATCGACCAGACCTTCGTTCACGCCGCGACCCTGCCCGGATCGAGGAACGGCGCCATCATCGCCGCCATCGTGGCGCTTGCGGAAGCGCTGGAAATGGAAACCACCGCCGAGGGTATCGAGTATATGGATCAGCTCCATCTGATCCGCGGCCTCCGGGTCAGCCATGTGCAGGGCTGGGTGTACTGCAAGGCCCTGAGCTGCGAGGCGCTGGCCCGGCGGCTCGAAGCGAGAGATTGGATCATCGAGCCGTCGGGCCCCGCCCGGCAGCGCAGCAGCCGGCAGGCCGTGTACCGCAAGGTCGGAATCATCCACGGCACCCGCTACCGGTCCGCGATCATGCGCAACCTTTCGGAATCGGGCGCGCTCATCGAGGGCATGACGGACCTTCCGTCCGGGGCTCTGATCGTCGTCGACTTCGGGGACGGCCAGCTCACCTTCGCCCGAGTCACGAGGGCGGCGGGCCGCCAGTACGGGATCGCCTTCGAGCAGGAACTGGTCGATGACGGGAATGGCGGCCTGTGCACCAGCCGCCGGGTATCTTCCTACGTTCTGCGCACCCTCGCGCTTCCCGCTCCGGGCGATCCGGACAAGGAAATAGGCGATGCCGGCGCTGCCGAGCCCCTCGCGGAGCTTGCCGGGCAGCTGGGGCTCACCCTTGCTCCGCCGCCGAGGTCCCAAGCCGCTCCGATGAACCTGCGCTGGTCGCCGGCGGCGGCGGACCTTCCCCAGGCACCCACCTTCCGCGAGGTTTCGGAACGCTATCTCGAGAGCGTCGGCGGGGACGAGGAAAGCCGCGAAAGCGCCAGGCGCGATCTGCGCAACCATGTGCTTCCCCGGTTCGGCCAGCTGCGCCTGGATCAGGTGACGGAAGCGGACGTCATCGCCTGGCTCGCGGCAAAGGGCCAAAGCGAGGTCCTCCCGCCGGGCACGGACCGCCGCCTGCACGGCTTGCTCAGCCGGATGTGCGCCCTGGCGGTCGAGTTGAAGCTGCCCGGGGCAGCCCTCAATCCGCTCGAAGGCAGCTTCCGGTTCGATCGGCGCGGGCAAGGCGAAATGCTATTGACTGCGGCGGAGGCGGAAAGGCTGCTCGAAGCCGCCCGCGAGGGACATAATCGGCAGCTCAGGTTCATCCTGTCGCTGCTCATGCTGACCGGCGCCCGGCCCGGGGAGATACTCGGCGCCCGCTGGGACCAGTTCGACCTGGCCGCCGTGACGTGGCGGCTCCAGATGCCCGGGGACGCCGAAATCCGCGAGCTGCGCCTGAGCCCGGCCGCCGTCTCGCTGCTTGTCGAAATGCCGCGCTGGCAGGGTTGTCCTTGGCTGGTCCCCAATCCGGCGACGAAGCGGCCGTACCGCTCGGTCGGCCGGAGCTGGGAAGCGGCCAGAAGCAAAGCCGGTCTCGCCTATCTGGAGATCGAGGACCTGCGCTATTGCGATCTCGGCGGCGCCGTCTGGGAGGACCGGCTCCTCGACATCGCCCTCGACATCGCGGACTGCCCTGCGGACCCGGCCGCCGACGGCCACGCGAAGGAAGCCGGGATGGCCGGAGAGCCGCCCGAGCCGAGGCGAGCCGCGGCATGAGCCCAGGCTGAAAAGCCGACGCTTGCGTAGCGGGTAGGCCGTCGCTACATCGCCCCCCAGTGGGCGTGTAGCTCAGTGGTAGAGCACTGTGTTGACATCGCAGGGGTCGCAAGTTCAATCCTTGCCACGCCCACCATTAAAGCCCCGGAAATCCTCGGATTTCCGGGGCTTTTCGATTCCCGCCGGGGCCGTCCGAGGCATGGGTCAGATGTCGCTGGTGGTGACGATCACGCTGACGCCCGGGAAACGGTTCAGGAATTGCTGGATGACGTGCGAGCAGGACGGGCAGGGCGCCCGCTCGGTGTACATGCGGATGGTGATCCTCGAATAATCGGACACCGGCATGCCGGAATCCCTTATCTGCCGGGCGATATGCTCGAGCAGGATCCGCTCCGTGTCGTGCTCGCGCGGCAGGCCGTTATGGGCGAAGGGGTTGAACTCGGGCGCGTCGGGCAGGTGGGTCAGGCCCGGATATTGCTGGCGGTTGCTCTTGGTCGCGAGGACCTGCGAGCTGTCCCCGACCCGGACTTCGGCGATGGCCACGTTGCGGTCGGACGAGAAGCCCAGCATCCGGCGATAGGCGTCGGCCATCCTCCGGCCGACGTCGGGGTCGATGCCGCCCTGGGCATCGCTCGGGATGACCGGGGCATCCGTGAGGAGCACCGAATATTCGGGGGTGATCTCCACCTCCCGCTGCCGAGCGCTGGTCGACGGCGGCCCACCCTCCTCGATCCCCGGCATCGCCAGCAGCTCCATCAGCCGCTGCTCCGGCAGATCGCCGACGACCTGTTCCGCCTCACCCTGGCCCCTCTTCGCGGACAAGGCCCAGCGCTCTTCCCGCCGCCGCTCGGCGGCGGTCGCTTCGTCCGGCGGCGGCCCTTCGACAATCAGCCGGCGGATCGTGTCGCCATGCAGATGGTCCCTGAGCAGGGCGATCAGCCGGCGAACCGGATTCCTGCCTTCTTCCTTCGGATCCGCTCTGGGAAGGCCCCTGGCGATGTCCTGCAACGCTTCCTGCATCGGGTGGCCGGGCGGCAGGAGATCGGCCGCGGCTTGCACCCGCTGCGCGAGATCGATCCGCTGCTCAGGGGAGATCGAGACGTCGAGCTGCCTCAGATGTGCGAGCGGGTCCTCGTCGACATCGGCGGCCGGCGCCTCGACCTCCAGGGCGTCATCTTCGTTGATCGAGCGTGCTTCGAGCTTGTCCGGAACTTCGTCATCCGCCCGGGGCGCCCTTGCGGGCGCTTCCGGTTCGTCGCCGCCAGGGCGCGACGGCGGCGGAGCACCGGCGTCCTCCGATCCTGGTTCGCGAGCGCGCAGGCCCATCTGGCGGTTCATCTCGTCCAGGGCCGCCTGCGAGCGGATCGCCTGCTGGTCGCCGCGGCCGCCGACTCCGCTCGTCATCGGTCCGCCGAGCTCGCCGAGCACCGCGTCGGGAGCGGCGAGCCGAGGATCGCCGGTCGTGGCGGCGAGATGGGCGAGGAAGGCTTCGAAGACGATTCCGCGGTTGCCGAAGGCGTCGACCGTGCCGAACGGCTGCCGGCCGGCGAGGAAGGCCTCGAGATCGAGCCTGGCGCCGGGCATCGCGATCGTGGTGTCGTAGAGATGGGTATTGCCCATCACGAACGATTCCCATTCGGAGCGGTGGACCCCGCCCGGGGCGACGTCGACCACCGTCCCGAGATCGCGGCCGCGAAGCACGAACGGAAAGATCTCGCCGCGAGCCACTCCGAACTTGGCCGCATAGACGTCCGCGGATTCGACCCGGCTGGTGAGATAGAGGCCGCGGCCGAAATCGTCCTGCGAGCCCCCGCCTATCCGAGTCAGCTGAGCGCCGTGCTCGCGCAGCGAGGCGCTTCGACCGGTGGGAGCGCCGTGGAAGAGGAGCATCAGCGGCTCGTCCGGCGCAAGCCGGCCGGCGGCGATCATATGCTCGCGAGTGGCGGCGAGGACGGTGTCCGCAATGGCCTGGCGGACCGGCGCGTCCAGGCCGGGGTCGTTCATGACGAGGTGGAGGCGCGCCATCGAATCGCTTTCGCCGACGAGGCCCATCTCGCGGACGAGGGGACCGCCTTCGGGGGCCGCGCGCTCGGCGAGCTGCCGGACGGCGGTGCGGTCGGCGTCGGTGAGGTCGGTCAACCGGGAGCCTGGCGCAAGCGCCCGGGGCGGGCCTTCGCCGCCGTCGGCGAGGCTTCTCGCCTCCGG
>JBAWCC010000087.1:0-14626 GCA_049590095.1 Allosphingosinicella sp. | reverse complement strand
CCAGCTACCCCTCCACCACCCTTCGGGTGGTCCCCCTCCCCATGCTTCGCATAGGGAGGCAAACTAGGCCGCCATCGCCTTGGGTACGACTTCCTCCTCCGCGCCCAGCTCCAGCTCGAACAGGCGGCAGGGCGCCGCCTCGCCGCGGCCGGCGCTGTAATAAGGGACGATTTTCCCGGTCGGCCTGAAGCCGAGCTTTTCCAGCACCCGTCCCGAGGCCGGGTTGTCGAGGAAGTGGCCGGCGTCGAGCCGCTTCAGGCGCAGACTGTGGCGCGCCGCGGCGAGCACCGCCCGGCCGGCCTCGGTGGCGTAGCCGCGGCCCCAATGATAGCGGGCGATCCAATAGCCGAACTCGAGCCGGCCGCCGGGCTTGCGGCCGAAGCCGATCGCTCCGATCAGCTCCGGCGCCGGATCAGCGCAGCGGAAGATGAGAAGCGAGGGCTCGCACGCCCGGCGCTCGGTCGCGAGCCATGCTTCGGCGTCCTCGGGCCGGTAAGGCCAGGGCGCGGTGGCGAGATTGCGGACGATCCGCTCGTCGCCGATCGCTTCGAAAAAGGCAGGGGCGTCCTGGATCCAGCCGGGCCGCAGCAACAATCTTTCCGTCCGAACGAACATCGTCTCTTCCTCCCTTCGGTCGTATGCCCGTTACCCGGCGAGGGTGACGGTCTTCCGACAGTTTCGAGGGAGAAACGAAAAAGGAGAGGAACCCGGCGGCTCCTCTCCCTCGAATTCGGTTCTCTATTGAGACCTGGAGCCGCCCCTCCCGGGGACGGCCCTTCCTCGGCTCGTCCCTATTCCGCCGCTTCGGCCGTTTGCGCCATGTCGACGCAGACGAACTTGCGGCCGAGCTTCCCGTCGCGAAACGAGACTCGTCCGTCGATAAGCGCAAAGAGGGTGTGATCCTTGCCGATTCCGACGTTGGTGCCCGGGTACCAGCGGGTCCCGCGCTGACGAACGATGATGTTGCCGGCGAGCACATTCTCTCCGCCGAACTTCTTGACGCCCAGGCGACGGCCCGCGCTGTCGCGACCGTTGCGTGAGGATCCGCCTGCTTTCTTATGTGCCATGGCTAAGCTCTAATCTCTTTTTTCGTTTACGCGTCTTTATCAGCGGCGGGCTTCTTAGGGGAAGCCTTTTTCTTCGCCGGGGCCGGAGCATCGACCTGCTCGCTCTCGGCGCCTTCGACCTTGAGCGGAGCCTGGGGCTGCGCCTCGGCGGCCGCGGGGGCCTCGGGCGAATCCGCTTTTTTGGCCTTCGCCTTCTTCGGAGCCTCGGCGGCGGGCGCCTCGTCGGCGGGCTTCTCGGCCTTGGCCTTCTTCGGCTTCTCGGCCTTCTCGTCGCCGATCGCGACGATCCTCAGGATCGTGTGCTGCTGGCGATGGCCCTTCTTGCGGCGGTAATTGTGCCGGCGGCGCTTCTTGAAGACGATCACCTTGTCGGCCTTGGCCTGGGCGATGATCTCCGCCGAGACGGTCAACCCGTCCGTGGATTTGAGGTCCGCGCCTTCACCGGCGAGCAGGACGTCGTCCAGCTTTATGGTGTCGCCCGCCTCTCCGGCGAGCTTCTCGACGACGATCTTGTCTCCAGCGGCAACGCGATACTGCTTGCCGCCCGTGCGCACGACTGCGAACATGGCTTTTTCCAAATCTTCTAATGCTGTCCGCACAAATCGTCGGCTGCGGCCGATCCCCCGCGCGGGAACCGGGCTGCTACCGAAGCGGCCCGTCAGTGTCAACCGACCTCAATGCCGGTGCTCCCTCTTCAGCCGGTAGCGGCCCCGGGAGACCGTATCGAACAGGCCGGAAATGGCCGGGTGGTCGACCGGCTCGTCGCTGTCGTCGGCCAGAAGGTTCTGCTGGCTGACATAGGCGGTGTAGGAGGATTCCCCGTTCTCGGCGAGCAGATGGTAGAAAGGCTGGTCCTTGGGCGGACGGATGTCCTCGGGAATCGCCTCATACCATTCGTCGGAATTGGCGAATACCGGGTCGACGTCGAAAACCACCCCGCGAAAGTCGAACAATCGGTGCCGGACCACCTCGCCGATGGCGAAGCGGGCATGGGCCACCGGCGGCGCCAGCGGGGCCGCGGCCGAGTTGCCGGAATATCTGTCGGGCCGTTCCATCCTGGTGCCTATGTAGGCCCAAAGGCGCGGCAGGCAAGCGCGAGCGAGGGGAGCCGACATCTTGGCAAGCCGGACCGCTTGGGCTAAGCGCCCACCCGTTCGACCGGTCCCCGCTTTTCCGCGGGGGCGAATCCCCCAATGCGGAGAGGTGCCGGAGTGGTCGATCGGGGCGGTCTCGAAAACCGTTGAGCGCGTAAGCGTTCCGAGGGTTCGAATCCCTCCCTCTCCGCCACTTGCCTTCAATTCCCGTCTCTCGTTCCCGTTCGAGGGCGTGGCAGAAATTCGGAGGCGGCCGGTCGGCGGAGCACTGCCCTTGCGCGGCGTTCGCACGATCGCGGGCGGCTAGGGGGCAGTGCCCGAGGGCGGATTAGAGCTTGCGTGTCGCTAAGTATCAGATATTAAGCGAATAAGTGGGGGCTGACGGCATGGGGCTGGTTGGCTGCGTATCGCCGCCAAGGAATGCTCGTGTCGAACAGCTATACATTCCAGATTCTGGATCCGAACGACCTCGTCTCAACCGCGACCGAGGCGAGCATCACGATCGATGCCCAATTTGTGATCGGCCTGATAAGCCGCTACATAAGCTGGAAGGGGACGATGGACTTCGTCGTCGAGATCCGTTCCGGTTCCGATCTGACATGGTCCGACGCGGACGGCCTGCTTCCGAGCTTCGTCCAGCTCGGCTGGACCGGCAGCGCCTGGACCAACCAGACTCTGAGCGAGGCGCTGACCGGCTTCGATCCCGATCCCAACCGCCCCGACGCCGGGCTGACCATCTATCTGGCCGCCGACGGCACCATCAAGAATTACGGGGCCCCGGTCTGGTTCGACCCCAATCCCGGATTCGAGGTCAATCCGGCGGTGCCCGCCGGGAGCCAGGATTTCGTCAGCATCCTCACCCACGAGATCTTCCACTCTCTGGGCTTCATCAACTACACTCAGGAGTGGAGCGCACGGATCGTCACCGCCGGCGACGTTTCCTATTTCACCGGCGCCCGGTCGGAAGGTCTCTACGGCGGAGCCATCCCGATCCGGAGCGGCTACGACCATTATGGCTATGCCCAGGATCCCTCGATTCCGATCAGCCGGGGGCTGATGTACGAGTTCGGGAATTACGAGCAGAACCGCTGGGAGATCGGACGCATCGACCTCGCGATGCTGGCCGACATGGGCTACAGCATCAAGACCTATGACGGCCTGTCGCTGTTCGAGCTTCTCGACTCGGCGACGAATCTCACCGGCACCGAAGCCGGCGAGACTCTTTACGGCGACTATCATTCCAACATCCTCTCCGGCCTCGGCGGCAACGACCGCATCGAAGCGGGCTCCGGCAACGATCAGCTGGGCGGTGGTGACGGCAACGACCTTCTGCTGGGCGGAGCGGGTGTCGACACCTTCGACGGCGGAGGCAATCTGACCACTTACGATCCCGTAACCGTCTATGGCGACCGGATCAGCTTCGCCGAGGCGACCGCCACTCAGGGCGTCGTCGCCGACCTTCGGACCGGGATCATCTCGGACGACGGATTTGGCAATGCCGAGACGATGACCGGGATCGAATCGCTGGGCGGAGGGACGGCCTTCGCCGACACGCTGGACGGCGACGCCGGCCGCAACGCCCTGCTCGGAAGCCGCGGCGACACGTTGAACGGCCATGACGGCGACGACTTCGTTCAGATCACCGCGGCGCCGGCTCTGGCGAACGGCGGCAGCGGCACCGACCTGCTCGAACTTTCCTCGAACGGCGGTTTCTTCCTTCCCGACGCCGACGGCGACGGCCTGGCGGAGACTGCCGCGCCGATGCCCGGCGCCTGGCTGGTCGATCTCGCTTCGGGCTCTATCTCCGACGGCTACGGCAACATCGGCGCCGTCGCGGGATTCGAGAATGTCAGCGGCAGCGCCGCCGGAGACGAATTGCGCGGCGACGACAACGCCAATATTCTGGAAGGCGGCGACGGTGACGACACTCTGAACGGCGCGGGCGGCGACGACCGGCTCGCGGGAGGTCAAGGAAAGGATGCCTATTCGGGCGGCGCGGGCACCGACACGATCGACTTTTCGGGTGAGGCGGGGCCGGTGGTGGTCAATCTTTTCCCAGGCGTCTTCCTGTTCCCCGCCGGCCACCCCTTCGGGTTTCGCTCGGTCGGGCCGGGCGAGGCTCTCGACAGCTTCGGCAATTACGAGACGCTCTCCGGAATCGAGAATCTGATCCTCACCGGCGGCAACGACCGAGTGCTCGCCGACGACGGTGCCAACAGGATCGAGGCAGGCTCCGGCAACGACAATATCATCGGCGCGGGCGGGAACGACGTTATTTACGGCGGAGACGGCAACGACACGATCGACGGCGGAGACGGCGACGATTCGATGATCGGGGGCATCGGCAACGATATCTATGTCGTCGGCAGCGCCGAGGACTCGGTCGTCGAGAATCCGGGCGAAGGGACGGACGAGATCCGCACTCCGCTCGCGAGCTACAGCCTCTTCGGGACCAACGTAGAAAATTTGATCGCATGGTCGAACGTGGCCCACGATTTCCGCGGCAACGGCTCGAACAACGTCATCGCCGGCGCCGGCGGCTCGGACGTGATCCGCCTCCAGGACGGCGGCGACGATATTGCGGTCGGCGGGGGCGGCGATGACCAGTTCTTTTACGGCGCCGCTTTCACGGCCTTGGATGCCAACAGTGGCGGGTCCGGCACCGACGTGGTGATCCTGCAAGGCGATTATGCCGTCACCATGGCCGCCGGCAGCCTTACGGGCGTCGAATATCTGTCGCTCCAGTCAGGGTCCTCGACCCGGTACCAGAACCTGCCCGTGACCGACCACGATTATAATATCACTTTCGTCGACGCGAATGTGGAGGCTGGCCAGCGGTTCACCGTCAATGCCTCGCAGCTGCTCGCGGCGGAGAGCTTTACGTTCAACGGCGCGGCCGAGAGCAACGGCTCATTCCTGATCTACGGCGGCTACGGAGCCGACTTGGTGATCGGCGGTTCCGGGAACGACATCTTCCATTTCGAAGGCTCGCGCTGGGGCTCGAACGACCAGGTCGACGGGGGCGCCGGCGCCGACTCGGTCGTCATCCGCGGCACGAGCGGACTTTACCACATCGAGTTCGGCGAGACCCAGCTGACCGGCATCGAATCGATCTCGGTCAGCGATCGCTTCGGCATGGGGCAGTCCTCGCTGCCTTCCTACGAATTCGTTCTCGCCAACGGCAACGTCACGGCGGGCGGCACCCTGATCCTCAACGGCAGCACCTTGCTCGATCCCGGCCAAACGCTCAGTGTCGATGGCAGCGCCGTCAGTGGCGGAAACCTGAAAATTTACGGCGGAGCGGGAGGCGATACGCTGATTGGCGGCGGCGGGGACGATTTCTTCTACGCGGCCGGTGGCGCGGATAGGATGACCGGCGGCGAAGGGCGGGATATATTCCAGCTGCGCAGCCTTTCCGACTCGCCCCTCTCGGACGTTGATTCGATCCTCGACTTCGTATCGGGCGCCGACAAGATCGACCTTCGCTTCATCGATGCCGACTCGACCGCCGCGGGAGACCAGGCCTTTACGTTCGTCGGTGAAGCTTTCAGCGGGAATGGTACTGCAGGCAGCGGCGTCGCCGGTGAGCTTCGCTCCTATCAGGACGGCGCAAGCGGCACCTGGTATGTCGAGGGCGACGTCGACGGCGACGGCCATGCGGACTTTCAGATCGCCGTCGTCCCCGGGACGCCTGGCCTCGTCAGTACAGACTTCTTCCTCTAGGCACTCCGGTGCTGCGAGAGTCGGCTCAGGTGCCAGGGGAACGCGCACAAGTGGCTACGGCGCGACCCAAGGGACGTGCCCTATAGCGGCGCCGGCTCCCGTGCCGCGCTGCTGATGGCGCCGATCGCCTTCCTCATCTGGTCGAGCGTGAAAGGCTTGGTCAGAACCACGGATTCATGACCCTGGCCGGTGATCGAGCCGCTGTCGGCATAGCCCGAGATGATGATTCCGGGCATTCCGGGCCTGATCTCGCGGGCTTGTTTGAGGACTTCGGCGCCGGAGAGGAGGGGCATTGCGTAATCGGTGATTATGAGGTCGTAATCGGCCGGCGCCGCGCTCAGCTTGCGAAGCAGGCCGGGCCCGTCGGAGGCGGTCTCGACCTTGTGGCCCAGGTCGCTCAGCATTCCCGCAGTGGTCTCGCGCACGGCGTCGTGATCGTCGACAAGCAGGATTCGCAGGGCACGGCCCTCGGCCTCCAATTCGGGGACGGGCGGCGCGGCTACCTCCTCGTCCGCGGCTCCGCGTGCCGGAGCGCGCGGAAGCCAGATCTCGACCGTCGTCCCTTCGCCCACCTGGCTGTCGATGGCGATCGCACCGCCCGATTGATGGGCGAAGCCGTAGACCATCGACAGGCCGAGGCCGGTGCCCTTGCCGACGGCCTTGGTGGTGAAGAAGGGCTCGGTGACCTGCTCCAGTATCTCGGCCGGTATGCCGCTGCCGTCGTCGGCGACGGCGAGCACCACATAATCGCCGGCGGGAAGGCCGAGCGGATTGGCGGCCGCGGCCTCGACGTTGCGGCCGGTGACGATGATGGTTCCGCCCTTCGGCATGGCGTCGCGGGCGTTGATGATCAGGTTCATCAGGGCCAGCTCGAGCTGGGTGCTGTCGGCAAAGGCGCACCAGACGTCCGGCTCGGCGCGCCATTCGAGCTGGACCAGACCGCCCAGCGTGTGGGCGAGAAGATCGGTGACCGTCGCCGACAGCCGGCTGATATCGACCGCGTCCGGCTGCAGGGTCTGGCGGCGGGCGAAAGCGAGCAGCCTCTTGACCAGTTCGGAGCCCTGCTCTGCCGCTCGGCGAGTCATGGCGATGATCTTCTTATGCTCTTCCTCGAGTGGAAGGCGCCGTTCGATCAGGCCGAGGCCACCCAGAACCGCGGCGAGGAGATTGTTGAAATCGTGAGCGATCCCGCCGGTCAGCTTGCCGATCGCATCCATCTTGCGCGCTTCGAGAAGCTGCTTCTCGAGGTCCTTGCGGTCGGTGACATCGAGCAGGGTGCCGGCATATTGGGCGGAGCCGCCCTCCTCCGCCCGCAAAAGCACGGCCTGGTCGAGGAAATGCTTGTACTGGCCATCCGAGCATTGCCAGCGATATTCGATGTTCATCGCGCCGGTGCGCTGGCGGTCGCGGATCGCTCCGAGCGCGCGGTCGCGGTCCTCCGGATGGAGGCGGTCCGCCCACAGGGTCGGCTGGGCCGTGACCGCGTCGAAATCGTAGCCCGTGACCGCAGTGAAATTGCCGCCGACGAATTGCGGCACCCGAGCGGAGGGTCCTTCCGCCTCGATGTAGAGGACGATGGGGAGGGAGGCTATGATCGCGGCCTGGCGCTGCTCGGCGAGGCGAAGCTCCTGCTCGACCCGAAGCCGCTCGGCATTGGCGCGCAAATTGGCGTCGAGCAATTCCTGCTCCTGCGCCGCCTTGCGCTGGATCTCCTGGGTCATCAGGAACAGGTCCACGAACACCGCGACCTTGGATCGGAGAACGACCGGCTCCACCGGCTTGAAGACGTAATCCACGGCGCCCATCGAATAGCCGCGGATCAAATGCTCCTTCTCCTTGTTGACCGCCGAAAGGAAGACGATCGGGATCCGCTTGGTCTGCTCGCGGCCGCGGATGATCTGGGCGGTTTCGTATCCGTCCATGCCGGGCATGTAGACGTCGAGCAGGATCACCGCGAAATCGCCCTTGAGGAGATGGCGAAGGGCTTCGTCGCCGGACGAGGCGACCTCGACCTCTGCCAGATCCTCGAGCACGGTCCGGATTGCGAGCAGATTGTGGTCGTCGTCGTCGACGACCAGCACCCGGGCCCGCGGCGCCGACGGCGACGCCGCATCGATCGTCGAAGCGGCGGCCGGATCGGCCGGACCAACATGCCCTGGAACGTTCATGGGATTACTCCGCCGCCGTCCGCACCGGCTGCGACCGGGCCTTGCGTCCGGCGGTCCGGTTGCGGGCCTTGCCGATCCACACCCTGAGCAGCGCCAGCAGGAGCTCGATATCGACCGGCTTGGCGATATAGTCCGACGCGCCGGCATCGAGGCATTTCTGGCGGTCGCCCTTCATCGCCTTGGCGGTGACGGCGATCAGCGGCAGCCCGGTAAGCACCGGCTTCTCCCTTATCTTCTGCATCGTCTCGTAGCCGTCCATCTCCGGCATCATGATGTCGATCAGCGCCGCGTCGATCCCGGGAGTCCGCTCGAGGATGTCGATCCCGTCGCGGCCGCGCTCGGCGTGAAGCACCTCGACGTCGTAACTCTCGAGCACGCTGGTCAGCGAGTAGATGTTCCTGATGTCGTCGTCGACGATCAGGATCTTGGTGCCGGCGAGTTCGGGAACCGTGCGCGGCCTGGCCGGCATGTCCTCGCTCCGGGCGCGGGGACGGGGGCGGCGGCGGGTCTTCGCCTCGACCTGGATCCGGCTGAAAACGTCGGCCAGCTCGTCATGGTCGGCCGGCTTCGCGGTCACTCCGAAGGCGCCCATCTGGGTGACCGATGAAACTTCGTCGGCGCCCGAAATTACGTGGATCGGGATTCCGCCGGTGTCGGCATCATGCTTCAGGAGATCGAGCAGGACGAAGCCGTTGATGTCGTCGAGGCCGAGATCGAGCGTGATCGCGTCGGGCCGAAGCTTGCGCGCCATCGCCAGGGTGCCGGAGCCGGCGGGCGAGATCACGCCCTTCAGCCCCGCCTCGCGGGCGATATCGAGAAGGATGGACGCGAAAGTCACGTCGTCCTCGACGATCAGGACGAAGGGCTCGCCGCCGAGATTGTCGCGGTCGTCGGTGACCTCGAGCGTGGCGGGTAGCGCCGTCGGGACATTGGCGCCGCTGTTCTCGTAGCGGGCGGTGTTGGTGGGCCCGCCTTCCGGCGCGGCGACGGCCGCGGCCTCCAGTGGAACGAAGAGGGTGAAGGTCGAGCCTTCGCCCGGCTTCGACCTGACCTGCAGCTCGCCTCCCAGAAGCCGCGCGATCTCGCGGCTGATCGAGAGGCCGAGGCCGGTGCCGCCATATTTGCGGCTGGTGGTTCCATCGGCCTGCTGGAAGGCCTCGAAGATCAATTTCTGCTTGTCCTCGGGAATCCCGATGCCGGTATCGGTGACCGCGATCGCGATCGCATGGTCGACGTTGCGAAGCACCGGATGGTTGGTGCTCCAGCCGCTGTCGGCGCTTCGCACCGAAAGGGTCACCCCGCCGTGGGCGGTGAACTTGAAGGCGTTCGAGAGGAGGTTGAGGACGACCTGCTGGAGCCTCTTCTCGTCGGTTCGGATCGAGGCGGGGAGATTCTCGTCGAACTCGACGTCGAACTCGAGGCCCTTGTCGGCCGCGAGCTGGCGGAAAGTGCGCTCCATATGCTGGCGCAGGCTACGCATCCGCATGTCGCCCAATTCGATCGAGACGGTGCCGGATTCGATCTTGGACAGGTCCAGGATGTCGTTGATCAGGCTCAGCAGGTCCGAGCCGGCCGAATGGATGGTCCGGGCGAACTCGGTCTGCTTCTCGTTGAGATTCCCCTGCGGGTTATCGGCGAGCAGCTTCGAGAGGATCAGAAGCGAGTTCAATGGCGTCCGGAGCTCGTGCGACATGTTGGCGAGGAACTCGGACTTGTACTTCGAGGTCAGGGCCAGCTGCTCGGCCTTCTCCTCGACGGCGCGACGGGCCATGTCGATCTCGAGGTTCTTCGCCTCGACCTGCTTCTTCTCGTTCTCGAGCAGCTGGGCCTTCTCCTGAAGCTCCTCGTTGGTGTTGTGGAGCTCCTCCTGCTTGGTGGTGAGCTCGGTCTGGCGAGCCTGGAGCTCCTGGGTGAGGAGCTGCGACTGCTTGAGCAGGCCCTCGGTGCGCATGGTCGCGGCGATCGTGTTGAGCACGATTCCGACCGATTCCATCAGCTGATCGAGGAAGCTCTGGTGGGTCTCGTTGAACTCGCTGAACGAAGCGAGCTCGATCACCGCCTTGACGTCGTCCTCGAACAAAGCGGGCAGGATGTTGATGTTGGCCGGGGCTGCGTGGCCGAGGCCCGATCCGATCCGGATGAAGTCGCCCGGAACGTTCTGGAGAAGGATCGGGCGCTTGTCGGCGGCGGCCTGGCCGACCAGGCCCTCGCGAAGGTTGAACTCGCGCTTCAACGTGTCGTGGCTCTCGGCGCCGTAGCTCGCGACCAGCTCGAGCTTGGTGTCCTCCTCCTCGCGCTTGGTGACGTAGAAGACTCCGTATTGGGCGTTCACCAGCGGCGCCAGCTCGGACATGATCAGGTTCGACACCGTGGCGAGGTCGCGCTCGCCCTGGAGCATCCGCGAGAAGCGGGCGAGGTTGGTCTTGAGCCAATCCTGCTCCGCATTCTTCAAGGTCTGCTCCTTGAGGTTGCGGATCATCTCGTTGATATTGTCCTTGAGCGCGGCCATCTCGCCCGACGCTTCCACGGCGATCGAGCGGGTGAGGTCGCCCTTGGTCACGGCGGTCGCCACGTCGGCGATCGAGCGAACCTGATTGGTGAGGTTGGCCGCGAGCTGGTTCACGTTGTCGGTGAGGTCGCGCCACAGGCCGGCGGCGCCCGGAACTCGCGCCTGGCCGCCCAGCTTGCCTTCGATTCCGACCTCGCGGGCCATGTTGGTGACCTGGTCGGCGAAGGTGGCGAGAGTCTCGATCATGAAGTTGATCGTCTCCGCCAGGGCGGCGATCTCACCCTTGGCGTCGACGGTCAGCTTGCGCTTGAGGTTGCCCTGCGCCACCGCGGTGACGACGTCGGCGATGCCGCGCACCTGGTTGGTCAGGTTGGTCGCCATCAGGTTCACGTTGTCGGTCAGGTCCTTCCAGGTTCCGCCGACGCCCGGCACCTGCGCCTGGCCGCCGAGCTTGCCTTCGGTTCCGACCTCGCGGGCGACTCGGGTCACCTCCGACGCGAACCCGTTGAGCTGGTCGACCATGACGTTGATCGTGTCCTTGAGGGCGAGAATCTCTCCCTTCACGTCGACGGTGATCTTCTTGGAAAGGTCGCCCCTCGCCACGGCGGTGGTCACGTCGGCGATGTTGCGGACCTGGCCGGTCAGATTCTCGGCCATGAGGTTCACATTGTCGGTGAGGTCCTTCCACGTCCCGGCGACTCCCGGCACCTGAGCCTGGCCGCCGAGCTTGCCCTCGGTGCCGACCTCGCGGGCGACTCGCGTCACCTCCGAAGCGAAGCCGTTGAGCTGGTCGACCATGACGTTGATCGTGTTCTTCAGCTCCAATATCTCGCCGCGAACGTCGACGGTGATCTTCTTGGAAAGGTCGCCGAGCGCCACCGCGGTGGTCACCTCGGCGATGTTGCGGACCTGGCCGGTCAAATTGGCGGCCAGCTCGTTCACGTTGTTCGTGAGATCCTTCCAGGTGCCGCCGACGCCCTCCACCTTGGCCTGACCGCCGAGCTTTCCTTCCGAGCCCACCTCGCGCGCCACCCGGCTCACCTCGGAGGCGAAAGAGTTGAGCTGGTCGACCATGGTGTTGATGGTGTTCTTGAGCTCGAGGATCTCGCCCTTCACCTCGACGGTGATCTTCTTCGAAAGGTCGCCCGAGGCCACGGCCGTCGTCACCTCGGCGATGTTTCGGACCTGGCCGGTCAGGTTGCCGGCCATCGCGTTCACATTGTCGGTGAGGTCGGCCCAGGTGCCGGCGACTCCTTCCACCCGAGCCTGGCCGCCGAGCTTTCCTTCCGAGCCCACCTCGCGCGCCACTCGGGTCACCTCGGAGGCGAAGCTGTTGAGCTGGTCGACCATGACGTTGATCGTGTTCTTCAGCTCGAGGATCTCGCCATTCACGTCGACCGTGATCTTCTTCGACAAGTCGCCGCGGGCGACGGCGGTGGTCACTTCGGCGATGTTGCGAACCTGTCCGGTTAGGTTCGCGGCCATCAGGTTCACGTTGTCGGTGAGATCGGCCCAGGTGCCGGCGACCCCGGGGACCTGCGCCTGACCGCCCAGCTTGCCCTCGGTTCCGACCTCCCTCGCCACTCGGGTCACCTCGGAGGCGAATCCGTTGAGCTGCTCGACCATGGTGTTGATCGTGTTCTTGAGCTCGAGGATCTCGCCCTTCACCTCGACCGTGATCTTCTTGGACAAGTCGCCCGACGCCACGGCGGTGGTCACCTCGGCGATGTTGCGGACCTGGCCGGTGAGGTTGTCGGCCATCAGGTTCACGTTGTCCGTGAGATCCTTCCACGTTCCGCCGACTCCCGGCACCTGCGCCTGGCCCCCGAGCTTGCCTTCCGTGCCGACCTCCCTCGCCACTCGGGTCACCTCCGAGGCGAAGGCGTTGAGCTGGTCGACCATGGTGTTGATCGTGTTCTTGAGCTCGAGAATCTCGCCCTTCACGTCGACGGTGATCTTCTTGGAAAGATCGCCCGAGGCCACGGCGGTCGTCACCTCGGCGATGTTGCGGACCTGGCCGGTGAGGTTCTCGGCCATCAGGTTCACGTTGTCGGTCAGGTCCTTCCAGGTGCCGGCGACTCCTTCCACCCGCGCCTGACCGCCCAATTTTCCTTCCGTACCCACCTCGCGGGCGACGCGCGTCACCTCGGAAGCGAAGCTGTTGAGCTGATCGACCATGACGTTGATCGTGTTCTTCAGCTCGAGGATCTCGCCCTTCACCTCGACGGTGATCTTCTTGGAAAGGTCTCCGCTGGCGACCGCGGTCGTCACCTCGGCGATGTTTCGGACCTGCCCCGTGAGGTTGGTGGCCATGGCGTTGACGTTGTCGGTAAGGTCCTTCCAGGTGCCGGCGACGCCCTTCACATTGGCCTGGCCGCCGAGCTTGCCTTCGGTTCCGACCTCACGGGCGACTCGGGTCACCTCGGAGGCGAAAGAGGCGAGCTGCTCGACCATGGTGTTCACGATCTTGCCGATTCGAAGGAACTCGCCCCTCAGCGGCCGGCCGTCGATCTCGACCGTCATCGATTGCGACAGGTCGCCCTTGGCGACCGCGCCGATGACCCGGGCGACCTCGGCGGTCGGCTGGACCATGTCCTCGATCAGCTCGTTGACCGAGCGGATGGCGGATTCCCAGCCTCCCGTCGCCGCCTTGACCCGGCCGCGCTGGCTTATCTTGCCTTCCTTGCCGACCACTTGCGAGAGGCGCTCGAACTCGTCGGTCATCTGCTGGTTGAGGGAGACCGTCTCGTTGAACAGGCGGGCGATCTCTCCGTCCTCGCCCGGCAGATCCTCGGAGAGCCGGACGGTGAAGTCGCCGCGGCGGAAGCTTCGAAGTGCGCTAAGGAGCTGGCGGCGATCGATAAAATCGCGGGGGGCCTGTAGATTCACCAATTCACTCCCTCGTGCGTCTTCCCCCGCCCGAAAATCCGTTCAAGGCCCCCGCCTTTGGCTAACCATAGACGAAGGATGAAAAAATCCACCCCAGAAATTTACAAAGCGCGCGATTAACCAGTCAGTCGGGTTGCCATAAAGGCACGGGCGGATAGAAGGCCCGTCGGGCGGGGATAATATAGAGGCGCAACGGCGCGCCGCGAGGATCGACCGCCTGCAATGTCCTTCGACGAGCCCGAAATGCCCTCCGATGAGGACGTCTCCAGCTTCATCCGCTCCACCTTCCGTTCGGTGTGGGCACTGGAATTGCTGTGCTTCCTCAGGCAGGATCGTGAGCGTAGCCACTCGCACGACGAGATGGTGGCGGGACTTAGGGGGAGCGATCTGGTGGTCACGCAAAGCGTCGGCTCGCTGACGGCGGCGGGCCTGGTGGCGGCCGAGGCGGACGGGGCCGCTCGCTACATTCCGGTGTCCGAGGAGCTCGACCGGCTCGCCGACCGTGCGACGGCCCTCTACGCCCGGAGCCCCGACGCGGTCCGGCGGATGATCGTCGCCGCGGCCAATCCCGCCATCACCGCCTTCGCCGACGCCTTCCGGCTGCGGAAGGACTGAGCGGATGTCGACCTGGTTCCCGACCGCAGTCTATCTGCTCTGCTTCCTGACCAGCGCGGCCTGCGCACTTCTCCTGGCACGAAGCTACCGCCGCACCGGCGCCCGATTGCTCTTCTGGAGCGCGCTCTGCTTCCTGTTCCTCGCCGCCAACAATCTGCTGGTGATCTTCGATCTGCTCCTGCTCCCGGGGGTCGACTTCCGGCTGGCCCGCTACCTGCTCGCGCTTGCCGCTCTGGGAGTGCTTCTGTTCGGATTCATCTGGGACCTGGAGGAGTAAGTGGAGACCGTGCCCGACTTCCTCTCGGGAGCGATCAGCGCCGGCTTCACGGTCGCGGGCTTCTTCTTCCTGCGCTTCTGGAAGCGGACTCGCGAAGGTCTGTTCCTCGCCTTCGCCGCGGCCTTCTGGCTGCTCGGCCTCACCCAGGCGCTGCTCACGTTCACCGATATCCCGGTCGAGGAGCGAAGCTGGCTCTTTCTCCTGCGCCTGGCGGCTTTCTCGCTGATCCTCGTCTCGATCTGGAGGAAGAATTTGCGGGCGTGAGCGAGCGGGTTCCCCTGGCT
>JBAWCC010000086.1:0-1958 GCA_049590095.1 Allosphingosinicella sp. | reverse complement strand
CGACCGGCTACGCCGCCGCGCTGATGGCTCGGCTCGCCGGCCCGGTGGTCGCGCTCGAGGAGGATTCCGAGCTTGCCGCCGAAGCGCGGGCCAATCTGGCCGGAAGCGGCGTCAGGTTCGTCGAGGGCCCGCTCGCCGAGGGCTTTCCGGAGGGAGCGCCCTACGATCTCATCCTGATCGACGGCGCCGTCCAGTGCGTCCCCGAGGCGCTGGTTTCGCAGCTTGCCGACGGGGGCCGTCTCGCCGCCGGTCTGCTCGAAAACGGAGTCACCCGGCTTGCCATCGGCAGGCGGGCGGGCGAAGGGTTTGGAATGGCGGCGTTTGCCGACGCCGCGGCGGCGATCCTTCCGGGATTTGCGAAGCCGCGGGCGTTCGAATTTTAAAAGCGGAGTATGGGTGAGATGCGGGGAGGGTTGATGGCTGCCGTGGGGGCGGCGGCGCTGGTGACGGGAATGGCGGCGAATGCCGCCGAGACCCTGACCGAAGCGCTGGTGAAGACCTATGCGGGCAATCCCACGATCATGTCGGATCGAGCGCAGCTTCGCTCGCTCGACGAAGGCGTCGCCGTCGCCCGGGCGGCCGGCCGGCCGCAGCTCTCGGGCACCGCCGGAGTCAATCAGGATTTGTTCCAGACCGGCGGCGGCGGCGGGCGCAACATCAGCGCCAGCGTCGACGTCAGCTATCCCCTGTTCAACGGAGGCCGGGTGCGCAACTCGATCCGGGCCGCGGACGACCGGGTGCTGGCGGGCCGGGCCGTCCTCAAGGCGACCGAGGGCGACATTTTCACCGAGGCGGTCGGCGCCTATATGGACGTGATCCGCGATCGCTCGATCGTCACCCTCAACCAGAATCAGGTCCGGGTTCTCCAGACCAACCTTCAGGCGAGCCGGGACCGTTTCGAGGTCGGCGATCTCACCCGCACCGACGTCGCCCAGTCGGAAGCGCGCCTGGCGCTGGCGCAAAGCGCCCTCGCCACGGCCGAGGGGCGCCTGAGCGGCAGCGAGGAGAATTACCGCCGGGTCATCGGCGAGCTTCCCGAGGAGCTTACCCCGCCGCCGCCGCTGCCGCCGCTGCCCGGGACTCCCGACGAGGCGGTCGACATCGCTCTCGCCAACAACAGCGATCTCGTCGCGATCGCCGCCCAGGCCCGGGCCGCCGGCCGCGACGTCTCCGTCGCCCGAGCCGACCGCCTGCCGACCATCTCGGGGGTCGGCGGCACCGACGCCACCAACTATCTCGGCACCGCCGGCGATCAGTTCGCTCCCGGCGCCCCGAACCAGGTTTTCCAGGGCCGGGTCGGCGTCCAGGCGCGGATCCCCATCTACCAGGGCGGCCTCGTCGGAGCGCGGGTCCGTCAGTCGCAGGCGATCCAGAGCCAGCTGCTCGAACGCGGAGTCGAGACCGAGCGGCTGGTCGTCGCGACCACCCGGGCCGCCTTCGCCAGCTACGAGGCCGCGGTCGAGGCGATCGAATCGAACCAGGTCGCGGTCAACGCCAATACCCTGGCGCTCGAAGGCACGAGGGCCGAGCAGACCGTCGGCACCCGCAACGTCCTCGACGTCCTCAACGCCGAGCAGGAGCTTCTGAACAGCCAGGTCCTGCTCGTCACCGCCCGCCGCGACGCCTATGTCGCCGGCTTCGCCTTGCTCAACGCGATGGGCAAGGCCGAGGCGGAGGATCTGAACCTCGACGGCGGGGCGCTTTACGATCCGATCGATTATTACAATCGCGCCCGCAAGCGGAACTCGGACTGGAGCGACGGCCCGACCCCCCAGGCGGTCTCCACCCGTACTGTTACGGGGGCGGCAATCTCCCCCGTGACACCGCCCTCGCAATGAGCGATAAGCCCCTCTTCATGGGGGAAATCAGCCAGGAACCGTCGATGGAGGACATTCTCGCCTCCATCAAGCGGGTGATCGCCGAGGACGGCCGGCCGGCGGCACGCCCCGCCCGCGGCT
>JBAWCC010000085.1:0-5152 GCA_049590095.1 Allosphingosinicella sp. | reverse complement strand
GCTCGACGCGGGCCATGGCGGCCGCGATCCGGGCGCGGTCTCGCCGTTCGGAGCCCGGCGCGAGAAAGACGTGACTCTCGCCATCGCCACCGCGATCCGCGACGCGCTCGCCACATCCGGCCGGGTCAGGGTGGCGATGACCCGCGAAGACGACCGCTATCTCGTCCTCAAGGACCGCTACGAGATCGCCCGCAAGATGCGCGCCGATCTGTTCATCTCGATCCACGCCGACGCCGCGCCGTCCAACGACGGCGCCCGCGGCGCCACCATCTATACCTTGTCGGAAGTCGCTTCGGACCGGGAGGCCGCCCTGCTCGCCGAGCAGCAGAACCAGTCGGATCGTATCGCCGGAGCGTCGCTGAGCGGCGATACGGGAGTCGACCGGATCCTGATCGACCTCGCCCAGCGCGAGAGCATGACCGTCTCGGCCGACTTCGCGGCCCTCCTGAAGCGCGAGGCCTCGGCCTATTTCCCCTTCCGCCCCGAATATCACCGCTTCGCCTCGCTGGTGGTTCTGAAGGCCCCGGACGTTCCCTCGATCCTGTTCGAGACCGGCTACCTCACCAATCCCGTCGACACAGCCTACATCGCCTCCCCGGAGGGCCGGCGGCAGATCGCGCTTGGAATGAAGAGCGCGATCGAGACCCATTTCGCGAGACGGCTGGTGCGGGTGGCGGCGCGGTAAGCCAGCTATTCGGCGGCGATGCTCATTTCGCGCCTGAGCAGATCCTCGATACGGGTCTGCCAACCTGGCCCGCTCGCCCGCAACCAATCCATCACATCCGGGGAGATCCGGATCGACACCAGCTCCTTTCGCTCCTCATCGGGCTTGGGGGGGCGTCCTCGACGCGTGCCCAGCGGCGGATCGGCCTCACGAATGATCCTGTCGCCGATGGCGATTTGCGCCCGAGCGGCCATTTCCGGGGTGAAATGCGGGGCGTCATCCGGGTCATGAACATCATCGTCATCCGAGTCGCTGTCGACCGAGGTGGTAGGTGTCTCGCTCATCTTTTCGAGCCTTCCGTAGGCTTATGATGCGGCGAGCTTCGCCGCGCTGCGTCCAAACACATACCCCGTTTCCCCATCGAGGACGCCCAACGTGACGAAACGAGCCTCTCCATAATCTTCGCGCTCATCCTCGTGCGTCAACCTGAAGCCGTGGAAGATTCTGCCGGCCGCCGCTAAATCCAACTCCCGCTGTCGCAACGTCCATTCGCGCTTCGCCGGATCGAATTCGATTTTCACATAATTATTGTATATACGATAAATCGCAAAAGTCAAGCCTTGCGGGTGCTTCACCCCACCGCCATCATCCGCTAGAGCTTTCCCGAATGTCCGCCGAAGCCGCCCCCACCCGCCTCACCCTCTATCGCGACGCCGGAAGCCGGTTCGGCGGGGCCGTCCGGCGCGCCTGGGGCCGCAAATGGGTCCGGATCCTCGTCTTTCTGGCGGCGATCCCGGTCATCCTCTATTTCCTCCTCTGGCTCCTGTTCGCGCGCAACCTGCCCTCGGCGGAGACCTTGCTGACCTACCAGCCGCCGCTTCCGACCAACGTTCGGGGCATAGACGGCGAGCCGGTTCAGACCTTCGCCCGCGAGCGGCGGGTCGAATTGTCGTTCGACGAATTCCCGCAGACCCTGGTCGACGCCTTCACCTCGGCCGAGGACAAGACCTTCTTCAGCCATGGCGGGATCGACTATCCGGGCCTGGTCGGGGCGGTCGGCGACTATATTTCGAAAGTCGGAAGCGGCGAGCGCGCCCGCGGCGCCTCCACCATCACCCAACAGGTGGCCAAGAACCTCCTGCTCGGCGACGAATATTCGGTCACCCGAAAGATCAAGGAGGCCTTCCTCGCCCGCCGGATCGAAAGCGTCCTGACCAAGCAGCAGATTCTCGCGCTCTATCTCAACCAGATATTCCTCGGCCGGAACGCTTATGGAGTCCAGGCGGCGGCCCGGGCCTATTTCGACAAGGACGTCGAGGCGCTTGAGCTTCACGAAATCGCCTATCTCGCCATCCTCCCCAAGGCGCCGAGCAACTACGACCCGCAGAGGCAGACCCGGCGCGCGCTCGACCGGCGCAATTGGGTGCTCTCCGAGATGGAGCGCAACGGCAAGATCACCGCCGCCGAGCGCGCCGCGGCTTTGGCCGAGCCGCTCGGCACCGTCCGCTTCGCGACCAACAGCGTCCGCAACGTCAACGGCTATTTCATCGAGGAAGTCCGGCGCCAGCTGATGGACCGCTGGGGCGAGCAGACCGAGAAAGGGCCCAATGGGGTCTATACGGGCGGCCTGTGGGTGCGCACCTCGCTCGACGTGGCCAAGCAGGAAGCGGCGGAGACGGCGCTTCGCGACGGGCTGATGCGCTACGACCGCGGCAGGGGCTGGCGCGATCCGGGCCTCAAGATCGAAATCGACGGCGACTGGCGCGGGCAGCTCGCGCGGGCGCCCTTCGGAGTCGGCTATGACGACTGGCGGGCGGCGGTGGTCCTTTCCCGCGAAGGCCGGAGCGCGACTTTGGGCTTCGCCGACGGCTCGACCGGCGAGCTTCCGTCCTACGCCGCCTCGATGCCGAAGCGCGGCACCGGCACCGCCGCGTTCAACTTCCTTCGCCCCGGCATGATCGTCGCCGTCAAGCGCGACGGCGGCATCTGGTCGCTTCGCTCCGTTCCCGAGGTGAAGGGCGGAATGGTCGTCGAGGAAGTGGCGACCGGCCGGGTGCTCGCCATGCAGGGCGGCTTCGACTCGCGCGGCGACGATTTCAACCGCGCCGTCCAGGCCCAGCGCCAGCCCGGCTCGACCTTCAAGCCGATCGTCTACGCGGCCGCGCTCGACAACGGGATGACCCCGGCCTCGATCATCGTCGACGGGTCCTTCTGCGTCTGGCAGGGCGCCGGGCTCGGCAACAAATGCTTCCGCAACTTCTCGGGCGGCAATGCCGGACCCCAGACCATGCGCTGGGGGATCGAGCAGTCGCGCAACCTGATGACGGTCCGCGCCGCCAACCAGACCGGAATGGACAAGGTCACCCGCCTTTCCAGGCTGATGGGGGTCGGCGACTACCCCAATTATCTCGCCATCGCCTTGGGCGCCGGCGACACCACGGTGATGAAGATCACCAACGCCTTCGCCATCCTCGCCAACCAGGGCCGGGAGGTGAAGCCGACCCTCATCGACTACGTCCAGGACCGCAACGGCAAGGTCATCTACCGCGCCGACACCCGGCCCTGCGACGGCTGCAACGCTCGCGACTGGGACGGCAAGCCGATGCCTCGGCCGCCGCTCCGAACCAAGCAGGTGCTCGATCCGCTCACCGCCTATCAGATGGTTCACATCCTCGAGGGCGTCGTCCAGCGCGGCACCGCGCAGGTGCTTCGCGATCTCGGACGGCCCCTGTTCGGCAAGACCGGGACGACGACCGGCCCGACCAACGTCTGGTTCATCGGCGGCAGCGCCCAGATCGTCGCCGGAATCTATATGGGCTTCGACCAGCCTCGGCCGATGGGCGGCTACGCCCAGGGCGGAACCCTCGCCGCTCCGATCTTCAAGCAATTCGCGCAGACGGCGTTCAAGGAGATGCCGGTCCTGCCGTTCCGGGCCCCGGCCGGGATCCGGATGGTCCGGATCGATCGTCGCTCGGGCAAGAAGGTGTTCGGCGCCTGGCCGAGCGACGAGCCCAAGGCTTCGGTGATCTGGGAGGCCTTCAAGCCGGAAAGCGAGCCCCGCCGGTCGATCCGCCGCGACGAGATGGCCAACCGCCCGCCGGAGAAGATCGTTCGCAAGGTCCGCGCGCAACGTCCCCAGGCTCAGCAGCGCGACAGCGACTTCTTGCAAAATCAGGGTGGAATCTACTAGTCGCCAGCCACATCCGTCACCCCAGCGAAGGCTGGGGTCCATTCTGAGTCAGCATGGATGCCAGCCTTCGCTGGCATGACTCGTAACCGGAGACCATCCCATGCGCGCCGAAGCGCAAGCCCATGTCGACCAAATCCGGTCGGCGCTCGACCTCCTCCGCCGGTTCCTCGATTGGGACCGGGCGCTTCGGCGTCTCGATGAACTGAACGCGCGGGTCGAGGATCAGTCCTTGTGGGACGACCCCAAAGCCGCTCAGGAAGTGATGCGCGAGCGCCGCCGGCTCGAGGAAGCGATCGCCGCCACCCGCGCCATCCAGCAGGAGCTGGACGACAATGTCGAGCTTCTCGAGATGGCCGAGGCCGAGGGCGACGAGTCGATGGAAGGCGACGCGGTCGCGGCCCTGGCCGAGCTCGCCGATCGGGCCGAGCGCGACAAGGTCACCGCCCTGCTCGCCGGCGAGGCCGACGCCAACGACACCTATATCGAGGTCAATAGCGGCGCCGGCGGCACCGAGAGCCAGGACTGGGCCGAGATGCTCCACCGGATGTACCGGCGCTGGGCGGAACGGCGCGGCTTCAAGGTCGAGGTGGTCGACTATCATTCCGGCGAGCAGGCCGGCATCAAGTCGGCGACCCTGATGGTCAAGGGCGAGAATGCCTATGGCTATGCCAAGACGGAGAGCGGAGTCCACCGCCTGGTCCGGATCAGCCCCTACGATTCCAACGCGCGGCGGCACACCAGCTTCTCGAGCGTGTGGGTCTATCCGGTGGTCGACGACGATATCGACATCGAGGTCAACGAAAGCGATCTGAAGATCGACACCTACCGGGCGTCGGGCGCGGGCGGCCAGCACGTCAACACTACCGACAGCGCGGTCAGGATCACCCATGTGCCGAGCGGGATCATCGTCGCCTGCCAGAACCAGCGCTCGCAGCACAAGAACAAGGCCGAGGCGATGAAGATGCTGAAGGCACGGCTCTACGAGGCCGAGCTCCAGCGCCGCGAGGCCCAGGCCAGCGCCGAGCATGCGGCGAAGACCGACATCGGCTGGGGCCACCAGATCCGCTCCTACGTCCTCCAGCCCTATCAGCTGGTCAAGGATTTGCGCACCGGAGTCACCTCCACCGCCCCTTCCGACGTTCTCGACGGCGACCTCGAGCGCTTCATGGCGGCGGCCTTGTCGCAACGGGTCACGGGCGAGAAGGTCGAAGTCGAAGATGTGGATTGAGGAGCAACCTTGCTCCCCGGCGAAGGCCGGGGCCCAGCGGCGCGGGCCGAAGGACTGGGTCCCGGCCTTC
>JBAWCC010000084.1:0-1549 GCA_049590095.1 Allosphingosinicella sp. | reverse complement strand
GCTGCGACGGCTGCCTCGATGGTGCCGGCATCCAGGTCGAGGCTGGCCTCGTCGGGATTCTCCAGGCCTTCCACGACCGGGTCTCCACCGGCGAGGATGTCGACCGCGGGAGCCGCAGCCACGTGCCTGACGGTCAGCCTGCCCTGGCCGGCGTCGGTCTTGGAGGTGTCGTTGGTGAACAAGGTGGCCGTCGGGTCACCGTTCTCCTTCAGGTGTGCGACAGCTGTGTAGTTCTTGCCGCTGTCGAGCTTCAGGTCGATCGGGCCGATGGCCGGATCGGAGTCGTCTTCGGCGTCGGCGGCGGTGATCGCCACCGAGTAGGTGCCGGCGTCGAGCTTCAGCGGACCGGCGAGGGTGCCGGGCTTGAAGTTGTTCAGGGTGCGCTCGCCGTTGACGTACACGTCGACAGTCAGACCGGGAACGCCGTGGAGCACTGACAGCTGGGCTTGGTCGGCTGCATGTGCGGGCACGGCGAGCCCGGACAGGGCCAGAGCGGCGGCAGCGCCGATCGCCAGAATGCGTCGTCGCATGGGGGCCTCCTCCTATGGAGTGAATGGGATGTGCTGTCTTCCCTGGTCAGCGCCCGGTTGGTTGCAAGCATCCGTTGTCGGCGTGTCGACAGAATGACCTTGTCGGGGCCCCTTGCGCGCACAGGCCGTGCTGCCGAGTTGATTCTGCGGCGGGACCACCGACAGGAATGCCCCGCCAGGAGGGCGGGGCATCGGTGGAGCGATGGTGGCCAGGGCCGGGGTCGAACCGGCGACCTTTCACTTTTCAGGCGAACGCTGCTACCAGCTGAGCTACCTGGCCTCGCCCGGTCGCACGTGAACGTGCGGTCCGGACGCCAAAGCGGTGACCACACATGCGATCACCGCTTCCGCGACCCCGACGGGACTCGAACCCGCGACCTCCGCCGTGACAGGGCGGCGCGCTAACCAACTGCGCTACGGGGCCTGGTGTGCACTCCGTCATCGAAGCGCCCGCGAAACTATAGCGCAGGATGCGCGAGGGTTCGAATCGTCGGCGGAGGCTGGAAACCGTTGCTCCGTCGGGGTGACGCACCTCACCACGGTGCTGTTGCTCCTGGTATCCCCAACGGGATTCGAACCCGCGCTGCCGCCTTGAAAGGGCGGTGTCCTAGGCCGCTAGACGATGGGGACCGGCCGAACCGGACCGACTCTACCGAACCTCGGGCGACGTATCAGCCCGATCCGTCCGCTGCTCCTCTGCCGAGAGCCCGCTTCGCGGGCGACGGGGAAGGTGTGGGGCGATGGGGGAGTCAGTCATCGGGGGCCGAGCGGCGGCCTGGCCCGACTCGGTGGCCTGGCTCGCCATGGGTAGGTGGGCCCGGATCTGGCTGACCGTCTACGTGGCCGTCGCCGCGGTCGACCTGGTCGCGGAGACCGCGCACCTCTTCTGGGTGGCGCTGGCCGCCCTGATCCTGGCTCTTCCGGCCCTCGGCGCGGTGCTGGTGACGTCGCGACCGCGGGACCGGCTGCGGCACTGGGTGCTGGCCGCCCTGTTCTTCGGCTGGCTCGGCGACTGGCTG
>JBAWCC010000083.1:0-2507 GCA_049590095.1 Allosphingosinicella sp. | reverse complement strand
GCCCTGGCCTTCCCCGACCGCCTGTCGAAACGCCGCGATTCCTCCGGCGAGAATTGGATCAGCGTCGGCGGCCGCGGCTTCCGGCTAGATCCCCATTCGCCGCTCGCCCGCGAAGCCTGGCTCGCGGTCGGCGAGGTGAGCGGGACTGCTGCCGGTGCCCGAATCCTCTCAGCGGCGGCGATCGGGGAAGCGCAGGTGGAAGCCTTGTTCGGCGACCGCATCGAAACCGGCGCCAAGCTCAGCTTCGATCCCGCCGCCGGCACCGTCAAGGCCCGCCGCGGACGCCGTCTCGGGGCGATCACCCTGTCCGAGGGGCAGGATTCCACCGCCTCTCCGGACGAAATCGCCTCGGCCCTCGTCGAGGGGGTCCGGGGCCACGGCCTCGCTCTCCTGCCGTGGAGCGAGGCCGCCCGCTCGCTTCGCCGCCGGGCCGCCTTCGCCCGGGCCCACGATCCGTCCCTGTCCGACCTCTCCGACGATGCCCTGCTCGAGTCGCTCGACGATTGGCTGCCTTTGCTCGTCGCCGGCCGGCGCAGCCTTCGCGAAGTCGATCCCGCCTCGCTCTCCGGGATACTGGACGCCCGCCTGGGCTGGGACGGCCGCAAGACCCTCGACCGCCTCGCCCCTCATGAGTTCGAGACACCCGCGGGAAGCAGCCACTCCATCGACTATGAGGCCGAAGCCGGGCCGACCGTGACCGTACGCGTCCAGGCGCTCTACGGCCTGTCCCGGCATCCCGTCATCGCCGGCGGCCGGGTTCCGCTCGTCCTCAGCCTGACCTCGCCCGCCGGCCGCCCGATCCAGACCACCCGCGACCTTTCCGGCTTCTGGAGCGGCAGCTGGTCCGCCGTCGCCAAGGAGATGCGCGGCCGCTATCCCAAGCACCCCTGGCCCGACGACCCGGCCGCCGCCGACCCGACGCTGAGGACGAAGAAGGCGACGGCGCGTAGATCCTGACCGGTTGATTAAACCGGAAAAGCCGGGCACCAGCGACCGGCAGAAGGAGCTACGAGAATGACGGCGGCCCGGATATTCCAGCGGTCCAGGAATGCGATGCAGTCCGGCAACGCCCGCACCGGCGAGTGGGTGCTCCAGTTCGAATCGCACCGCCCGCATGTGCCCGATCCGCTCACCGGCTGGTCGGGCGGTGCCGACACCCAGTCCCAGGTGACGCTCGCCTTTCCGACGCTGGAGGCGGCCCAGGCCTATGCGGACAGGAACGGCATCGCCTGCTACCTCGTCCCGCCCCCGGAGCGCAGGCTCAAGCTCCAGGCCTATGCCGACAATTTCAAATAGCTCCGTCAGGGCATCAGCATTCCCGTCCCCAGAAGCAGCAGCAGCTTGCCATCCATCGCCACGCCCGCGGCCCGGCGCTCGGCGACGAAGGCCGGGACCTCCTCCAGCTTCACCCTGTGCACCTCGATATCCTCGCCCGAAACCCCGCCGCCCTCGCCCACCCGTGTCAGCTCCTCGGCTCGAAGCAAAGTGAAGCCCTCCGACGACATTCCCGGCGAGGCATGGAAGCGCCCGAGCTCGACCGCCCGTCCGGCCCGGTAGCCGGTTTCCTCCTCCAGCTCGCGGATCGCCGCCGCCGCGACCTCCTCGCCTTCCTCCTCGTCGCCGACCAGGCCGGCCGGAAGCTCGAGGCAGCGCGCGCCGACCGGCACCCGATATTGCTCGACGAGGAGGACGTACCCGTCGTCCACCGCCAGGATCACCGCGGCGCTGACTCCGCGGGTGCGGGAGACATATTCCCACTTGCCGAGCTTCTTCGCCTCGATGAAGCGGCCGCTCCAGACGACCTCCGGCTCCTCGCTCAAAGCTCGATCAGCCGGTCGGGAAGCTCGTTGGGATTATCCAGGGTCTTGGGCACGCATTCGGCCAGCACCGCGCCGATCTTCTCGACCGCGAGCGCCATCCCTTCCCCCGACCGCCCCGCCTTCACGCCCTCGACCAGGGCCGCCATCGCTTCCCCCCACACGTCCGGCTCGACCCGGCTGTGGATCGCCTCGTCGGCCACGATCTCCGCCCGATGCTCCAGCAGGGAAAGGTAGAGGAGGATTCCGGTGCGGCCCATCGTCCGATGCTCGGTCCCCGCCCGGAACAGATCGACCGCTCGGCGCCGGACCCGGCGGGTCTTCGTGCTCGCCGGAGTCAGGGCCATGCGCAGGGGCATCCAGGCGCAGGCAAACCGGACGATCAGGAAGACGATGGCCATGGCCACGACGAGCGCGAGCATCGCCAGCCGGAAGCTCAGCGACGCGTTCCAGCCGAAGACCAGTCCCAGGACCCAGTCGATCCAGGATTGCGGAAGCACCGCCGCGATCGTCGGCACGAGCAGCATCGCCAGGACCGCATAATGCAGCCCGACGTCGTGATAGGCGTCGGAACGCGGAGCGACGATGGTGACGATCTCGCCGTCGCTCGACCGCTCGGCCTTCGCCACCGCGTCGGTGACGAGCCTGTGGTCGGCCTCGCTGAATCTCGGCGTCACCATCCTCCGGAAG
>JBAWCC010000082.1:0-2662 GCA_049590095.1 Allosphingosinicella sp. | reverse complement strand
ATCCCCTCCCTTCCAGGGAGGGGAAGCCGGCTATTTCAGCCGTTCGATCTTCTGCGCCGCTTCGTCGAGGATGGCGGCGATTTCGTGAAGGCGCGGCTCGTTGGTGTCGTCGGCGGTGACCCGGTGCCACAAAGCCGAGAGGAGATTGCCGACCGCGCGCTGGATCGGCCTTCCGCCGGCGCGGCGCTTGCCCTCGCCGGCGCCGGTCAGCCGCTCGAAGAGCGCCTCGACCTCCTCCGAGCGCTCGGCGAGATGAGCCTCGCCTTCGGGCGTGATCGCGAAGGCCTTGCGGGTGCCGTCCGCAGCCGCTTCCTCGATCAGGCCCATGTCCTGGAGCATGGTCAGGGTCGGATAGACGACCCCCGGGCTCGGCGCGTAGCTGCCGTGGGTGAGCTCCTCGATCGCCCGGATGAGGTCGTAGCCGTGGCGCGGCTGGTCGGCGATCAGCTTGAGGAGAACGAGCCGAAGCTCCCCCGATTCGAACATCCGCCGCTTGCCGCGGCCGCGGCCGCCTCGACCGAGTCCGAACTCGGCGCTCCAGTCGCCCTCCCAGCCTCCGCCGCGGGGACCGAAGCCCATCGCCATCAGGCCGGGAGGGATGTCGCGGAAGGTGAAACGGGGTCCACAGCCAATCCTCATGTCATGTCTCCAATCTAGAGAGAGCTAGCTGAGATATATCTTAGAAACATCGGAGTCAATCGGTTGCGGAAGCCGAGCCCCCTCCCGTCACCCCAGCGCAGGCTGGGGTCCATCCGGAGCCGCCAGGCGGGCACGGGCTTCGCATGGATGCCAGCTTTCGCTGGCATGACGTAAGGTTTCCGAAGGTGCTTCTGATAAAACCGGTTTCCGCCTAGAAGCCCCGCCATGGCCGATCTGTTCGCCGGCGATCCGCCGCCTCCCTCGCCGTCCGCCACCGCGCCCGAAAGCGCGCCGCTCGCCGACCGGCTTCGGCCGGGCGCGCTGGGCGAGGTGGTGGGTCAGGACCATCTCACCGGCCCCGAAGGCGCGATCGGGCGGATGGTGGCCGCGGGCAAGCTCGCCTCGATGGTCCTGTGGGGGCCTCCGGGCACCGGCAAGACGACCGTCGCGCGCCTCCTCGCCGACGCGGTCGGAATGCGCTTCGTCGCCATCTCCGCGGTCTTCTCGGGGGTCGCCGAGCTCAAGAAGGTGTTCGCCGAAGCGCGCGACCATGTGAAGCTCGGGCGCCAGACGCTCCTGTTCGTGGACGAGATCCACCGCTTCAACCGCGCCCAGCAGGACGGCTTCCTGCCCTATGTCGAGAACGGCACCGTCGTCCTCGTCGGCGCCACGACCGAAAACCCGTCGTTCGAGCTCAACGCGGCCCTGCTGTCGCGGGCGCAGGTGCTGATCCTCAACCGGCTCGACAGCCACGCCTTGTGCAAGCTTCTCGACCGGGCCGAGGAACTGGTCGGACGGCCGCTGCCGCTCACCGCCGAGGCCCGCGACGCCCTGGTCGCCACCGCCGACGGCGACGGCCGCTTCCTGCTCAACCAGGCGGAGACCCTCTTCTCTGTCGACCTGCCCGAGCCGCTCGACCCCGCCGGCCTTTCCGCCCTCCTCCACCGCCGGGTCGCCGTCTACGACAAGGACCGCGAGGGCCATTACAACCTCATCTCCGCGCTTCACAAAGCGATTCGCGGCTCCGACCCGCAGGCGGCGCTTTACTATCTGGCGCGGATGCTCACGGCCGGCGAGCAGCCGCTCTTCCTCCTTCGCCGGCTGATCCGGACCGCGGTGGAGGACATCGGCCTCGCCGATCCCCAGGCCCTGGTCCAGTGCCTCGCCGCCAAGGACACCTACGATTTCCTCGGCTCGCCGGAGGGGGAGCTGGCCATCGCGCAGGCCTGCCTCTATTTGGCCACCGCGCCCAAATCGAACGCGGTCTACGTCGCCCAGAAGGCGGCCTGGCGTTCCGCGCGGGAGACCGGCTCGCTGATGCCGCCCAAGAACATCCTCAATGCGCCGACCAAGCTGATGAAGGAGGTCGGCTATGGCAAGGGCTATCGATACGACCATGATTCTGAAGGGGGCTTCTCGGGCGACAATTACTGGCCGGAGGAGATGGAGCCGCAGAGCTTCTACAAGCCCACGGACCGAGGCTTCGAGAAGCGGCTCGCCGAGCGCCTCGCCTGGTGGGATGAACAGCGGAAAGCGAAGCGCGATGACTGAGATGATCGCGGGCTGGGACGACGCCGTCGCCTCCCACGTCATGCCAACGAAGGCTGGCATCCATGCTGATTCAGCGTCATGCTCGAGGGCATCATGGGCCCCAGCCTTCGCTGGGGCGACGGTTTGTGCGTTGGCGGCTTTCCTTCTCGCCGCGCCCGCCTCGGCCCAGGTCGACCGGCCCGAATATGTCCGGGCTCTCGCGGCGGGCTACAAGGCGTCCTTCCTGTGCAGCGGAATCTTCAACGCCGGGCAGACGGAGGAACAGGTCGCCAGGGACGATCTCGAGCGGACCTACTCCGAGCTCGAGCCGCTGCTTCCCGGCCTGGAAGCGAAGATCGACCGCGAGGCGATGACGGTCAGCGTCGCCTTCAGCGACAAGCTGCCGCCGCGGGTCGCCGCCTGGCGGCCGCAGCTCGGCTGCGCGCAGCTGCCGATCGGAGCGAGCGCGATCTCGGCGCGCCTGCTGCCGCGG
>JBAWCC010000081.1:0-20387 GCA_049590095.1 Allosphingosinicella sp. | reverse complement strand
ATGTTCGCCGACGTCGGTGAAGCGAGCCGACAACCCCCACCCCAACCCCTCCCCTGAAGGGGAGGGGCTAAGCTCCGGCGGCTTATGCAAAGGTCCGGCCTTCGCTGGGATGACGGATTTTTACCGGGCCGAGGCGAGGTTGTTCGGGCCGCCGTCTTCGAGGTGGAGATAGCGGGTGTTGAAGTCGCCGACATGTCGGAGCCGGTCCCACTGGACGATCGAAACGGCGCGCTTGTCGCGCTCGATCAGGCCCATCCGCCCGAGCTCCTTCAGCACTCGATTGACGTGCACGGGGGTAAGGCCGGTGCAGTCGGCGATCTGCTCCTGGGTCATCGGCATCTCGTAGCGATGCCCTTCGGCGAGACCGGCCGCTTCCAGCCGCAGCGCGAACTCGCACAGCAGATGGGAAACCCGGCTGATCGAATCCCGCCGGCCCACGTTGACGATCCATTCGCGGAAGATAGCCGAATCGACGAGGGTTTCGATCCACATCGCCCGGCCGACTCGCGGATGGGCCAAAGCGAGCTCGCGGATCGCCTGGCCAGATACGGCCGCGACCTCGCACCGGGTCAGCGTCTGAACATTGTGGTCCGCGACTTCGAGAAAGGTGTTCTGCAGATCGAGGAATTCGCCCGGCATATGGACCGACATGATCTGGCGCTCGCCCTTGCCGGTCACCTTGTGGCGATAGGCGAAGCCGGAGAAGAGCAAGGTGCAGATGGTCGGAGGCTCGCCCTCGCGCACGAGATAGGCGCCGGGCTCGATCGTCCGGTTGGTGAAGGGCAGGTCGCGGATCGCCGCCTTGTCCTCGTCCGTCAGAGGCCCGCGCAACGCCAGGCGCCGGACGATGCGTTCGATGCCCTGGGGCGACGTCATGATGCTCTCCGCGGGAGGATGGGCGGGAGCATCACGATGAACTCTCGATCCCCGGAGGCTCCTGCTTGCCGTCGGCGACCTGATGGTAGGTACAGGAAGTGAGGCGCGCGGTATCTCACCCACGATAGTCAGGTAGTTCTTAACATGGATCAGGTTTTCGGGATTGCCGATATGCCTTGCCCCCCGGCTCCTGTATCACCCGACGATGGCCGGAACCCAGCACAAGCTCGCGGACAAGGCTCTCGACACCCCGTTGGTCGCAAAGCTCCAGACCCGCGCCCGCCTGTCCGAGGAAGACCGCCGGGATCTCAACGCCCTCTACGCCGACGCCCGCGAGATCGGAGCGCGCCGGAACATCATCCGGGAAGGCGACCGGCCCGACCATGTCCATCTGATGGTGGAGGGATGGGCGGCGCGCTACAAACTGCTTCCCGGCGGCGAGCGGCAGATCACCGCCTTCCTCGTCCCGGGCGATTTCTGCGACATCCACGTCGCCATCCTGGGCGAGATGGACCACGGCATCTCGACCCTGACCCGATCCCGGGTCGCCTTCATCCCCTGCGCCCGGATCGAGGCGCTCGCCGAACGGCCGTCGCTGGCCAAGGCCTTCTGGTGGTCGACCCTGGTCGACGAGGCCGTGCTTCGAAGCTGGATCGTCAACGTCGGCCGGCGCGACGCCTATGAGGCGATCGGCCACCTGATCTGCGAACTTTACGTGCGGATGAAGAATGTCGGCCTTGTCCATGATCACCGGTTCGACCTGCCGCTCACCCAGGAGGAGCTGGGCGACGCCCTCGGCCTGACCTCCGTCCACGTCAACCGGGTGCTCCAGCGGCTTCGCTCGGAGGATTTGATCAGCTTGCGCCACGGGCTGCTCGCCATTCACGACTACCGGGCGCTGGAGAAAGCTTCGGGCTTCAACTCCAACTATCTCCACATCGAGCGGCGCGAGGAAAAGCTGATTTCGATCAGACATTGATCGCCTGCGCGAGGTGAATGCCCCCCTCCCGCGCAAGCCTTAAGGAGGCGGGCATGCCGCGATTCTTCTTTCACGTTTTCGACGAGGCCGTTGTCCGGGACGACGACGGGATCGAGCTCGCCGATGTCGAGGCGGCCCGGGCGGCCGCGCTGGCCGGTGCCCGGGGGATGATGTGCGACCAGCTCATGCATGGGCGCCTCAGCCTCCATCATCGGATCGAGGTCGAGGACGAGCGGGGCGGTCCGGTCCTTACCCTGACCTTCGACGATGCGGTCCGGATAGAGAGTGGCTCCGAAATCTAGATTGGTTTCGGGGAACTTAATCTATATTAAACCGCTTGCCTCTTGGGCAGGAAGTGCGTCGGGAGCGCGCGATCGCCTTTCGCTCTTCCGCGCCGCCTCGAGCCGGAGTTTGCAAGCATGACCGCCCTGGTGAAACGGCTTCGAGCATGAGCGCCACGGCCCTCTCCCTGCGCGCGCTGGCGCAGAAATGCCGGGTGCAGGCGGCCGGGATTGGAATGGAAGGCCTCGCCCCCGCGCTTACCGAGATGGCGTTCGACTACGACCGCCAGGCCGACCGCGCCGAAGAGGCCGAGGCCCGGACCCGAAAATTGCTGGCCCGCCCGTCTACGCTGAAGTGAGCTCAGCTTGGCAGGGTTGGTTGTTTACGATATGTTCTCCATGCTGCCCTGAATGCGGAGGACTTGCCATGGATCCGGCGCGCCTGCTCGAAACCCGATCCCGTGCGAAATCGCGCCTTTCGGCGAAAGGTCACAGTGAAATTCCACCGGTCATTTCATCAACTTCACCCGGCGCTTCGTCCCGTGGGCCAAACAAGCAAGACCTGCACCGGAAGTCCACTGGCGCTGCCCGCGCCGGCGCTCTACCCCTCTGTCGCGACTGGATTTCGAGGGGAGAAGGCGATGCGTTTCGGGGCGATGAAGGCGGCACTGCTCGCGGTGACGGCGGCGGCCGGACTGGCGGGCACCGGTTCGGCGCAACCGGCGGCCCCGGCCGCGAGCCGGATCGAAGTTCCGCCGCTCCAATATAAGGAGCGCCGGCTCGCCAACGGCCTGAGAATCATCTCGATGCGCGACACCAGCACCGCCAACGTCTCGGTCTCAGTCTGGTACGAGGTCGGATCGAAGCACGATCCGGAAGGGCGCTCCGGCTTCGCCCATCTGTTCGAGCACATATTGTCGCGCAAGACCCGCAACATGCCCTACAATATGATCAACCGGCTGGTCGAGGACGTCGGCGGAAGCCGCAACGCGAGCACGTCGTCCGACCGGACCAATTATTACGAGAGCGTTCCGGCGCGCTATCTCGAGACGATGCTGTGGACCCATGCCGAGCGCATGGCCCGCCCGGTCATCGATCCGCAGGTGTTCGAGACCGAGCGCAACGTCGTCAAGGAGGAGTATCGCCAGGGCGTGCTGACCCCGCCCTACGGCCGGCTGCGGCTGCTGGTCACCGACAATGCCTGGGACGTCTCGCCGCATCGCCGCTCGACGATCGGAAGCATCGAGCAGCTCGACGCCGCAACCGTCGCCGACGCCCGCGCCTTCCATGAAGCCTATTACGGGCCGGACACGGCGACCCTGATCGTCTCGGGCAATTTCGACCAGAAGCAGCTGGATGGCTGGGTCGACGAATATCTCGGCCCGATCCCGGCCCGCGCCGGCAAGATTCCGCTCGCCATCGCCGTGCGCGAGAAGCCGCGGACCCAGCCGCGGACCGCGACCCTGTATGCGCCCAACGTGCCCTTGCCGGTGGTCGGATCGATCTGGCGGATCCCGGGAATGGCGCATCGCGACACCGCGGCGATCGAGGTACTCGACGGAATCCTCACCACCGGAGAGAGCTCCCGGCTCCACAAGAGCCTGGTCCGCGACAAAAGGATCGCCACCCAGGCGGGCGCCCAGCTCGCGTCGTTCGAGGAGGAAGGCTATTACGCGCCCAACGTCATCCTCGCCGGCGGACGCACGGTCGAGGAGGCCGAGGCCGCCCTCGCCGCCGAGATCGAGCGGATCCGCAGCGGGCCGGTGACGGCGGCGGAGCTGGCCGAGGCGAAGAACGAGCTTCTCGCTTCGGCGCTTCGGCAGCGCGAGACTTTCAGCGGCCGCGCCTCCGGGCTCGGCGAAATGCTGGTCCGCTCCGGAGACCCCGCCCAGTGGGACAAGCTGATCGCGGCCTATCAAAAGGTAACCGCCGCCGACGTCCGGCGGGTGGCCCGGACCTATCTCACCCCGGCCTCGCGCGTGGACCTGCGCTATCTCAACGAAAGCGCCCGGCCGGCGGGCCAGGCCGACGCCTGGACCAACCCGGCGCCGATGCCGACCTTCAAATCGGCCCCGCCCGCGACCCGGCCGCCCAACGAACTGGCAGCGGAAGGCGAGCGCGAACAGCCGCCGGCGCCGGGGCCCGCGGTCCGGGTGACTCCGCCGGTCATCTCCGAGACCAAACTTCCGACCGGCCTTTCGGTCGTCACCGCTCGAAGCGGACAGGTGCCGCTCGCCACCATGACTTTGGTGGTGAAGGGCGGGGCCTCGACCGACCCCGACGGCAAGGCGGGCCTCGCGACCATGGCCGCGGAGCTCGCCACCAAAGGCACCGCGACCCGAAGCGCGGAGCGGATCTCGGCCGAGCTGGAAGCGCTCGGAGCGACCCTGAACAGCGGCGCGGGCCCCGACGGGTCCTTCCTGTCGATCACCGCTCCGGCCGCCAATCTCGAGGCCGCCGGCCGAATCCTCGCCGACATCGCGCAGAACGCCACCTTCCCGGCCGGGGAGCTGGAGCTTCAGCGCAAGCAGTCGATCGACTCGCTTTCCATCGCGCTCCGCAATCCCGGCCAGCTCGCCGCGATGGTCGCTCAGCCTCTAGCTTATGGAAGCGCGCCTTATGCGACTCTGGCCAACGGCACGCCCCGGTCGCTCGCCGCGCTGAGCCGCGAGGATTTCGCCCGGCACCACCGCAAATGGTGGCACCCCGGCAACAGCGCCCTGGTCATTTCGGGCGGGATCGATTCGGCCCGGGCCGACGCCCTGGCCGCGTCCCTGTTCGGCGGCTGGCGCGGCGAAGGGCCGGCCCCCATTCCCCCGGCCGAGCGCGCCGGGCAGCCTCAGAAGGTCCGCACGCTCGTCATCGACCTGCCCGGCGCCGGCCAGGCCGCGGTGCTCGCAGCGGTGCGCGGGATCAGCCGCTCCGACCCGCTTTACTACCAGGCCAATGCCGCCAACGCGGTGCTCGGCGGAGGCTCGAGCGGGCGGCTGTTCCAGGAGGTGCGGACCAAGCGGGCGCTTTCCTACGGGGCCTATAGCGGGCTTCCGGCGCGGCTCGACTCGGGCCTTCTCACCGCCAGCGGGCAGACCAAGAACGAGACCGCGGCCGAAGTCGCCAAGGTCTTCCTCGACGAGCTCGACCGGCTGGCCAAGCAGCCGCTCGAAGGGCAAGAGGTCGCCAACCGGATCGCCTTCATCACCGGCGCCTTCAACCGCCAGGCGGAGACCAGCGACGGCCTTGGCGGGATTCTCGCCGGTCTTCTCCAGCAGGGCGTGGCTCCGTCGGAGGTTGCGCGATTCGCGACCAGCATGGAGGGGGTGACCCCCGAAGGCGCCTCGGCGGCCGCGGCCCGGCTGGTCGGGGCCGATCGCGCCACCCTGGTCGTGGTCGGCGATTCGTCGAAGTTCATCGACAAGCTCCGGGCCCTCCGCCCCGACCTCGAGGTGATCAGGTTCGACGAGCTCGACCTCGACTCGCCGACGCTTCGGAAGACCGGCTGACCGCGTTAAGGTGGCGATCATCGACTTGCGCCTAGGCTGGCTTCTCACACCGGCCTAGGGTGCGGTCATGCGTCTGTTTCTCCTCCCGTTCGCCGTGCTCGCTCTGCCGGGCTGCATCGCCAGGACCGCGGTCGATACTGCCGTCAGCGTCGCCACCCTTCCGGTCAAAGTGGCTTCGGCCGGGGTCGACGCCGTCGTCACCACCCAGGCGGAAGCGGACCGGAAGCGCGGCCGCCAGATCCGTCGCCAGGAAGAGTGCATGGGCAAGGAGGAGCGCAAGGCCCGCCGGCAGGGCCGCGAGCCCGACTATGAGAGATGCGAGGCGAAGCGCTAGCCGTCTTCCCGGCGAAGGCTGGGACGACGCAGTTCAAGCCAGCATCGACCGCGCCGCTTCTACCGTCTTGTCCGGATCGGCCCGGGGCGGAATCGTCACGCCCTTCTTCACCGCAGGCCGCTCCGCGATCGCCGCCATCCAGCGTTGGAGATGCTCCAGTCCCTCGACCGAGACCCCCGGCCATTCATGGATCCGCACCCAGGCGAAATTGGCGATGTCGGCGATCGAATAATCGCCGGCCAGCCATTCACGATCGGCGAGATGCCCGTCGAGCACGTCGAACAGCCGCCGGCTTTCGCGCCGGTAGCGCTCGATGACGCCGGGCAGCTGCTCGGGGAAATAGCGGGTGAAGACGTTGGCCTGACCCATCATCGGGCCGACGCCGCCCATCTGGAACATCAGCCATTGCAGGACCCGGCTTCGGCCTTTCGCATCGGCCGGCATCAGCCGTCCCGTCTTGTCGGCGAGATAGACCATGATCGCGCCCGACTCGAACACCGCGAAATCCTCCTCGTCGCGGTCGACGATCGCCGGGATCCGCCCGTTCGGGTTGATCGCGGTGAACCAGGGCTCCTTCTGGGCGCCGGAGCGAAGGTCGAGGACGTGGACCTCGTAAGGCAGGCCCAGTTCCTCGAGCAGGATCGAGACCTTGTACCCGTTGGGCGTGGCGGCGGTGTAGAGGTCGATCATGGCAGTCTCCGGTCAGAGTGTGCGCAAGGCACGGGCGGGCCGAGCCGCCAAGGCAGGCAGGGAGCCCAGCAGCCCCAGGACCAGGGTGACGACCGCCCCGAGCGCCAGAGTGGCGGCAACCGTGGCCCAGTCGGGCGCCCAGTCGAGCTCGAATATCCGGACCACCACCCACCAGCCCGCGGCGCTGCCCAGGCCGAGCGCGACGAGGCTGACCACCAGCGCGAGAGCGGCGAACTCGGCCGCCTGGGCGGCGAGGATGCGGCCCCTCGTCGCTCCCAGCATCTTGAGGATGACGCTGTCGTAGGTTCGCGCCCGGCGGCTCGCCGCGAGCGCTCCGACCAGAACCGCGATTCCAGCCAGGATCGCGACCGAGGCGGCGGCGCGAACCGCCACCGCGAGCTGCGAGAGCATCGAGCTTACCGTCTCGACCACTTCCTTGACCCGGATCGCCGAGACGCTCGGAAAGGCGCCTGACACGGCCCGGGCGAAGGGACGCTCCTGCGCCTCGGGCATCGAAATCGTCGCCATGAAGCTGTGCGGAGCGTTCTCCAGCGTTCCGGGCGCGAAGACGATGACGAAGTTGAACCCCATCGTGTCCCAGTTGATCTCGCGCAGCGAAGCGATCCGCGCCTCGATCTCGCGGCCGAGGATCGAGACGGTGATCGAATCGCCCACCTCGAGCCCCACCGCCCGGGCCGCCTCGACGTCGAGCGAGACGAGGGGCGGGCCGGAATAATCGGCGGGCCACCAGCTTCCCGAGGCGATCCGGCTCCCCTCCGGCACGTTCGCCGAATAGGTCAGCCCCCGGTCGCCGCGAAGGAACCAGGCGTCGGGCGGGATTTCGGCCATGTCGGCGACCCGCCGGTCGCCGAGGGCGACCACCGAGCCTCGAAGCGAGGGGATGGTGACCAGCTCGCCTTGCGGCGCCGCACGCTCGGCCAGCGTCCGGAAGCGCCCTATCTCCTCCACCGGAATGTCGAGCATGAAGAAGCTCGGCGCCCTGGCCGGGATGGTGGTCCGGATCTGCCCGGCGAGGTTGCTCTCGATCACCGCCAAGGTGGTGAACAAGGTAAGTCCGAGGCCGAGCGCGACAACCAGCCGGCCGGTCTGGGCGCCGGGGCGGTGGAGGTTGGCGAGAGCGATCCTGAAGACGGGATGCTTCGGACGCGGAAACCGGGAGGCGGCCAGGCGGATCAGCCCGCCGAGCAGGGTGAGGAGGAGGACGAGGCCGAGCGCCGAGGCGATGAAGCCGGCGGCGAAGGCGGGCTCGCGGGCGGTGCCGACGGCGAGGCCGGCGATCGCGGCGGCGGCGGCGAGCACGATCAGAACCACCGCCCATCCCGGCCGCCGCGACGGTTCGAGATCGCCACGGAAGAGGGTCGCCGCCGGGACGGTGCGGGCCCGGGCGATCGGCACCAGAGCGAAGACGGCGGCGATGAGCAGGCCGTAGGCGGCGCTGGCGAGCAGCGGCTGCCAGTAGAGCGCGAGGCGCGGCGGCACCGGCAGCGAATCGCCGGCCAGAGCGACGACCACGGCAGGCACCAGCGCCCCCGCCGCGAGCCCCGCCAGGGTCGCGGCCAGGGCGACCAGCCCGACCTGGAAGAGATAGGAGAGGAAGAGGGTCCGGCTGGTTGCTCCGAGCAGCTTCAGGGTGGCGATCGAAGAGCGCTTGGAGTCGAGATAGGAGGCCACTCCGTTGCCGACCCCGATCCCGGCGACGATCAGCGCGGTGAGCCCGACCAGGGTCAGGAACTGGCCGAGCCGCTCGATGAAGCGCCGGGTCCCGGGCGCTCCGTTGGACCGGTCCTGCACCTGATATCCGGCCGCTCCGAAGCTTTTCCTGAGCCGCTCCGCCACTGCCTTGGGATCGGAGCCGGGCCGAAGCTGGATCCGGTAGGCGCTGGTGTAGAGGCTTCCGGGCTGGACGAGGCCGGTGGCGGCAAGGCCGGAGCGGTCGACCAAAGCGGTCGAGCCGAGCGTGAAGCCCTGCCCCACCCGGTCCGGCTCCTCGGCGATCAGTCCGGCGATCTCGAGCTCGGCGCCGCCGATCCTGATGCGGTCGCCGACCCGCACTCCGAGCCGGTCGGCCAGCTCCGGCCCTACCGCGACCTGTGATCGGGCGGGACGGTTGCCGGGGTCGGCCCGGAACGTCCCGTAGAGCGGCCAGGCCTGGTCCACCCCCTTCAACTCGACCAGCACGCTCTCGGCGCCGTCGAGCCGAGCCGCCATGGCCCGCATCCGGGTGATGTGGCTGACCCGCCCCTCGCGCGCGAAGGCGGCCAGCTCCCGCGCCGTCGCCTCGCGCTGGGAGACGACGAGCTGGACGTCGCCGCCCAATATTTCCTGCCCCCGCTCGGACAGAGAGGCGGTGATCGCGGAGGAGAGCGAGCCGACGCCCGCCAGGGCGAGCACTCCGAGGAAAAGGCAGATGGCGAGGAGGCGGAGCCCGGCAAGGCCGCCGCGAAGATCGCGGAGGGCGAGGCGGAGGGGAAGGCTCATAATTCCTCCCCGACCTTGCCTCGGGGAGGGGGACCGCGGCGCGCAGCGTCGTGGTGGAGGGGGAATGTGGACTCAGGATTGCCCCTCCACCAGCCTTCGGCTGGTCCCCCTCCCCCAGCAAGCTGGGGGAGGAATTCCGCACGCTCACCCATGCGCCGAATCCCGGACGATCCGCCCGTCCTGCATCTCGAGAACCCGCCCGCATCGTGCCGCCAGAGCCGGGTCGTGGGTGATCACCAGCAGGGTCGCCCCCGTCCCCTTCTGCCGCTCGAACAGCAGGTCCAGGATCGCCGTCCCCGTGGCCGCGTCGAGATTCCCTGTCGGCTCGTCGGCGAAGAGCAGCGCCGGCCGAGGCGCGGTCGCCCGGGCGATGGCGACGCGCTGCTGCTCGCCGCCCGACAATTGGGCGGGGTAATGGGCGAGCCGGTGGCCAAGGCCGACCGCTTCCAGCTCGGCCCGGGCGAGGTCGAACGCGCCCTCCCGGCCGGCAAGCTCGAGCGGGACCGCGACATTTTCGAGCGCGGTCATCGTCGGGAGCAGATGGAAGGCCTGGAGGACGATCCCGATCCGCCCCTGCCGCGCCCGGGCAAGCTCATCCTCGCCGAGCGCGGTGAAATCGGCGCCGGCAATGTGGATAGACCCTCCCGTCGCGCGCTCGAGCCCCGACAAGACCGCCATCAGCGACGATTTTCCGCTGCCCGAGGGCCCGAGCAAGGCAACGCTTTCGCCGCTCGCGACTTGAAGAGCGACACCGCGCAATATCTCGACCCGGCCCGCTCCAGAGCCGAGCGCGAGCGTGACATTCGAAGCGTCGATAACGTAGGAGCCGGTCATGAAGGGAAATGAAATCCGATGTCGTTACGGATGCCATATGGGGCGCTTCGCCGGCTTGTCCACGCGCTGCTTCTGATCGTGGCCGCTTCCTCGGCATCGGCCGAGGCGAAGGACGTCCAGATCCTCGCCTTCGGCGACAGCCTCACCGCGGGTTACGGCCTGCCGCCGGGCCAGGGCTTCGCGCCGCAGCTCGAGGACATGCTCCGGCGCAACGGCGTTCGCGCCTTCGTCGCCAATGCCGGAGTATCCGGCAACACCGCGGCGCAGGGGCGGGCGAGGATGAAGTGGACCCTGGACGGTTTGAAGGCGAAGCCCGACCTGGCGATCGTCGCCCTCGGGGCGAACGACATGCTCCGAGGCCTCCCGCCCAGGCAGACCCGGACCGACCTCGACGCGATCCTGACCGAGCTGAAGCGCCGCGGAATCCCGGTCCTGATCGCAGGCATGCTCGCAGCGCCCAATCTCGGCAGCCGCTATATGGCCGAATATAACCGGATCTTCCCCGATCTGGCGCGCGAGCACGGCGCCGAGCTCTACCCCTTTTTCCTCGCGGGCGTGGCGGGCAATCCGGCGCTGGCGCTTCCGGACAAGATCCATCCCAATTTCCAGGGCATCAAGAAGATGGTGAGCGGGATAACGCCGACGGTGCTGAGGGCGCTCGATCGTTAGTCGCCGGGCGCGCCGAGCCATCGGCCGTCACCCCAGCGAAGGCTGGGGTCCATGCCGAGGTCGAAGCAAATGAATAGGCGGGATGGATGCCAGCCTGCGCTGGCATGACGGGAAGGGCTGGCCGTCAGCCCAACACCATCTCGTGGCCGAAATTGAGGCCGATCCGGCCTTCGCGGGCCCAGCGGACGAAGGCGTGGATCCGGCTGCATTCGGGAAATTCGACCAGGACCGTCTCGCCGAGACGGGGCGTGAGACCGCTTTCGATCATCGTTCCGCGGGTCGAGATGTTGAGGACCGGCACCGAATGGCGCTCCCCCCGGAAATGGATGATCGCGCTATCGATAAGGTCTTCGTGGCGCGGTTCGCAGCGGCGGTCTTCGAAGCTCGCCTCCTGGTGCTGGACACGCATCGCACTCTCCCCCCGGACCTAGGAAACCATGACTGAAAAGAGTTGCCGAATTCCTAAGCACCGCGAATCCGGCCGACCGCCTTAGAGGGGCCGGATTCTGCCTAACCTGCTTTAGAGGCGGGCTCGGCGGAGGGAACCGTAGTCTGGCGAGGGGGGTTCGTTACTCGACCGCCACAATCGGAAACCCATAAAGCATGATCGAAGGCCGACGCAGGGCGTCTCCAGAGCTATGGGGGGGCGCCGAATGCACCATCGTTCGACTGAACGAGGAATATCGGGATCAGTCCGTCGAAACCGGCCACCGGGACCGGCGGGACGATGTCGCGCTGATGGCGGAGCTCGGCCTGACGACGGTTCGCTTCCCAATCCTGTGGGAGGCGGTCGCCCCCGACCGCCCCGACCGGCTGGACTTCGCCTGGACCGACGACCGGCTGGCGATGCTTCGAGAGCGGGGAATCACGGTGATCGGGGGCCTGCTCCACCACGGCTCGGGGCCCCGATATACCGACCTGCTCGACCCCGATTTCCCGAAGAAGCTGGCCGATTACGCGGCGCGGGTGGCCGAGCGTTACCCGTGGATCGAGATGTGGACCCCGGTCAACGAGCCCCTCACCACCGCCCGTTTCTCGGGCCTCTACGGCCATTGGTATCCGCACGCCCGCGACTATCCGACCTTCCTCCGGGCCCTCGTCAACGAGTGCAAGGGCACGCTCGAGGCGATGCGGGCGATCCGCCGGGCGATCCCGGAGGCCAGGCTCGTCCAGACCGAGGACCTCGGCAAGACCTTCGCGACCACGCCTTTGCTTTACCAGGCGGAGCATGAGAATGAACGGCGCTGGCTAAGCCTCGACCTGCTCGACGGCCGGGTCGACTCGAAGCATCGCTGGCATTCCAGGCTTCTCGGCGCCGGCATCGGCGCGGAGGAGCTTGCGCTTTTCGAGGGCGGCGAGGCTCGGCCGGACATAATGGGAATCAATCATTACCTGACCAGCGAGCGCTTCCTCGACCATCGAACCCATCTCTATCCCTGGCTGCGACCGGGCGGAAACGGCCGCGACACCTATGTCGACGCCGAAGCGGTGCGGGTGAAGCGGCTGGAGCCGGAAACCGGCCTGGCACCCCGGCTCAGGGAAGCATGGAACCGCTACGGGATTCCGATCGCCGTCACCGAGGTCCATCACGGCTGCCACCGGGACGAGCAATTGCGCTGGTTCGCCGAGGCGTGGGAAACCGCGGTCCAGCTTCGCGGCGAGGGCGTGGACCTTCGGGCGGTGACGATCTGGTCGATGTTCGGCAATGTCGACTGGCGCTGCCTCCTCACCGAGCGCAATGGCTTCTACGATACCGGCGCCTTCGACGCTCGAAGCGGCACGCCCCGTCCGACCGCGGTCGCCCACGCCGCCAAGGCCTATGCCAAGGGCGAGGCATTCGACCATCCGGCGCTCGATTCCCCGGGCTGGTGGCGGCGCGCTCCGCGCCTCTATCCGTGGAGCGGCAAGTGCAACAAGCCCGCCGGGGGAGGCCGCAAGCTTCTGATTGCCGGCGCCACCGGGACTCTCGGCAACGCCTTCGCCCGGCTCTGCGAGGAACGGGCGCTGCCTTTCTGCCTGACGAGCCGGGAGGAGATGGACCTGCGCGACCCGCATTCGATCGCCAGGACCCTGAAGCGTCACCAGCCCTGGGCGGTGATCAATGCCGCGGGCTTCGTCCGGGTCGCCGATGCCGAGCGGGAAGCGGAGGCCTGCATGGCGGCCAATGCCGAGGGCGCGGCAGCGCTCGCCGAGGCCTGCTCGGCGGCCGGAGTGCCGCTCGTCACCTTCTCGTCCGACCTCGTTTTCGACGGTCGCCTCGGCCGCCGCTATCATGAGCAGGACGAGACCGCGCCGACGACGGTCTACGGCCGGAGCAAGGCCGAGGCCGAGCGCCGCGTGCTCGCGGCGGGCGGCAGGCCGCTGGTGGTCAGGACCAGCGCCTTCTTCGGACCGTGGGACCGCTATAATTTCGCGTGGCATGTGCTGACTTCGCTCGCCCGCGGCGAGACCGTCCGCGCCTGCTCGAAAAGCCGCGTTTCGCCGACCTATGTGCCGGACCTTTGCCATGCCACGCTCGACCTGCTCATCGACGGAGAGACCGGGCTTTGGCACCTCGCCAACGACGGCGAGCTGAGCTGGTTCGACTTCGCCCGGCGGGTGGCCGAGGGCTCGGGCTACGACCCGGCCCTGGTGGTGGCGGAGGACGGGCCCGAGGAGACGAGCACGGCGCTGACCAGCGGGCGCGGAGTGATGCTGAGGAGCTTCGATTCGGCGCTCGAGGACTTCCTTCGGGAAGTGATCGTCGAGGAAGAGACGGCGGTGGCCGCGGAGTAAAAATTCCTCCCCGAGCTTGTCTCGGGGAGGGGGACCGCGCGAAGCGCGGTGGAGGGGAAATCGGACTCTGTATTACCCCTCCACCGCGACGCTTCGCGCCGCGGCCCCCCTCCCCCAGCAAGCTGGGGGAGGAATTACGTCCGGACTATTCCGCCGCTTCGTTCCACATCGACCCGCGGCTTCCGCCAGCTTCGGCTCGGCGGGCGGCGTCGAGGCGGCGGAAGGCGGTGAGCGCCTGGCCGACGACCTGGTCCATATTGTAATAGCGGTAAGTCGCCAGTCGGCCGACGAAAGTCACGCCGGGCGTGGAATCCGCGAGCGCCTCGTATTTCTTGAACAGCGCCTGATTTTCCGGCCGGGGGATCGGGTAATAAGGATCGCCCTCCGCCGACGGATATTCGTAGGTGATGCTGGTCTTGGAGTGGCTCTGGCCGGTCAGATGCTTATACTCGGTGATCCGGGTGTAAGGCACCTGCGGGTGGGGATAGTTCACCACCGCCACCGGCTGATACTGGGCCTGATCGACGATCTTATGCTCGAAGCGGAGGCTCCGGTACGGGAGCTTGCCGAAGCGGAATCCGAAATATTCGTCGATCGGGCCGGTGAAGACCAGATGACCGGCGTCGACCTCGTCGACGATGTCCTTGTAATCGGTCGACAGCAGCACATCGATGTTGGGATGATCGAGCATTCGATTGAACATGGCGGTATAGCCATGCTTCGGCATGATCTGGTGCTTGTCGCCGAAATAGCGGTCGTCGGTGTTGGTCCGGGTCGGGATCCGCGCCGTCACCGCCTTGTCCAGGCCCGACGGGTCGATTCCCCATTGCTTGCGCGTATAGCCCTGGAAGAAGAGCTCGTAGAGCTCGCGCCCGACCGCGTTGATCACCACGTCCTCGGAGGTCTTGATCTCCTCGACCGTCTCCGCCCGCGATGCCAGATAAGCCGCGGCTTCCTCGTCGGTCTTGAGGTCGAGGCCGAACAGCATGTTCAGGGTCGTGCGGTTGATCGGGATCGGCACCAGCTGGCCGCGAACCTCGGCGAGCACCTTGTGCTCGTAGGGGCGCCATTCGGTGAAGTTCGACAGATGGTCGACGATCTCGTCCGAATTGGTGTGGAAGATGTGCGGGCCGTATTGGTGGATGAGGACTCCCGCGTCGTCGAGATGGTCGTAGGCGTTGCCGCCGACATGCGGACGACGGTCGACGACGAGCACATGCGCGTCGTGCTGGCTTGCAAGCCGCTCGGCAATCACCGAGCCGGCGAAGCCCGCGCCCACCACGAGATAGTCATAGGACTTCTTCGCGGCCGACTGGACGATGTTCGGCCCGGCGCCCGGAACCGAGATCGCCTCGTGCACAAGCCCGGCCATTCGGGCATGGGTGATGTCCCAGCTCAGATTGGCGAGCTTGAGATCGACCTCGTTCAGCCATTCGTCGCCGCCGCGGACGAGCTCGAGCGCCTGCTCGCAGCCCTCGATGAAGGCCTCGGCGCCGTCGGCGATGAAGACCGCTTCGAGGTCGCCGTAATGGCGGATCACGTCGGTGATCGGAGTCGACACGACCGGCCGGGCTCCGGCGAGATATTCGGGGGTCTTGGTCGGCGAGATGAACTTCGTCGAATCGTTGATCGCGAAGGGCATCAGTGCGACGTCCCAGCCGGCGAGATAGACCGGCAGCTCGTCATAGGTCTTGTTGCCGAGATAATGGATGTTGGCCCGTTGCGGCAGGTCGGCGAAATCGATCTTCACGACCGGCCCGACCATGACGATCGACCATTCCGGATGGGCGTCGGCGACCGCCGCGATCATCTCCAGGTCCATCCGCTCGTCGATGACTCCGTAGAAGCCGAAGCGCGGGCGCGGCAGCGAGCCTTGATCGTCCGGCGCCGAGTCCATCGCCCTGGCCCGGCCGAAATGGGCGCGGTCGACGCTCGACGGAAAGGGATGGATGTTAGGGTGAAGGGCCTTCTTGGCCTCGTAGAGGCTGTAGCCGCCGGTGAAGACGACGTCGGCGCTGGCCAGAAGCTCCCGCTCGAGACCGAGAAGCTCGGGCGGGGCGAAGCGGAAATTGGCGAGCTCGTCCATGCAGTCGTAGACGGTGGCGACCGCGGCGATATGCCTCGAGAAAGGCAGCATCATCGGCGTGTAATACCAGCGCACGACGGACCCATGCTCGCCGGCGAGATAGGAATCGAGAAGCGACCTCAGGGTACCCTCGCGCTCATCGGCGGTAAGCGCCTCGGGAAGCGAGGGGGTGACGACGATCACTCCGGTCTCGGCGCAGGTGCGGACGCCCAGCGCCGGCTCCATTTCCGGCATCGCCGCCTCGGGCTCCTCCCAGAAGATCACTCGACCCGCCTCCGCGAACCGGCTCATCAGATGCTGCGGCCGCTGGAACACGAAGTTCCACCGGAGGTGCGAGAAACAGATGAGGGCGTGGCCCGTGGCCGGCTGGGGCGCGAAGTGGCTCTGCCCGAGCGAAGAGGCGGTCGATAACGTGATCAACGCAGTTATACCTTTTGATTTTGAAGGACTTCCGAACAACGTCCAGTGCTTGTGCGAAGTTCCCCGCAGTGCAGCATGATTCTCACTGATCCAGTTAAGGATCGGGGCCGATTGTTTCGCCGCCGGTTGGCCTCGTCGTCCTGGTCAGTCGCCGAACGCCGCCTTCAGCTCCTCGATCCAGGGCTTCGCATTCCCGTCGGAGGGCGCCCGCCAGTCGCCGCGCGGGCTCAGGGCGCCCCCGGCCGAAACCTTGGGCGAATTGGGAATGGCCGAGCGCTTGAACTGGCTGATCTGGAAGAAGCGGTAGAGGAAGACCTCCAGCCATTTGCGAATGGTCGCAAGGTCGTAGGAGCGCTTCAGGGCTTCGGGGTAGCCGACCGGCCAATCCCCTTCCCCGGCCTCCCGCCAGGCCTGCCAGGCGAGGAAGGCGACCTTGGACGGCGGCTGGCCCGAGCGGAGGATGTGGTACAGGAAGAAGTCGTGAAGCTCGTAGGGGCCGATCTTATCCTCGGTCGACTGGATCGAGCCCTCCTCGTCGGGCGGGATCAGTTCGGGCGAGATCCTGGTGGCAAGGATCGCCTCCAATATGGAGTTCGTATCGGAGTCGAACTGTCCGGTCTCGATCGTCCAGCGGATGAGATGCTGGATCAGGGTCTTGGGAACCCCGGCATTGACCGCGTAATGGCTCATCTGGTCGCCGACGCCGTAGGTCGACCAGCCCAGCGCGACCTCGGAGAGATTGCCGGTGCCGATGACGAAGCCGCTCCGCTGGTTGGCGAGGCGGAAGAGATAGTCGGTCCTCAAGCCCGCCTGAACGTTCTCGAAGGCGATGTCGTAGACCGGCTTCCCCTCGGCATAGGGATGGCCCATGTCCTTGAGCATCTGCATCGCGGCGGGGCGGATGTCGATCTCCTCGCCGACGACGCCCAGGGCCTTCATCAGCGCCCAGGCATTGCCCTTGGTGGCGTCGCCGGTGGCGAAGCCCGGCATGGTGAAGCCGAGTATGGTCGAGCGCGGAAGCTTCAGGAAATCGCACATCTTGGCGGCGACGATGAGCGCATGGGTCGAATCCAGCCCGCCCGACACCCCGATGACGAGACGGCTCCCGCTCGTCGCCTGGAAGCGGCGGGCGAGGCCCTGCACCTGGATGTTGAACGCCTCGTAGCAATCCGAATCCAGCTGCTCGGGCCGGTTCGGCACATAGGGGAAGCGGCGGTAGCGGCGTTTGAAGCCGATATCCTCCAGGCCGGGCCTGTGCTCGAAATGGATCCGGCGGGCGCTCTTCTCGGGATGGCCGGCGGCGACCGCATTGTCGTTGAAGGTCGGCATCCGCATCCGCTCGAGGCGGAGGCGCTGGGCGTCGATGTCGGCGACGCACAGCTCCGGCTCCAGATCGAACCGGGTCGAATCGCAGAGCAATTCGCCAAGCTCGTAGATCGAGCCCTGCCCGTCCCAGGCGAGGTCGGTGGTGCTCTCGCCCGGACCCGAGGCGGCATAGACATAGGCGGCGCAGCAGCGGCTCGACTGCGAGGCGCAGAGCAATTTGCGTTCGTCCGCCTTGCCAATGGTGATGTTCGAGGCGGAAAGGTTGCACAGGATCAGAGCCCCGGCGAGCGCCCCTACCGTCGAAGGCGGCTGCGGCGCCCAATAATCCTCGCAAATCTCGACGTGGAAGATGAAGTCGGCGAGGTCGCGGGCGGCGAAGATCAGGTCGGTTCCGAACGGCACGATCTCGCCCGCCACGGCGATGTCGATTCCGTTGAGGCCGATCCCCGAGACGAACCAGCGCTTCTCGTAATATTCGCGGTAATTGGGAAGGAAGCTCTTGGGGACGACCCCGAGAATCCGCCCCCTCGAGACGACCAATGCGCAATTGTAGAGCCGGCCGTTGCGCCTCAGCGGCGCTCCGATGGCGAAGACCGGTCCGAGCTTCGCGGTGGAATCGCGGAAGCGCGCGATCCCGTCCTCGACGGCGTCCAGGAAGGCCTCCTGCAGGAACAGATCGTCGACCGCGTAGGAGGAGATGTTGAGCTCGGGAAAGACGACGAGGTCGCAGCCCTTCCCGTCCGCTTCCTCGGCGAGCGCGATCGCCTGGTCGACGTTGAAGGTCACGTCTCCCGACGAGCCGGTAGGGCTCGCGGCCGAGACCCGGACGAAGCCGTGGCGGTGGATCGCCTCGAAGGGCGGGAGCCCCGATTGCTTTCGGCCCATCACAGCATCTCCGTCATCATCTCAACGGCGACCTTCATGCATTTGACCCGCGTAGCACCTCTTCCGCCGGGACCGAAATGCTCCTCGCGGTGAGCGGTCGCGCGGCCCGCCCGGGCGCAGCCGAAATGGACGAGGCCGGGCTCGTCGCCCTGGTCGGCGAAACCGGTGATCGACAGGGCGATATTGGCCCTCGAACGCTTGATCGCCCCTTCCGCCATGGCGACCGCCACTTCCCGCGAAACCGCGCCTTTCTCCTCGATCAGGTCCAGAGGCACTCCGAGCATCTCGTTCTTGGACTGGTTGGTGTAGGTGACGAAGCCGCACTCGAAGGCGTGGGCGACGCCCTGGACGTCGGTCAGCAGGGAGGCGAGCATCCCCCCGGTGCAGCTTTCCGCGGTGGCAAGGGTCAGGTCGCGCTCGCAGGCCTTCTGGAGCAGCCGCCGGGTCGCCTCCTCGGTCTCGTCGGGGAGAAGAGGCCACAGGGTCTCGGTATCGTTCAAGGCTTCTTCCTCTGCCGGTCGGGCGAAGGAACCGGTCCCTAGCGCCAGATGTTCCAGAGCCCAAACGAGGAGAGCGACGAGATGGTTACCGAGCGCAAGATGGACGCGACCCACCTCCTGACCGAGGACCACCGCAAGGTCGAGGAATTGTTCGAGCAGTTTGAGAAAGCGAGCGGCGACGGCCGCAAGGAGAAGATCGCCCGCCGGATCTGCACCGAGCTCAAGGTCCATACGATGCTGGAGGAGGAAATCTTCTACCCGGCGCTTCGCGGCAAGATCGACGAGGACGATCTCGACGAGGCCTATGTCGAGCATGACGGCGCCAAGATGCTGATCAACGAGATCGAGGCCGGCGGCCCCGACGAGCATTTCTACGACGCCAAGGTGAAGGTCCTTCAGGAGCAGATCGAGCACCATGTCGAGGAGGAGGAGAAAAGCCGGGGCAACCTCTTCCAGCAGGCCCGGGCCGCCGATGTCGACCTCGAGGCGCTCGGCCGCCAGATGGCCGCGCGGAGGGAGGAGCTGATGAAGCTCGCCGACGCCGAGGGACTGCCCCCGGCTCAGCCGGCGACGATGGGAACGGAGGGTTAGATGGGGCGCAAGGGGGCCATACTCACCGGGATCGCCGCCGCCTGCGCCGCGGGCGTCGGCTATGCCTTCTCATCGCTCCGGCGGCGGCGCTCCGCCCTCGACGGCAACGCAGAAAATGAGGGGGCCCGGCCGGCGATCAGCGGTCCCGGCGCCGCCGGCGCGGTCGGCGACTCCGGTGCCGCGCGCGTGGCCGGTCCGGACGCGATGCGCGACCCGCCCAGGGAATGGACCGACGTCGACGAATCCTCCGACGAAAGCTTCCCCGCAAGCGACCCGCCGGCGACGAATCCGCACGTGGATTGATATCCTCCCCATCGGGGATGGGGAGGATTTATCTCGGCGCATCCTCGTCCGGCCCGTCCCGGAAGATCGTCGCGCGCGCCTCCCTTAGCTCGCGAATCGCCGCCGAGGTCGCCGAGCCCCAGACGAGGTGAGCCCCGATCATCAGCAGGTTGCGCCGCGCCGGGTGCCTGGTCGCCGGCTCGAGAGGTCCCACCGCCGGGATCCAGCCCATGTAGCTCGCAACCCAGATGGCGGCGCCGGCTGCGGCGCCGGTCCGCTTGGTCGGGTCGGGGTTCAGCGCCGCGATCATCGCCCCCATTGCCGCGCCATAGGCGAAATGGGCGGCGGTGGTGACGTCCTTGGCGACCTCCGCGGAAAGCGGGACGCCGAGCTGCTTCGATCCGGAATCGACGATCTCGCGCGGAGTGAGCGGATAGCGCTCCTCGGACGGCAGCCGCCGGTGGAGACGCTGCATCGCCGCCGTCATCGCCATGGTGCCCACGAAACCGGCGATTCCGCCGATCAGAAGCCGGCTGGTGAGCTTGAGCCTGTCGTCGTAACTGCGCTTCGGACTGGCCATCGCTCCCTTCTAAGGCCGGTTGCGGCGCCTGCGAAGTGGGAACGGTCCGCTTTTCGTCATTCCGGCGAAGGCCGGAATCCATGGACACGGGCTGGCTCGAAGAATCTTCGGTTCATGGACCCCGGCTTTCGCGGGACGTTTGCATAACGCTTGCGAGGCGCGCGGGGCCAAAGCCCCTCCCCTTCAGGGGAGGGGTTGGGGGTGGGGAATGTGGGGCAGAATGTTCGCCGACGTCGGTGAAGCGAGCCGACAACCCCCACCCCAACCCCTCCCCTGAAGG
>JBAWCC010000080.1:0-11087 GCA_049590095.1 Allosphingosinicella sp. | reverse complement strand
CCGAATGGACCCCAGCCTTCGCTGGGGTGACGGGAGTGGCGGTCGCCGCCCTCCCGTCAGAACGGCTTCACGATCACCAGAACGACGATGAGCACGACCGCGATTCCCGGAACCTCGTTCATCATCCTCAGACCGCGGCCGCCCAGCGCCCGCTCGCCCCGCGCCAGCTTTCGGCCGTAGCCGACCATCCAGCCGTGATAGGCGGACAAAGCGACGACGAGGACGAACTTCGCCTGGAACCAGCCCATCGTCCAGGCCTGGGTCGTCCAGGCCAGCGACAGGCCCAGGATCCAGACCATGATCATCGCCGGGGTGATGATGATCCGGCGCAATTTGCGCTCGCGCTCGATCCAGGCTTTCTCCTCGGCCGAGCCCGGCGCCGATTCCTGGTGGTAGACGTAGAAGCGCGGAAGCATGAACAGGCCCGCGATCCAGAAGATCACGAAGATGACGTGTCCGGCCTTGAGCCAGGCGTAGGTCAAGCTGAGGGCCGTCGCGAGCGCATCGGTCACGCGCGCACCAGCTCGATGAGCTTCTCGACATGACTGATCGGCGTGTCCGGCAAGATGCCATGCCCCAGGTTGAAGATATGCGGTCGGCCCGCCAGGCTAGATAGGATGTGCTCCACCGCGGTTTCAAGCGCCTCGCCGCCCGCGATCAGAGCCAGCGGGTCGAGATTGCCCTGGACCGGGAGGTCCGGCGGAAGGATTCCATCGGCCCAGACGGGATCCACCGTCTCGTCCAGCCCGATCGCGTCCACGCCCGTCTCGCGCGCATAAGCGGCGAGCTTGCCGCCCGCGCCCTTGGGAAAGCCGATGACCGGCGTCTCGGGATGCCTGGCCTTGAAAGCCGCGACCAGCGAGGCGGTCGGAGCGATCACCCAGCGCTCGAACTGCGCCGGCGACAGGCTTCCCGCCCAGCTGTCGAACAATTGCACCGCCTCGACCCCGCTTTCGACCTGGCGGGAGAGATAATCGACGGTGAGGCCCGAAATAGCGTCCACGATTCCCTGGAAGGCCTCGGGATCGCCATAAGCGAGCCTCCGCGCCTCGCCCTGGTCCTTGCTGCCCTGGCCGGCCACCATATAGGTGGCGACCGTCCACGGGCTCCCGGCGAAACCGAGGAAAGTCGTGTCTTTCGGGAGACAGGCCGCGACCTTCTCCACAGTCCGGTAGACGGGCTCGAGACGCTGCTTCGCCGAGTCGAGGGCGGCGAGCGCCGAGTCGACGAGCGGCGGCGAGAGGCGAGGACCCTCGCCCGCCTCGAAGCGCAGATCCTGGCCCAAGGCGAAGGGCACCATGAGGATGTCGGAGAACAGGATCGCTCCGTCGAAGCCGAAGCGGCGGAGCGGCTGGAGAGTGACCTCGGCCGCGGCGTCCGGATCCTGGACGAGGTCGAGGAACCCGCCTTTCTCCGCCCGAAGAGCCCGGTATTCGGGCAGGTAGCGTCCCGCCTGGCGCATCAGCCAAAGCGGAGTTTTCCCGGCTTTTCCGCCCTTTAGGACGGTGAGTAGAGGCTTTTCGGCGATGGCCATGACCACGATAGGCTCCGCTCTACTCTCTATAAGAATCTTATATAAGAGAGTTTTGTTGTAGGTTGTAGGAAGGCGCGACGCGGGGTTTATTGGCTTCGCCCGATTTTGCAAACAGCTTGACTCTCAAGGCATGGCTGAAGCCCGCGGAGTCGCGCGGCCCATCCCCGCTTTCCACAGCCCGCGGGTAACGACTTGTTAACCTTTGCGACTCTGTGGACGGAAAAGCGGATTGCGGGGGCGAAGCCCGCGCTTGCAACGCTCCCGAGGCTTAAGCTAGCGATTCCCACATGCTTATCCACAGCCCCCGCTGAAGGACCCGATGGCCGATCCGCTTCACCTCCATCTCCTCTCGGATTCGACCGGAGAGACGCTGGAGGTGATCGCCAAGGCCTGCCTCGCCCAGTTCGACGGGGTCGAGATACTCCGCCACCCCTGGCCGATGGTGCGCTCCGAAGGCCATCTCGACAGGGTGCTGGACGACGTCGAACGGCGCCCGGGGCTGGTCCTCTACACCTTGGTGAACAGCACGATCCGGCGCGAGCTCGAGAAGCAGTGCCGGCGCCGCGGGATCCATGCCGTCTCGGTCCTCGATCCGGTCGTCCATGCCCTCTCCGCCGTGCTGGGCCAGGAAGCCAAGGGCCGCCCTGGCCGCCAGCACGCGCTCGACGCAGCCTATTTCGCCCGGGTCGACGCGATCCAGTTCACCATCGCCCATGACGACGGAATCAATTCGGACAATTGGGAGGAGGCCGACATCGTCCTCGCCGGGGTCTCGCGCACCTCCAAGACCCCGACCTCCATCTATCTCGCCAATCGCGGCTACAAGGTCGCCAACATCCCGCTCGTGCCCGAAGCGCCGCCGCCGCCCTCGCTCTTCTCGCTCGATCATCCGCTGGTCGTCGGGCTCACCACCAATCCCGACCGGCTCGTCCAGATCCGCCGCAACCGGCTGCTCGCGCTCAACCAGGCGCCCGAGACCGACTATGTCGACATCGAGGCGGTCAATGCCGAACTCGCCTTCGCCCGCCGGCTTTTCGCCGACAACGACTGGCCGGTGATCGACGTCACCCGCCGCTCGATCGAGGAGACCGCCTTCGCCATCGTCAAGCTCTGCAACGAGCGACAGGACGCCTCGGCGGCCGGGATCGGCGAGGGATCATGAGGCTGCTGCTCGCCTCGAAGAGCGAAGCCCGGCGCCGGATGCTCGAGGCGGCGGGCGTGCCGTTCGAGACGGTAGAGGCGGAATTGGACGAAGAGGCGGCGAAAGGCGGGCTCTGGGGCGCGGGATTCGACGCGCGCGGGGTGGCCGAGGAGCTGGCCCAGTTGAAGGCGCTTTCGGTCCGCGCGGACTCCGGCGATCTCGTGCTCGGCTCGGACCAGGTCCTGGAACGAGGCGACGGCACCATGCTCGGCAAGCCGGCATCGCTCGACGAGGCCCGGGGGCAGCTGATCTCGCTGAGGGGGGACACCCACCGCCTGCATTCGGCCGCCGTGCTTGCCGAGGGCGGCGAGGCGGTCTGGTGGAATTGCGAGACGGTCGAGCTGACCATGCGATCGTTCGGCGACTCCTTCCTCGAAGATTATCTCGACCGCGAATATGAGCGGATCCGATGGAGCGTCGGCGGCTACCGGATCGAGGGTCCGGGAGCGCAATTGTTCGACCGGATCGAAGGCAGCCATTTCGCCATCCTCGGAATGCCGTTGCTCCCGCTTCTCGGCTATCTTCGCGAGCGTGGGTTTCTGAGGACATGAGCCCATCTGACGAGGAACGGTGATGGGCGTGCCCTACGCCGAGGTGATCGGCGATCCGATCGCCCATTCCAAATCGCCGCTCATCCACAATTTCTGGCTTCGAAAGCTCGGTATTGAAGGGGAATATCGCGCCTTCCGGGTGAGCTCTCGCGGTCTTGACGATTATTTTGTGCAGCGCCGACGCGATCCGGACTGGCGCGGCTGCAACGTCACCATTCCCCACAAGGAGATGGCGGTGTCGTTCGCCGATCGGCTCATGCACGAACCAATGGTCGCCGGCGCGGTAAACACTTTGGCCCGAAAGCCTGACGGGCTAATCGGCTACAATATGGATATGGAGGCGCTACGGCCCGAACTGGCGGGGTACGCCCGAGAGGCCTCACTGATGGAGCAACCGATCACGGTGATTGGCGCCGGGGGCGCCGCTCGCGCCGTTCTGGCGGCCCTCGAGGCAGAAGGGGAAGATGTCGAGGTGGCGCTCTTCAACCGAAGCGTCGAGAGGGGAGCGGCAGTGCTGCGCGAGCTGGGCTTACGGGGCTCGTCCTCGCCGCTTACCAGCCCCCTGCCGGCGACCTGCCTGGTGGTGAATGCCAGCAGCTTGGGGATGTACGGCTTTCCGCCCCTTCCGGCGAACCTGACGACCATCGCTTCTCCCGTCATCGATCTCGTCTACGCCCCGGTGGAAACGGAACTCGTCAGGGCAGCCCGGGCTCGGGGCCACTGTGCGGTAGACGGTCTTTCGATCCTCGTCCGTCAGGCGGCGCTGGCCTTCCGCCACTTCTTCCGAATCGAAGCGCCGTTCGACACCGAGACTGAGCTTCGGGAGCTTCTCACGCGATGATCCTCCTCGGCCTCACCGGCTCGATCGCCATGGGCAAGTCCACCGTCGCGAAGATGTTCGCCGACGAGGGCGTGCCGGTGTTCGACGCCGATTCGGCCGTTCACCGGCTGCAGGGGCCGGAGGGAGAGCTGGTCGAGGCGATTGAGGCGCATTTCCCCGGCACCACCGGTCCGGGAGGCGTCAATCGCGGTGCGCTTGCCGAGCGGGTGCTCGGCGAGCCCGAGGCTTTGCGGCAGCTCGAGGCCTTGGTCCATCCTGCGGTGGCTCGGGAGCGGGAGGCCTTTCTTGCCGCCAACGCCGCGGCGCCCTTGGTCGTCCTCGATATCCCGCTCCTCTTCGAAGCCGGGGGCTCGGAGCGGGTCGACAAGATCGCTGTCGTCTCCGCGCCGGCCGAGGTCCAGCGCGAGCGGGTGCTCGCCCGCCCGGGAATGACGGTGGAGAAGTTCGAGCTTATCCTCTCCCGCCAGTTGCCCGACGAGGAGAAGCGCGCCCGAGCCGACTTCGTCATCTCCACGGCCGGTTCCAAAGACGAGACCAGGCGAGCGGTTCGCCATATCCTCGCTTGCCTCGTGCCGCCCGCCGATTCATAGTCTCGCAATGCGGGAAATCGTCTTCGACACCGAAACCACGGGCCTCAGCCCGCTGACCGGAGACCGGGTCGTCGAGATCGGCTGCGTCGAGCTCTGGAACCGGGTCGAGACCGGCCGGACCTTCCATGCCTATTTCAATCCCGAGCGGCCGATGCCGAGCGGCGCCGAGGCGGTTCACGGCCTCAGCGATTCCTTCCTCGCCGACAAGCCGCGTTTCCGCGACCTGGCCCGCGACCTGATCGAATTCCTCGGCGATTGTCCGCTGGTCGCCCACAATGCCAGCTTCGACTTCGGCTTTCTCAACCACGAGCTCAACAATTGCGGCCTCTCGATCGTCTGCCTGAGCCGGATGGTCTGCACCCTTCAGCTCGCGCGCACCCGGCACCCCGGAGCAAAGCACAGCCTCGACGCTCTCTGCACCCGTTTCGGGGTCGATCGAAGCCTCCGGGTCAAGCACGGCGCCTTGATCGACGCCCAGCTCCTCGCCCAATGCTATGTCGAGCTCACCGGGGGGCGCCAGATCGGACTCACCCTCGCCGCCGAACGGATCGAAGAGGCCGTGGAGGCCCGGGCCGGCGGTTCCGATTCCATCGTCGTCGAAGTTCGGCCGCCGCGCGCCCACGCGCCGACGGAAGAAGAGCTTCAGGCGCATGCCGCCTTCCTCGCCACGCTCACCGATCCCATATGGCACCGGCTGGACGGGCGCGGTTGACGTCGAGCCGCGGCGGAGCCTAATCCCCCCGTTCACTTGCTGGAGAAAGCCATGGATATCCGCGTCTCCGGTCACCAGCTCGACACCGGCGAAGCGCTGAGGGAGCGGGTGAGCACCCGACTCACCGCGATGGCCGACAAATATGCGTCGCGGCTCGTTTCCGCCCAGGTGACCTTCGGCAAGGGACCCCATGATCACGGATTCACCTGCGAGATCGTCGCTTACGCTCCCCAGGGCGTGGTGCTGAAGGCGACCGACAAGGCTTCGGCGGCCCCGGCAGCCTTCGAAATGGCGGCAGAGAAGGTCGAGAAACAGCTTCGCCGCCATACCCGCCGCCTCAAGGACCATCACCCGCAGCATGCCGCCGAACTGGCGGAAGCCGACGTTATGGCCTACCGACGAAACGAAGCCGGGCCGCAAGGCGAATAAGCCGGGCGGCGGCAAGCCCGCCATTCCTTCAGATTTAATGAGCGGTTGGGGGCGACCGCTTCGGTGAACCGATGAACGACATCATGGACATCCTCACGGTCGACTGCGTCGACGGGGGGATGAATGTTCCGAACAAGAAAGGCCTGTTCCAGCTGCTCGGCGCCGCCGCGGCCCGGCGCACCGGCCTCGATTCCAAGACCATCGTCGCTGCTCTGGCCGATCGGGAGAAACTGGGCTCGACCGGCTTCGGCGGAGGAGTCGCGATCCCGCACGGCCGGATCGAGGGCCTGGAAGGGGTGTTCGGCTATTTCGCGCGGCTGTCGGCGCCGATCGACTTCCAGTCGGTCGACGCTCTGCCGGTCGACCTCGTCTTCCTGATCCTCTCCCCGCCCGACGCGGGCGCCGACCATCTCAAGGCGCTGGCCTCGGTCAGCCGGGTGCTCCGCGACCGGGCCACCGTAGCCAAGCTTCGCGGCGCCCGCTCCCGCGACGCCTTGTTCGCCTTGCTCTCCGGAGTCGAAAGCCGCGATGCCGCCTGAGGCGGACGCGGGCGCGGCGGCCCATTACCGGGCGCTCGAATCGCTCTATCGCCACGCGCCGGTCAACGGCCTCTTCGAATCGAGCCTCGAGATCGTCGAGAAGGGTTTCGCCCGGATCCGCTTCGAGGTCAGCGAGCGGCTCTTCCACGCCGCCGGCGCCGCCCACGGGACCCTCTACTTCAAGATGATGGACGATGCCGCTTTCTACGCCTGCAACAGCCTCGTCACCGACCGATTCCTGCTCACCACCGCCTTCAACCTGCTTTTCACCCGCCCGTTGCGGGCCGGGCCGGTGACGGCCGAGGGCCGCTGGGCGAGCGGCCGGCGGCGGGTGCTGGTCGGCGAAGCCCGGCTGATCGACTCCGAGGGCGAGCTCGCCGCGAGCGGCACCGGCACCTTCATGCGCTCCCACATCCCGCTCAGCGGGCTGCCCGGCTATTTCGCCGGCTGATGGAGGCGCGAATCGCCGCGTCGGTGCTGGCGAGCGCCCTGATTCGCAAGGCCGAGGGCGAAGGCGGGTTCGGAGCGGTGCTCGCCAAAGGCGACCCGACCGCCGGCTCGATCCTGGTCATCCTTCTGGAAAAGGGCGTTAATCCGAGGCTGTTCGAGCGTGTCCTTCAGCCTGACGGACTCTACGCCTGGCAGGAGAGCGGGAGCCAACGCATTGAGAATCCGAGGGAAGTTCCGGCGTTCATCGCGCGCCAGAGGCGGTTCGACCCGGATATATGGTTAATTGAACTGGATATCCCGTCTGCCGAACGGTTCGCCGCTGAAATGAACGCCCTCGATTGACTCTGCTGCACTGCACAACCTAGCCCCGCCCGGTCCTTCGAGAGCGGGGGCCGTCACGACCCGGAATATTGGGAGAGGACGGCCACGCGAGACGGAAGGCGGCCCGGGATGCGATTTTTTTTCGACATGCATCCGGCTTGGGCCGCTCGCCGCACTGATTTGAGATTGAATGAACCTCTTTTTTCGCGCCGCGTCCATCGCGGCCGCCGCTTCCATTTTCGTCTTCGGCGCCCCCTCCCTGGCCTGGGAATTGAGCGTGTCGCCGATCGCCAGCGAGATTTCCGGAGAGCCCGCGATCGGCGCCCCGCCTCCGGCGGCCTCCGCCCCGCCCGTGGCCGCGATCGAGCCGGCGCCGGCCGTCGAGGCCGCCAAGCCCGTCAAACGCAGCCTCGCGGAGCTGGTCGCCGACCATTCGAGCGCCCGAACCGCGGACGCCCAGCACGAATGCCTCGCCGGCGCCGTCTATTTCGAGGCCAAGGGCGAGCCTCTCCACGGCCAGCTCAGCGTCGCCGAAGTGATCCTCAACCGCGCCCGTTCCGGCCGCTTCCCCACTTCCTTCTGCGGAGTGGTCAAGCAGCGCGGCCAATTCTCCTTCATCCGCGGCGGCCGCTTCCCGGCCATCGCCCGCGGGTCGCTCGCCTGGAAGCGGGCCGTCGCAATCGCCCATATCGCGGTCCGGGACCTGGCCGACGGGCCCGCCCCGAAGGCGCTCTTCTTCCACGCCAAGCGAGTCTCGCCGCGCTGGCGGCTGACGAGGGTCGCGGCGGTCGGGAACCACATCTTCTATCGATAGACTTGGCCGTCATTGCGAGCGAAGCGAAGCAATCCAGTGCGGCCGCGGAGCCACGCTGGATTGCTTCGTCGCTTCGCTCCGCGCAATGACGAACGAATCCCCGAGTCGCGCGCTTCACACCGTTCCCTATTCATTCTAACCTGGACCGATGTCCGTCCGTCCGAGTCTCCAGCCGGAGCTTTGCTTCGCCGACGCGCCGCTTGCCGCCCGGGACGTGGCGCGCGGAGTGACCCGCCTGTTCTTCAACCGGGACATGTTCGGCCTGTGCGAGGTGCCTCTGCCCAACGGCCGGCGCGCCGACATGATGGCGATCGATTCGTCGGGCCTGATCACCATCGTCGAGATCAAGGTCTCGCGCGCCGATTTGATGGGCGACTCCAAATGGATCGAATATCTCGGCTATTGCGACCGCTTCTTCTGGGCGGTGCCGGCGAAGTTCGACCTCGCGCCTTTCGAGGAGCCCGGATTCCAGCCCCAGCTTTGCGGCCTCCTCGTCGCCGACCGCTACGACGCCGCGGTGATTCGAGACGCACCGCTGCGCAAGCTGGCGCCGGCACGGCGCAAGGCGGAGACGTTGCGCTTCGCCCGGCGGGCGGCGCGGCGGCTGGTGGGGGACCTCGATCCGGGGCTGGCGGGATTCGCCTAGACCGCAACTCCGTCATGCCAGCGAAGGCTGGCATCCATGCGAACTCAACATGGACCCCAGCCTTCGCTGGGGTGACGAATTACTTCGTCGGCCCCGCCACCGCCGCGGCCGGAGCGGCCCTGGCCTCGAGAAGCTTGAGCACCGCCCCGGCGCGGGGATCCTGCTGGGCATAATCGAGCGCTGACATCCCGGCGACATTGTCGGTCCGCTTGGGATCGGCGCGGCGGGCCAGCAACAATCGGACCATCGGCATGTCGCGGCGCTGGGTGGCGAGGATGAGCGGAGTCTCCCCGCGGCCGTTGGCCAGGTCGACGCTGGCCCGCTTCGCCAGCAGCAGCTCCGCGCCCTCGACCCAGCCGATCTGCGCCGCGAGGGTCAGCGGGGTGTCGCCGCGATTGGTCTGGATGTCGGGCCTGGCGCCCTTGCCGAGCAGGAAGGCGAGCCAGTTGAGGTCGCGGCCGCGAACGAGGATGTGAAGCGCGCCCTCGCCATTGCTTCGGTCGCGGGTGTTGACGACGACCGTGCCCGGTTCGGAAACCAGGCTGGTCACCTTGTCGCCGTCGCGCTCCTTCACCGCCTTGAGGAAGGTGAAGCTGTCGGAAAAGCTCTGCTGCCCCGCCACCGGAGCCGCGAGCAGCAGGACCATGGAGGCCGCCAGAATTCGGCCGAACTTGTTGAACACTCTCGTTTCCCCGTCTCGACTTGTCGGCGCGCCTATAGCAAGACAAGGCTTCATCCGCCATGAACGAAACCCGCACCCATCGCCTCCGGCCGATCCTTTCCCTGTCGCTGGCGCTCGCGCTGGCCGCCTGCTCGCGCGGGTCTGAGGCTCCGCCGCTGGAGGGCGCCGCGATCGGCGGCCCGTTCACGCTGACGAACCAGGATGGGCGCCAGGTGACCGAGCGGGATTTCGCCGGCCGCTACCAGCTCCTCTATTTCGGCTTCACCCATTGCCCGGACATTTGCCCGACCGACCTCGCGGTGATCGGCCAGGCGCTTCGCCGCTTCGAGAAGAGCGATCCCGAGCGGGCGGCGCGGGTGGTTCCGATCTTCGTCACCGTCGATCCGGAGCGCGACACGCCGCCGGTGATCAGGGAATATGTCTCCGCCTTCCACCCCCGCCTGGTCGGTCTCACCGGAACGCCGAAACAGGTCGCCGACATGGTCAAACGCTACGGCGCTTACGGCGCCAAGGAAGATCCGGCGCCGGGCGGAGGCTACAACGTCAACCACAGCCGGCTCGCCATGCTGATCGGCCCCGACGGCAAGCCCATCGCCCTCCTTCCCTATGAGAAGGGCGCCGAAGCCGTCGCCGACGAGCTCGACCGGTGGGTGAAGTGAATTTCTGGGACAAGCCGCTCGCCGCCCTCGACCGGGCCGAATGGGAGGCCCTGTGCGACGGCTGCGGCAAATGCTGCCTTCACAAGCTCGAGGACGACGACACGGGCGAAATCCACGCCACCAACGTCGCCTGCCGGCTGCTCGACCGCCACAGCGGCCGCTGCACCAACTACCGGGGCCGCAAGGCCTATGTGCCGGATTGCGTCAGGCTGACCTCGTCCAGGGTCGGAGCCCTGGCCTGGCTGCCCTCGACCTGCGCCTACCGGCTCCGCTCGGAGGGCCGGGCCCTTCCGGACTGGCATTATCTCGTCTGCGGCGACCGCGAGGCGGTTCACCGCGCCGGAATGTCGATCCGCGGCTGGACCGTGGCCGAGGACGAAGCCGGCGACCTCGAACATCATCTGGTCGAGCGTGAGCTTTGAGCTGAAGCTGAGCGTCTCGCCGACGGCCCGGGCGCTCCGGCTCCGGGTCGACCGGCGCACCGGCGAGGTGGTTCTGACCATTCCGAGGCGGGCGTCCAGGCGCAAGGCCCTGGCCTGGGCCGACGGCCATCGCGAGTGGATCGAGGCGCGCCTTGCCGAGGTCGCTCCGGCCCTGCCGCTCGGCCCGGGGGCGGAGGTGCCGCTCTACGATCGGCCGCACCGGATCGACTGGCGCCCCGAGCGGCCGCGCACCCCCCGGCTGGACGAGGGGCGGCTGGTCGCCGGTGGTCCGGAGGAAGGCCTGGAGGCCCGGCTCCTGCGCTGGCTTCGGCGGCACGCGCTCGACATGCTGGCGGAGGAAACCGTCGAATTCGCGGCCAGGGCCGGAGTGAAAGTGACCCGGATCGGGATCGGCGACCCGCTGTCGCGCTGGGGGAGCTGCTCCGCCTCGGGCGGGATTCGCTACAGCTGGCGGCTCATCCTGGCTCCGGACTGGGTCAGGCGGGCGACGGTCGCCCACGAGGTCGCCCACCGGGTCCATATGAACCACGGCCCCGATTTCCACGCCCTCGTCGAGGCCCTCCTGGGTGTCGATCCGAAGCCGGCGCGGCTCTGGCTGCGCCGGCACGGGCCGTCACTCCATCGGATCGGCAAACCGGTCTGAGCGGCGGTCGACCGGCGGTGCCAGGTCGGGGT
>JBAWCC010000079.1:0-23970 GCA_049590095.1 Allosphingosinicella sp. | reverse complement strand
GGGGACCATGCGAAGCATGGTGGAGGGGTAATTGGCGCGAGAGCATGAGGGTTCTCGCGCGAACCCGCCACGTCCGCGCCTTATACCCCTCCACCACCTTCGGTGGTCCCCCTCCCCATCTGGCGATGGGGAGGCAAATCAGGTCGCGAAGCCCGGATCGAGCCGGTACGCCTTGCGCAGGAGCGCCGGCCAGGCGAGCGCTCCGGCGGCGAGCTTCAGGCCCATCTTGCCCTGCTGGGCGGTGACTTCCGGGGAGCCCTGGGGCGGGTTGTTGAGATTGCCCTCGCCGGCGGAGAGCGCCAGGATCTGCGCCTCGCAGGCCCGCTCCAGGAAGTACATCCTGACGAATGCCTCGCCGATCGTCTCGCCGACCGTCAATGTGCCGTGGTTGCGAAGCAGCATGGCGCCCTTGTCGCCGAGATCGGCGACGATCCGCTCGCGTTCGTCCAGGTCGACGGCGACTCCCTCATAATCGTGATAGGCCACCTCGTCGCGGATCAGCATCGCCGTCTGGGTGAGCGGGAGAAGGCCTTCGCCATGGGCGGAGACGGCCTGGCCGTGGGGGGTATGGAGGTGGATCACCGCCAAGGCGTCCTCGCGCGCCATGTGGATCGCCGAATGGATGGTGAAGCCGGCGGCGTTGGTCATGAACGGCGTTTCGCCGACGGGATTGCCGTCCATTCCGACCTTGACCAGGCTGGACGCGGTGACCTCCTCGAACATCAATTGATAGGGGTTGAGAAGGAAATGATGCTCCGGCCCCGGCACCCGGGCGGAGAGATGGGTGAAGACGAGGTCGTCCCAGCCGTAATGCGCGACCAGCCGGTAGGCGGCGGCGAGATCGACCCGGACCTTCCATTCCTCCGGCGACACCTTGTCCATCATCGGCGGAATTTCGAGCGAGTCGAGGGGGGCGACGTCCATGTCCCGGCCGATCGCGTCTATTCGTCCCATGGCTTCTCTCCGATCCTGCTTTTCCCCCTCTAGCGCGAGGCGGTGGGGCGGCCAACCTGCGGCCTGCCGCCGGATGCGGCCATTTTTTTGGTCTCCGGGGTTTCCTCCCGTTTTTTCGTGCTAGGTTCGCAAAGCGCCGAAGGGGAGGTGAAAAGTGGAGATCCGCGGACTGGACGAAGCGGTCGTATGGCTCATCCTTCACGGCAAGGGGGAGCGCCGGAGGTACGTCCAGGATACGCCGATCCTTCCGGACGTGTGGCAGGCCTTCGCCGGGGCCCCCGCCGAGCGCCACGATCTGCTGATCGCTCCGCTCAAATCCTGCTCCGCGATCGCCGTGATGCGGGCGTTGCGGGACGTCCTCGCCGGTCGGCTCGATTTCCCCGAGCTCGCGAAGGCGCAGCTCGCACCGCTGCAGAGCTTCGTCGGGGCCAGGCTGACCTTCGACGAGCTGATCAACGTCGTTCTGCCGCGCACCGAATGGGTGGCGGCGGCGCGCAAGCGGTTCGGCGGCGAGCCCGGCAAGCTGCCTTTCGATCCCGATCAGGCGTTCGACCAGGTCGTCCGCGCCGCCCGGGGCCAGGCCCCGCGGGGCGCCGATCAGCTGCGCGGCCAGCTTTTCGAGATCGCCCGGGTGCTGACATTGATCTCGGCCATCTACGTCAGCCAGGATCCGGAACTGGGCGAGATCGTCTCGATCGCGGATCTCGAGCCGCTCCGCGAGCGCATCGTCGAGGGCGTCGTCGACCTGGTCGGGGCCCTGGCCGGGATGCCGCCGGAACCGCCGCTGATCGGCCGGATCACGAGCAACCGGCCGGTGGATCAGGCGAGCCTGGTTTCGCGGGTCACGGTCAAGGCGGACGCGGCCTCGCGGCTCTTCGAGGTCGAATGCAAGGACATCATCTGGGGAATCCTCGATTCCGGCATAGATCAGAGGCATCCGGCTTTCCGCCGGGACGATCCGCAGCCGGGTGAGACCGAAAGTCGAATAGTCGCCAGCTACGAGCTCGGCCTGCTGCGCGAGCTGCTCAACGCCGCCTACGAGGATCGGCCCGAAGACAATCCGACGCTCGACGCGGTCGTCCCCGCCTGCGGGCTGAAGCGCGAGGAGGCGGTGGCCTATCTCGCCCGGGCCTATCGATCCTACGGCACCGAGATACTCGACTGGTCGTCGATCGAGCCTCTCGTCAGGCTGGACGATCCCGACCCGCCCGCCGACGGCCACGGCACCCATGTCGCCGGGATCATCGGCGCCAATTGGGTCGAGGACGGCGTGACCTTCGTCAAGGGCCTGTGCCCGGACATCCAGCTGATGGACTTTCGGATCATCGGCAGCGGGCTGGACGAGACCGAGTTCGCGGTGCTCGGCGCCCTCCAGCTCGTCCGCTACCTCAACAGCCACAACCAGCATATCGTCGTCCACGGCGTCAACATGAGCCTCTCGATCCCGCACAAGGTGGGCAGCTTCGCCTGCGGCCGGACACCGGTCTGCAACGAATGCACCCGGCTGGTCGGGGCGGGAGTCACGGTCGTCGCGGCCGCCGGCAATCTCGGCTATCGCAAGTTCGCCAGCGAGGGCGAGGACTTCCACGCTTATTCGACCCTCAGCATCACCGATCCCGGCAATGCCGAGGATGTGATCACCGTCGGCGCGACCCACAAGCATGAGCCGCACGCTTACGGCATCTCCTATTTCTCGAGCCGGGGCCCGACTCCCGACGGGCGGTCGAAGCCGGATCTGGTCGCGCCCGGGGAGCGGATCGTCAGCACCCTTCCGGACGAGGAATCCGGCCCGCTCGACGGGACCAGCCAGGCCGCGCCACACGTCAGCGCCGCGGCGGCGATGCTGATGGCCCGCTATCCCGAGCTCAACAGCGCGCCGCGCACGATCAAGAAGATATTGTGCGAGAGCGCGACCGACCTCGGGCGCGAGCGGGCATTCCAGGGACACGGCCTGCTCGACATCCTGCGCGCTCTTCAATCGTTCTGACGGGGAGGACCGGCAGTCATGGACCATTTCACCCTCGAGGCGCTTCCCGCCCGCTACGGCGATTGCCTTCTCCTCCACTACGGCAGCGGTTCCGAGCCGGGCCTGATCCTCATCGACGGCGGGCCGGGCAAGGTGTGGGAGAAGTCGCTCGAGCCCAGGCTGAAGGCCCTGCGCGCTGCTCGCGGCAAGGATTTCAAGATCGACCTGATGATGGTGAGCCATATCGACGACGACCATGTCGTCGGCCTCGTCGCCTTCGCCGGCGCCTGGAAGGCGGCTTCCGCCGCGCGCAAGCCCTGGCCCTATCCGGTGAAGGAGCTTTGGCACAACAGCTTCGAGCGGATCACGAACCGGGAGGATATCGGCGCGGTCACGGCGTCGATCACCGCCTCCGCCGGAGCCGGATCGATCGACGAGGTCGATCTGGAGAAGCACGGAATCGAGGACAGCGAGGAACGGCGCGACGCGCTCAAAATCCTCGCCAGCGTGACCAAGGGCAAGGCGCTGCGCGACGATCTGGAGGGTCTCGTGCCGAGCAACAGCGGCTTCGAGGGGCATCTCGTCCGTCCCGGCCACGGACCCAATATTCCCTACGAGCTCAGCCCGGAGCTCAAGCTGCACATCGTCGCGCCGCTGCCCAGGCAGCTGCAGGATCTCCGGAAGGAGTTCGCCAAAGAGCTCAAGCCCGATGCCGCGCTCGCCGCCTATACGGACGGATCGGTGCCGAACCTTTCCAGCATCGCCTGCGTCGCCGGCTTCAAGGGCAAGACCGTCCTGCTCACCGGCGATGCGCGCGGCGATTTCCTTCGCGAGGGGCTGAAGCAGGAGGGGCTGCTCGATTCCGCCGGCAGGCTCCATGTCGACGTCTTCAAGCTTCCGCACCACGGCTCCGACCGGAACATCGACGAGGATTTCTTCCGCGACGTCACCGCCGATCATTATGTCGCCTCGGCCGACGGCAGCTTCATCAACCCGGACCGGCCGACCCTGGAGATGCTGATCGAGTCCCGGCCGAAGGAAGCGGAATATGCGATCCACCTCACCTACGAGGTGGCGGCGATCGACGCCCGGCGCCGCAAGGAATGGGAATCGGAGCGCGAGGGCGAAATCAGGAAGCGAAAGAAAAAGCCCGCCGCACCGCTCCGCGACGAATGGGACGAGAAGCGCCACGGGCTCGGCGCCCTTTTCGAGGCGAAGCGGGCGGAGGGCTACCGGTTCACGGTCAACGCTCCTCCCGAAGCGGGCCGCTGGCCGAAGATCGACCTGCTCGACCCGATCGATTTCTGACGGGTTCCCCGGCGAAAGCCGGGGCCCAGTGGCGCGGACGGAAGCCTGGGTCCCGGCCTTCGCCGGGAAACAAGCAATTAGTCCCCCACCCGGTCCGGATGCGCCGCCGCGAACGCCTCGACCCGGTTCGCCTCGGCATCCACCCGTACCAGCGTCGGGTAATCGTCCAGCGGAACTTCGAAGCGGCGGGCGTTGAACAGCTGCGGGACGAGGCAGAGGTCGGCTAGGGTGGGCGAGTCGCCGAACAGGAAGCGGCCGGCGCGCGGCGCCGCCATCGTCTCCAGCGCCGCCAGCCCTTCGCTCACCCAGTGGCGATACCAGGAATCGCGCTCCTCCTGGGGCCGGCCGAGCGGACCCGACAGATATTTGAGCACCCGCAGATTGTTGAGCGGGTGGACGTCGCAGGCGACGACCAGCGCCAGCGCCCGGACATGGGCGGCGTCGGCGGCGTCGGCCGGAACCAGCGGCGGCTTGGGCCGGGTCGAATCGAGATAGTCGACGATCGCGAGGCTCTGGACGAGGACGCGCCCGTCGATCTCCAGCGCCGGCACCAGTCCCTGCGGGTTGAGCGCCCGATATTCCGGCCCCTTCTGCCCGCCTTCGAGCAGATTGAGGGGCACTTTGTCATAGTCGATGCCCTTGAGGTTGAGCGCGATCCGCACCCGATAGCTCGCCGAGGAGCGGAAATAGTCGAACAGGCGGGGTTTGGTCATGGCGGGCAGGCTAGTGTCTGTTCGTCCGATCCGGAAGCCTCGTTCCCCGGCGGAAGCCGGGGAACGGCTTGCACTCGCCCCGCCCGCGCGGTTACGGCGCGGCTTCAGCAGGGAGCGTTCGACTTGCCCGTGACGAAATCGAAAAAGACCGTCTTTTCCGGAATCCAGCCGACCGGCGGGCTTCACCTCGGCAATTATATCGGCGCCGTCTCGATGTGGGTCCGCGAGCAGGACAGGCACGACAATATCTTCTGCATCGTCGACCTTCACGCTCTGACCATGCCCGAGGCGATCGAGGCGGAGCGGCTGAGGTCGAATTCCCTCGACGTCGCCGCCCTCTACCTCGCCTGCGGGATCGATCCCGAAAAATCCCTGGTCTTCATCCAGAGCCACGTCCGCCAGCATTCCGAGCTCGCCTGGATGCTCAACTGCGTCACGCCGATGGGCTGGATGAACCGGATGACCCAGTTCAAGTCCAAGTCGGAAGGCCAGGAAACGGTCGGGCTCGGCCTCTATTCCTATCCGATCCTCCAGGCCGCCGACATCCTCCTCTACCATAGCGATCTCGTGCCGGTGGGCGAGGACCAGCGCCAGCATATCGAGATCACCCAGGACATCGCCCAGCGCTTCGCGCATCTGTTCGGCTATCAATTCACCCGACCCGAGATCATGGTCCAGAAGGTTGGGGCCCGGATCATGGGACTCGACGATCCCGAGGCCAAGATGTCGAAGAGCGCCGACCGGCCCGGCCACGCCATCGGCCTGCTCGATCCGCCCGCCTCGATCCTCAAGAAGCTCAAATCGGCCAAGACGGATTCGCGCACCGCCGTCGACGCCGCCGATCTCTCGCCCGGGGTGAGGAACCTCGTCACCATCTACCATGCCTTCGCCGGGGGCAGCTGGGAGGACGCGCTGAAGCGGTTCGACGGCCAGGGCTACGGCAACCTCAAGACCGGGGTCGCCGAAGCGGTGATCTCCGGGCTCGAGCCGATCCAGGCCCGCTTCACCGATATTCGCGGCGACGAGTCCGGCCTCGTCGCCTTCCTGCACCGCTCGGGCGAGGCCGCGGCCGAGCGTGCGGAAGCGACGATGAAGGACGTCCGCAAGGCGGTGGGGACCTGGTGAAGGTTCGATAGTTCCCCGGCGAAGGCCGGGGTCCAGAGCCACCGACGGTGAAGCTGGGCCCCGGCTTCCGCCGGGGAGCCGCAGGCTTATTCGTCCTCCTCTTCCTCGAACTGCACCGCCACGTCTCCGTTCGCGGAAAGCCGGACCTTGTCGCCCTCTACCGTCGCGACCAGGCCGAGCGAGATATAATGGTGGTGGCCTTCGTGGGAGCCCTGGCCGCTGTCGGCCTTGGTCAGCTTGATCCGGCGGCCGTCCACCTTGTCGACGGTTCCGACATGGACTCCGTCGGCGCCGATCACTTCCATATGCTCTTTGATCCCGTCGGTTACGCTCATTGCAGGCTCCTCTTCTTATAGGGTCGGTCGGGAACGAAGCGCCGCACCCAGGCGGCGAAGGCGGCAAGGTAGCGGGAGAGATGCTCGCCGGTCGCCGAGTCGATCAGCCGGCCTTCGGGATCGAACTTCTCGTGCGCCTTGAAGACCAGCAATTCGGGCTGCGGCATGCAGTAGCTGTCGGTAAACTCGAACGCCTGCCTGAGCTGGCTCTGGCCTCGGGCGGACCCGGTGATTCCGGGCGAGGCTCCGATGATCCCGACCGGCTTGCCGCCGAGCGGCGCCGAGCGGGGAGGCCGCGACGCCCAGTCGACCGCGTTCTTCATCACCGCCGGGACCCCGTGATTATATTCGGGCGTGGCCATCAGCACTCCGTCCGCGGCGGCGATGGCGTTCTTGAGGCGAGCGACCGCCTCCGGGTCGCCCTCCGCCTCGAGGTCGCCATTGTAGAGCGGGACCTGCGCCAGGTCGAAAATCTCAATGGCCATTCCCTCGGGTGCGAGCCCCGCGGCGGCGCGGAGCAGAGCGCGGTTGTAGGAGTCGCGGCGAAGGCTCCCGGCGAAGGCGAGGATCGACAGGCCCGCCATCAGGCCGGAACCCGTAGGAGATCGGCCTGGACCTCCGCCGCCGGCCTCGCCAGATAGGCGTGGAGTGCGGCCACGACCTGGGCGCCGTCGCCGACCGCCGAGGCGACGCGCTTGACCGATTCGGCGCGGACGTCGCCGATCGCGAAGACTCCGGGCCGGCTCGTCTCGAGCGGAAGGCAGCCGGAGCGGGCTTCCGGACCGGTGAGGATGAAGCCGCGCGGGTCGAGCTTCAGGCCGGAGCCGTGGAGCCAGTCGGTATTGGGGTCGGCGCCGATGAACAGGAAGAGGTGGCGGCAGGCGCTTCGAACCTCCTCCTCCGAGCCGCGAGACCGCCAGCAGATCGATTCGAGCGCCCGTTCGCTCCCTTCCAGAGCGGAGACCTCGGCGCCCGAGACCAGTTCGACATTGACCAGGTTGGCGATCCGCTCGACCAGATAGGCGGACATGGTCTCCCCAAGCGGCCGGCGGGCGAGGAGCATGACTTTGCGGGCGTGGCTCGCAAGGAAGACCACCGCCTGGCCCGCCGAATTGCCTCCCCCGACCAAAGCCACGTCCTGGCCCGCCACGAGCTTCGCTTCGAGCGGAGAGGCCCAATAATGGACGGAGGAGCCCTCGAAATCCTCGAGGTTGGAAACCGCGAGCCGGCGGTAGCGGGCGCCGGTCGCGAGGACGACGGCGCGGGCGCGGATCCTTTCGCCATTGGCCAGGCTCAGCCGGCGGCCGTCGGCCTCGTCGCATTCCAGCTTCACCGCTTCGTCGGGAATCGCCATCTCGACTCCGAACTTCCGGGCCTGGTTGAAGGCCCGCCCCATCAGCGCCATCCCCGAAATGCCGGTCGGAAAACCGAGATAATTCTCGATCCGGGCCGAGGCTCCGGCCTGTCCGCCGAAGGCCCGGCAATCGAGAACCAGGACGCTCAGCCCTTCCGAAGCGGCGTAGACCGCGGTGGCGAGGCCGGCGGGGCCGGCTCCGATCACGGCGACGTCGAACACCCGGTCGGGGTCGATCGGGCCGACCAGCCCGAGGCAGCGGGCGAGGCAGGCCTCGGTCGGGTTGCGAAGCAGCTGGCCGCCCGGGCAGAGCACGATGGGAAGCTCCTCCGGAGCGACGTGGAAGCGCTCGACGAGCGCCCGGGCGTCGAAATCCGTGTCCGAATCCAGCTTCTGATGGGGGTGGCCGTTGCGCGAGAGATAGGTTTCCAGCCGGAGCAGGTCGGGATCGCCGTCCCGGCCGACCAGGATCGGCCCGCCGGTGCCGCTCTCGATCAGCCCGATCCGCCGGAGGATGAGCGCCCGCATGATCCGCTCGCCGACCTCCGCCTCGGCGACGATGAGCGCTCGAAGCCGCTCTGGCGGGATCAGTACCGCCTCCACAGGCCCCCGCGCCCGGGCGTCGACCAGCGCCGGCTGGCCCGACAATTGCGCGAGCTCGCCGAGGAAGGCGCCCGGCCCGTGGGTGACGATGAGCTCGGTGGGCCGGTCGCCGCGGGCGTGCCTGCTGATGTCGACCTCGCCGGCCAGGATCAGGCCGAGGCCGTGTCCGCTCTCCCCGCTTCGAACCAGCATCTCGCCGGGCGCGAAGCTTCGCCGTGTTCCGAAGCGCTCCAGGCGCTCGATCTCGGCCGCGGAGAGCGAAGGATATCTCTGCTCTCGGCGGCTGTCCCGATTAGGCGAGTTCGTTTCGGTCCGGGGTGGGGTGTCGGCCATGGTCACGGTCTAGGCCGGGTCCTCTTCCTGGGGAAGCGCCGTTCCCCGGCGAAAGCCGGGGCCCAGTCTCGGCGGAGCGACTGGGTCCCGGCCTTCGCCGGGAAACAGGGTTCGGTTCCTCACGATGCCGTCGGGTGCACAGTCACCGCCGGCGCGGCCTCTTCGCCACGGACGAAGGCGAGCAGGTCCGCGTTGACGATGTCGGGATGGGTCGAAGGCATTCCGTGCGGCAGGTCCCGATAGGTCTTGAGCGTTCCGTTCCGCAGAAGCTTCACGGCCAGCGGTCCGGCAGCGGCATAAGGCACGATCTGGTCGGCTTCGCTGTGCATGACCAGAACCGGAATTTCGATCGCCTTCAGATCCTCGGTGAAATCGGTTTCCGAGAAGACCGCGATGCAGTCGTAGGCCGCCTTGAGCCCGGCCATCATCCCCTGGCGCCACCAGTTGCGGATCAGGGCCTCGACCGGCTCCACTCCGGGCCGGTCGAAATTGTAGAAGGGGCCGGAGGCGAGATCGAGGTAGAATTGCGAGCGGTTCCGGGCCAGCCCCGCCCGAAGCCCGTCGAACACCTCGATCGGGGTTCCGCCGGGGTTGGAATCCTTGCGGACCATCACCGGCGGGACGGCGTTGATCAGGACCGCCCTCGCGACCCGTCCCGGCCGGGCCCGGGCGACGTAGCGGGCGACTTCGCCGCCGCCGGTCGAGTGGCCGATATGAACGGCGTCGCCGAGGTCGAGGGCGTCGGTCAGCTCGGCGACGTCGGCCGCATAGGTGTCCATGTCGTTGCCGCTGTCGGTCTCGGTCGAGCGGCCGTGGCCGCGGCGGTCGTGGGCGACGACCCGATAGCCTTCGGCGAGGAAGAACATGGCCTGGTTGTCCCAATCGTCGCTGCTGAGAGGCCAGCCGTGGTGGAAGACGATCGGCTGCGCGTCCCGCGGGCCGAAATCCTTGTAGAAGATCTGGATGCCGTCGCGGGTCGTCAGCATGTTCATCGGAAAAATCTCCCTCATCGGCGCCGCGGGCGGACGGCCGTCCGGTCTTCCATGCGGCGAAATGTCCGCCCGAGTCGAATCCGTTTCGGGTCCGTTATGCCTCGCTCGTTACGGCCTCGCGACCGGAGCGACTTGTAACGAGCCTGTCCGGGCCCGACTTTGGAGCGACGAAGCTTCAGAGGAATCCCTCCATGACCGCCGCTATCTCCCGCTCGGGCTACGACATCGATCCGCTCACCGAGGACCGCCGCGAGGCCTTCGCGGCCCGCCTGAGCGAAGAGGAGCGGCGGGTGATCCTCGACCAGGGCACCGAGCCCGCTTTTTGCGGCACTTTGCTGAACAACAAGTCGGCCGGACTCTATGCCTGCCGGCTTTGCGGCCTTCCCTTGTTCAGATCGGAGGGCAAGTTCGAGAGCGGCACCGGCTGGCCGAGCTTCACCCGGCCGTTCGATCCCGAGCATGTCCGCGAGATCGAGGACCGGGCCTACGGGATGGTTCGAACCGAGATCCGCTGCGCCCGCTGCGACGGCCATCTCGGCCACGTCTTCCCCGACGGCCCGCCGCCGACGGGGCTTCGCTATTGCTTGAACTCGGTGTCGCTGGAGTTTTTCGAGTCGGAGGAGGGGATCGAGCAGCGGACGAATTCGGGGACGTCCGATCCGAGCTAGGTTGCTTCCCGGCGAAGGCCGGGACCCGGTCGTTCAGTCGGTGCCGCTGGGTCCCGGCCTTCGCCGGAGAACAGGATCACGCCGCCCGCGATTTCTCCATCGCTTCCGAAGCCTCGAGCCAGTTTTTCTCCGCCTCCGCCAGCCTTGCACCCGTCTCGGCGAGCAGCTTCATCAGCTCGCTCATCGTGCGCTTCGAATCCTCCGCGCCGGCCGAGGCCGGATCGAACATCGCCCGCTCGATTTCCGTCTTGCGCTTCTCGAGCCTGGCGATCTCGGCCTCCGCCGCCTGGGCCGTCTTGCGCAGCGACTGCCCCTGCGCCCGAGCCTGCGCCTCGGCCCGGCGCTCGTCCTTGCGGCTCCGCTTCGCCGCCGCCTTGTCGCCGCCGCTGTCCTGGTTCCGGCCGAGGATGAGGTCGGTATAATCGTCGAGGCTTCCCGAATATTCGCGCGCCGTCCCGCCGTCGACGAGCACCAGCCGGTCGGTGGTGAGCTCCAGCATGTGGCGATCATGGCTGACCAGGACGACCGCGCCGCGATAATCGTTCAGAGCCTGGACCAGCGCTTCGCGGGCGTCGACGTCGAGATGGTTGGTCGGCTCGTCCAGGATGAGCAGGTGCGGCGCCTCGCGGGTGATCAGGGCCAGAGCAAGCCGCGCCCGCTCCCCGCCCGACATGTCGCCGACCCGCATGGTGGCCTTGAGGCCCGAGAAGCCGAACCGGCCGAGCTGCGCCCGCACCGCCGCCGGGGTCGCCTTGGGCATCAGCCGGGCCATGTGCTGGAGCGGAGTCTCGTCGCCGTTCAGCTCCTCGACCTGGTACTGGGTGAAATAGCCGACCTTGAGCTTGCCCGACGCCCGCATCTCCCCTTCCATCGCCGGAAGCTGGGCCGCGAGCAGTCGCGCCAGCGTCGTCTTGCCGTTGCCGTTGCGGCCGAGCAGCGCCAGCCGGTCGTCCGGGTCGAGCCGGAGGTCGAGGCGCTGAAGCACCGGCTTTCCGGGCGCGTAGCCGACCGCGGCCATGTCGAGCTGCACGAGGGGCGGCTTCAGCTCGGCCGGGCTCGGAAAGTCGAAGGTCAGGCTCGGATCCTCGGCGACGGCGGCGATCGGCGCCATCCGGGCAAGCGCCTTCACCCTCGACTGGGCCTGCTTGGCGGTGCTCGCCCGGGCGGAGTTGCGGGCGATATAATCCTGAAGCCGCGCGCGCTGGGCCGCCTGGTTGGCGCGGGCCGATTCGAGCTGGGCGAGCCGCTCGGCGCGCTGGGTCTCGAACGCGTCGTAGCCGCCCGGATAAAGGGTCAAACGGCCCTGCTCGAGGTGGAGGATATGATCCGCAACGTTGTTCAGCAGGTCGCGCTCGTGGCTGACGATCAGCATCGTCGCCCGATAGCCCTTGAGGAAATTCTCGAGCCACAGGGTCGCCTCGAGGTCGAGATGGTTGGAAGGCTCGTCGAGCAGCAGAAGGTCCGGTCCCGAGAAGAGCAGGGCCGCAAGCGCCACCCGCATCCGCCATCCGCCGGAAAAGCTGTCGAGCGGCCGTTGCTGCATCTCCTCGTCGAAGCCGAGCCCGACCAGGATCCGCGCCGCTTTGGCCGGCGCGGCATGGGCGCCGATCGCGTTCAGCCGGTCGTGAATGTCGCCCAGCCGGTGGGCGTCGTCCGTCTCCTCCGCCTCATGGAGAAGCCGCGACCGCTCGACATCGGCGGCCAGCACCGTCTCGAACGGAGTCGCCGCCCCCGCCGGAGTCTCCTGGGCGATATAGCCCATCCTCGCGGAGCGCGGCATCTCCGCCGCCCCCCCGTCCGGATCGAGAAGCCCCGCGACCACCCGCATCAGGGTCGACTTGCCCGCCCCGTTCCGCCCGATCAGCCCGACGCGCCCCCCCGGCGGAAGCGAAGCGGTGGCGCCGTCGAGGATGGTCCGCCCGCCGAGGCGGACCGTGATCGCGTTGAGGTTGAGCATGGGCGGGCCCTAGCAGGCGGAGGCGGCGGTGTCAGGCCGGTTTTCGACTGGCTTTCGAGCTTGGACGAAGCTCCCGCCCCCACGGTCAGAACAGCTTTCGTATACTGAACGTGATCGAACGACCGACGGGGTCGAGATAGGCTTTCTGATAGTTCAACGGCACTTCTCCGAACTCATTCCGGACGACTGGCCGGCTGTTCAGAATATTTTTCACGTCGAGAGCGAGCTGCAGATTTCTGATCCATCCGGGCACTTCGCCGACGATCCGTTCCTCGGGATTCAGGAAGAGGCTGAGATCGGCGGACAGGTCACGGCTGAAGCGCAGGCGTGTCCCGGTCGGGCCCGTTCCGCTCGGAAGGCCCCTCACGACGGAAGCGCTTTCCCAGCGGATGTTCATTCGAGCGCCCAGTCCCCGCCGGAACAGGCCTCCCGCGAACTCGATCTCATGGCGCGGTCTGCCCAGGCTGTCCAAAGCGAACCCGTCCAGGAGGTCCAATGTCGGGCCTCCGCTCGACAGCACGACGGCCTCACTGAGACGCCAGCTGTGGTAGAGGCTGAAATAGACCCTGCTGATCGCATTCTCGATCTCGGGCGGCAGGGGCGTTCCCGGGGGATTGTCGATGACCCGGGAATTCGGCGGCAACGTGCCGGGCGGGATCGTTCCGTCCGTTACCGGACTGACGATGAGATCGGTGCCGTCGGGAAGCTTCCCGAGCGACCTCGTCATGTTGATGCCCCACCGCAGGTCCGAACGCGCGCTTCGGAAGAGGTTGATCGGACTGCTGTCAATGCGCAGGAGTCGACCGTTCGAAGCACGAGTCAAACGCTCCGGAAAGGCGGCCTGCACCGGCTGAGTGGGGATCGGGAAAGCCGCGATCGGCCTGTCGACCGTGGTTCTCGTGAAATTGGCGATGACGTTGAAATTCCCGCGCGGGGGCTTGACGACCACTCCGATGTTGAGAATTTTGCGATCGTCCGGGCGAAGGCGGGGATTGCCTCCGAATGTTTGGGCAATGTCGACCGTTTCGCCCCGAACGTAGTCGAACGTTCGCACGTTCGGCGTGACTATCGCGACGCTGCCCAATTGCTCGAGGGATGGAGCCGTCTGCTGGACGGACGTCATCGCAGTGAATCGGAGCGGTTCAACCGGCGACCAGTATACGCCGTATCCATAGGTGAGCAGCGAATGAAATGCAGTGATCTGCTCGAGGCCGAAATGCGCGTTGGCCGAAAGGCTGCCAAGCCAGGATGGGGCCGAGTGGTGCCGCCTGGCCAAAGGCACGTCGAGAGAGCCGAAGACAATGCCGCGATTGCGGACCAGGTCCACTTGCTGGTCCAGCGCGTCTCCGTCCCCGCGGCTGTCGAAGAGGTTTAGGGAATATTCCGCCCTTAAGGTCGCCGATACGCTTCCCGCGGGCAGAGAGAAGAGGCTGCCCGTCAGGGAAATGTCGGTGGACAGGCTGGAGGCCGCCGAACGCGTTCGGGCTGTTTCGCCCCCTGCGGCGGCGACGTCCGTCAGGGCATCGCTGATCGCGATATTGTAGTTGGTCCGACTGAACCAAAACCATCCCGGCAGGCGTCCGCTCAGCGTCGCGCCCATGGAAGCGGCACGATCGACCAGCTTCTGCCGCAAGGGTCCCGAGACGCCCAGTCCGAGAAGGGAGTCCTTTCGGGCCGAGGTCGCATTGCCGGTCAGGGTCAGCGGCGTGTCCGTGAAGATTTCTTTGCTGAAGCTTCCATTCAGGGTCCATTGCCGGCTGTCCGGCAGCAAGGTCCTGAACCGGGCTTGGCTGAGCGCTTCGGCGGGCTGCACGAGATCGCGCTCGCTCTCGAGAACCCGCGTGGCCCTGTCGAACCCCAGGCTCAAGCTGAAACGCGATGCGCCGACAAGGCGGAGATAGCGTCCGTTGGCGGCGACATTGCTCCGCCCTCCGGCGGTCGGCACTCCGAAACTTACCGCGACGTTCTTCGATGTGAACGGATCGAAGGTCACCAGATTGACGACCTTGCGGTTCGCGGCGAATCCGTATTGGAGCGCGAGCTCCTCCGGAAACACCTCGAGCCGTTCGATGGCCTCCGTCGGAAAACCGGCGATCTCCTCGAAATTCGCGATCCGGCGTCCGTTCAGCAACACGATCGGCTGCCTCGGCGCGGCTGCCTCGACGCTGCTCACCTCGCCGCCCAGGCTGGAGATGAGCCCATTGATGTCCCGCGCTCCATAAGCGCGGATGTCCAGGGGATTGAGGGTGCGCGTGGGAGGGACATCGCCCGGAACCGAGCCCCGCGGTCGCACGGCGGTGACGACAATGTCCGTATCGTTGACGTTCGTCCTGACGGTGCCGATCGTTGCCCTGTCCAATGTTGTGCGCAGCTTGGGATCGGCCTTGAGAGCTTCGAGCACCTGTTGAAGGAGCTCGGGCGGCAACGGCTTGCCGTCGGGAGTGGTGATGGTGACGTTCGGCGGAAGCCCGGGGCCCGGCGCCCTCCCGGTATCGTCCGCAACCGGCGCAGCGCGGGCCGGAATTTCGTCCGACGGAGGAGGAGGCATCTTCTCCTGCGCAGCGAGCGCGGCTGGACTTAGCGCCGTCAGCGAAGAAACGAGGATCCGGAAGCGGAGCCGCCCCGTCTTCACGTCCTCCTCGTCCACGCGACCGAGGGCCTCAGACATTTGGATCGAGGCATCGGTAGCGTTCGTCGGCGGCCAGCCAGGTGACGAAGTCCTGGTTCAAGCTCGCCGCTGAATCCGTCGAATGGGTGCCGGAGATCCTGCTCCTGATCCATCGATCCGGAGCTTCGCCCTTTTCGGCAATTCGGCCGATATCGCCGAGTATCGATGTGGCGCCGGTACGGTCGACGAGATATTCGAAGAAGGCCAGGCTCATCGCATAGAAGGCCGGGGTCAGCGCTGAAACATCGGGTGACGAGGCGAAGTCCCGGCTCCGGTCGGCATCGCCTGGCGTGGCCGCGAGATCGGGATGTTCCATCGTCAGATACCGGTCGATCGGTATCAAAGTGCCAGACTTCAGATGGCGAAACGCCTCGCAACGCCGCTGCGCCTTCTGATCCGAATCCTCGAAGGCGATCGCGACGGATTCATCGAGCCAGTCGGGGGCATCGGTTCCATATTGCCCGGGGCGCGTGCTCGGCACGACATGGCGACGGAAAAGATCATGCCCGATCTCATGGGCCAGAATATCGTCGGGAGGCTGTGCGACGGTGAGGGAATCGCGCGCGAATTTCCAGGGATAGACCGGCAATCCCCGCGGCGTCGTATCTCCCCACCGCCACTTCGAATGCCGACGGTCGACGATGAGGAAGCGCGCATCGGCGATCCCCAATATCTCCCGCGCCATAAGCCGAACCGCGCGCCCTATTTCGGAGGCGCGATCCACATCGCGCGGGGCGAGCTGCAAATAGCCGAAATCCGTTCGGGTCAGCCGAAGATCGCGCGCCTCGCCGGCCAGCGGGTGCGCGGCCAGGATCAGGCCCGCGAAGCCTCGCAGCAGGCGACCCGGGAGCGGCACTTACGGCGAAATGCGCTTCAACGTGACGGGCAAGGTCACCGGCGCGCTACCCGGCTTCATGCCCTGGGCGAACCGGACCGTCCCCGTCAGGGCGTTGTTGGACGGATGGAGCTTCAGATTGAAGCCTACGGCCGTCCTCGCCTTCAGCGAGAAACGGGCCGCGCGATCCGAAGCCGCCAGATTGATGACCGGATTCCAGCCCTTATATTGCGGGTAGGTATATTGCCCGGCCCATGCCCTGCCGGAGCCCTGGAACTTGAACGTCCAATTCCCCGCGCCGAAATCGCCGACCCAGGCTCCTTCTATGCTCTTGTTCGCCTTTGCGGCGGGACCGGCCTCGACTCCGGATCCGGCCAGCAGCAAAGCCGGCAAGACGCAAAGCCTCAGGACACCGAGATTTTTCGCTCCCATCAGCAAGACCCTTCTGTAGGGGACACCCATCCCTGATTGGCTGACCACGCGGCATCAGCCTGACGCCGCGTGGTTGAATGTCAGCCCCGCTTACCGGACGCCGAATAGGTAGTAAGTAGTGTAGACGGTGACGACTGTCTCGCTTCCGTCGGCATTCTCGATGATGGTGACAGAAGTCGACGAATATATATTCTGCCCTGATGCAGCGTTGGGCGCGATGGACGTCGCATGAGCGGTCGCAGGCAGGACTACTGCGGCGAGGAGGGCTGCCCCCAAGAGTGATTTCATGATCTTCTCCATTATGGCTGAGGAAAATACGACGCACCCAAGCGCGCGAATCGGCTCCGCGCTCCTTGAGCGTCTACTTAATCTGAAATTCAAGCAAGCCTCTTAGGAGTCTTCTGTCCATTCTGGATCAGTTTCTGTGATGTCTGGAGCAAGGCGGTGAAGGAGTCAGGCAGAAGGCTAGATGCTCAAACGCAATCCAAATCCTTATTTTTGATATAACAGATCGGAAAGGTGAATTAACTTTCCGGTTGCCGTGCCCTTACATAAACGATATGCCAAGCTATATCTTAGAGATGATCTGACTGGAGGGCTAGAGATGCGACCAGAGCGTTGGAGGGAGATTGAGCGTTTGCACGGGTTCGGCGACCGCGTGGACCCTTGGGCATCCGTCACTGAGTTTGCCGACAGCGACCTGCATCAACGCGGCGCGTGGGCCGGGCGATCCCGCCGCGCCCGCATATTCGGGCCCGGGGAGCTTCGCCTGGCCTTGCTCCGGCTCCTCGCCGACTCGCCGGGCCACGGTTACGAGCTCATCAAGACGATCGAGGGGATGACCGGGGGGGAATATTCGCCCAGCGCGGGATCGGTCTATCCGACCTTGCAATTGCTCGTCGACGAAGACGCGATCACCGAGCGGCGGGACGACGACGGCACCCGCAAGACCTATGCCGTCGCCGCGCAGGGAAAACGCGAGTTGGCCGAGCGCGAAGCCGAGGCGAGCGCTCTCATGGATCGCCTTGCCGGCCTCGCCGAAGAGCGGCGGCCCGCGTCGGTCCTGCAGGTCAACCGAGCGATTCAGAACCTTCGCAACGCCGTGCGGGTGCAGAGCCATCGGGGTGCGCTGCACGGCGAGGCGCTGAACGCCATCCTCGACGTGATCGACGAGGCCGCGCGCCGTATCGAACGGATGTGAGGGATCGCCCCGGTCCGCGGGGCCGGTCGAACGGATTGTCGCGCGTCGGGAACGGCAATCCAGAAAAATGGTCGGGGAGAGAGGATTCGAACCTCCGGCCCCTGCCTCCCGAAGACAGTGCTCTACCAGGCTGAGCTACTCCCCGACCGGATCCGGCTCGAAGGCCGCCCGGGAGACAGGGGGCGCTCAATAAGCGAGGGTCGGGGCGAGCGCAAGCGCCCTCTCGGGGGCTCCGGAGCCTGCTCACCCCCGTCATTGCGAGCGAAGCGAAGCAATCCATTGGCTCGACCGTCCGAACTGGATTGCTTCGTCGCTGCGCTCCTCGCAATGACGGCGGTGAGCGCCCCCTCCGCATTCCTCTCACAATGTCAAAGAGCCCCTGCCAGTCCGCGACTCCGGCAGAAGAACAATATAGGAACCTTCAACCCCGAAATCTCCTACAGATAGGTCCGTTCCGGAAGTTGCGGCGAAAGAAGCTCAGCGCCCTAGCGCCGCGATCATCTCGGCGATGCTTGTGAATTTCTCGCGCGGGCTGCCTTCGCGCGCCCGGCCCGTCTCCGCCGCCTCGATCCGCTGCCAGTCGCGGAAGGCGACGGGCTCGACCCCGCGGGCGTGGAGCAAGGTGTCGAGGCCGGCGCCGCCCGTCTTGCCGCCGTCGCCGGGCGGTCGGGCGGCGCGTATCGTCTCGGCGACCTCGAAGCCGTCGGGGCGGTTGGTGCCGATCGTCCCGGTCGGCCCGCGCCGGGCCCAGCCGACGCAATAGAGGCCGCCGTCCGGCCCGGCCTCGATCACCCCGTCCCGATTGGCGAACCGGCCCCGGCCATGTTCGTAGGGCACCCCTTCGATCGGCGGGGTCTGGTAGCCGATGCAGCTGATCACAAGCCCGCAGTCGATCGCGTAAAGCTCGCCGGTGCCGACCGAGCGCAGATCGTCGGTGAGGCGGGTACGCTCGACGATCAGCCGCTCGACCTTGCCCTCGCCCTCGACCGCCACCGGCATCGCGAAGAAGTCGAAGTCGATGGTCTTGGGCTTGTCCCGGGGGAGGTTGGCGAAGTCGCGCAAATGGGTGACCGACTTGCGCATTCCGGGCTCGAGCAGGGCGTCGTCGGCCTGCGGCGGGAAGTCGGCGAGATCGACCCGGGGCGCCGCCGCCTCGAGATGGCCGAGCTCGCCAAGCTCCTTGGGGGTCATCGCGATCTGGTGGGGTCCTCGCCGGCCGAGCAACTGGATCGTCCGGATCGCGCTCTTCTCGAGGGCGTCGAGCGCCCTGCCGACGATGTCGGAGCCGGCGAATTCGGCCTTGGTCTTGGCGAGGATCCGGGCGACGTCGAGGGCGACGTTGCCGTTGCCGATCACCGCGGCGGCGGCGGAGTCGAGCGGCGGATCGAGGTCGGCGAAATCGGGATGGCCGTTATACCAGCCGACGAAGGCGGCGGAGCCGACCACTCCGGGAAGGTCGCTCCCGGGAAGGTCGAGCGGCCGGTCGTTCGGGGCCCCGGTGGCGAGGACGACGGCGTCGTACAGCCCCATGAGCTCGGCCACGGAGACGTCCGGCCCTACGCAGACATTGCCGACGAAGCGGACGTTGGACGACAGCGCGACCTTCTCGTAGCGACGGTAGACCGCCTTGATCGACTGGTGGTCGGGGGCGACTCCCGATCGGATCAGGCCGTAGGGGACCGGAAGCCGGTCGACCATGTCGATCTGGATTTCGTCGCCGTAGAGCTTCTGGAGCGCCTCGGCGGTATAATATCCCGCCGGCCCGGAGCCGATGATCGCCACATGCCGCATCTCGCCCGTGCCCTCCCGCCTGCAGGACCGCGATGCTAGCGCCGCGCGGCGAGGAGGCAAGCCGCGTTCGTCATTGCCGGTTCAGCGAAGCGGGCGCAGGGTGAGAGCCATGGCCGCATTCATCCTCCTCGCCGCCGCTCTGGCGGCGCCCGCCGAGGCCGCGGCCGAGCGCGAGCAGGCCAGCATCCCCTTCGTCAACCACCGGCGGGCGATCCGCGACTTCGAGGCTCCGAGCGACGGGATCGTCTATCTCCAGGACCGCCGCCGCCGCTGGTACCGGGCCGATCTCGGCCATTGCCCGGGTCTCCAATGGGCCCATTCGATCGGCTACGACGCACGCGGCGGGATCAATCTCGACAGCTTCGGAGCGATCCTGGTCGAAGGCCGCCGCTGCCCGATCGTCTCGCTGACCCGAAGCGACGGCCCGCCGCGCAGGGCGAAGAAGGGCTAGGATTACGGACCCCCGAGCTCCCCGGCGAAGGCCGGGACCCCGTCCTTCGGCCGTGCCCTTGGACCCCGGCCTTCGCCGGGGAGCACGTACCTACGCCTTCCCGCTCTTGTCCTCGAGCATCGCCGCGCCCTGGCTTCGAATCAGTGGCTCGATCATCCCGCGGAAAAAGGTCAGGGCCGGCGGCAGCATCACCGTCAGGCGCACGACCGTTTCCTGGATCTCGATCTGGGTCGCGACCTGCTGGCCCATCGCCCCGACGTCGAGGTCGAGCCGGTCGCCGGTCCAGCGCGAGCTCACCTGGGCTCCGCCCGGTATGTGGTCGGTCAGCTTGCCGACGTTGCGCTCGATCCGGCGCCGCGCCTCCTCGGCGCCGAGTTTGTGCGGAAGGTCGACGGTCAGGGGAGTGGTCATGAAGGCGCCCTTAGCCGGGCGGGGCGGTCGCCACCAAGGCTTTTTGCGCCGCAGGACGGAGGCTAGCCTTTCGCCCAGGCTGGCGAATCCGCCTGGCCTTCCTACATAAGTCTCATGGACGACGACAAAATTTCCAGACGCGGACTGATCGGCTCGGCGGCGGCGCTGGCCGTGGCCGCCGGCGCCGGCTTCCTCGCCTTCGGCCGCGACGGCTCTCCCGCGCAAGCGGCCGAACGGTTCGAAGTGACGAAGACGCCCGCCGAATGGCGCCGGCTGCTCGGCGCGCAGCGTTATTATGTCCTCCGCGAAGCGGGCACCGAGCGGGCCGGCTCGAGCCCGCTCGACAGGGAGAAGCGCCGCGGCACCTTCCTGTGCGCCGGCTGCGACCTCCCGGTCTACAGCTCGGCCGCCAAGTTCGACAGCGGCACCGGCTGGCCGAGCTTCACCGCGCCGCTCCCCAATGCGGTCCGGACCCGCCCCGACCGGACTCTGTTCGCCGTCCGCACCGAGGTCCATTGCCGGCGCTGCGGCGGCCATCTCGGCCATGTCTTCGACGACGGGCCCCGGCCGACAGGCAAGCGCTTCTGCATGAACGGGCTGGCCCTGAAGTTCCGTCCGGCATGAGCCGGGCGACCCAGGCTGTGCTCGGCGTCCTGCTCCTTCTGGTGGGGTTCGCGATCGCCCTGAACGCGCCTCGACCCGGAGTCGCTGCGCCCAATGCGAAGCTCGCCTCCGCGGTCTTCGCCGGCGGCTGCTTCTGGTGCACCGAATCCGATTTCGACAAGGTCCCCGGAGTGGTTTCGACGACCTCGGGCTATTCCGGCGGCAAGCTCGCCAACCCCACATACGAGCAGGTCTCGGCCGGCGGCACCGGCCATATCGAAGTGGTCAAAATCGTCTACGATCCCGCCAGGGTCAGCTACCAGCGGCTCGTCGCCCGCTTCTTCCGGACCGTCGACCCGCTCGACGGCGGCGGCCAGTTCTGCGACCGCGGAAGCCACTATCGCTCCGCCATCTTCGTCGCCGGTCCCGCCGAGCGCCGGATCGCCGAAGCCACCAAGGCCCGAGCCGCCGCCTTGCTCGGGAAGCCGATCGCCACCGACATCCTCCCCGCCGCCCGCTTCTACCCGGCCGAAGACTATCACCAGGATTACTACACCAAGAACCCCGCCAAATATAAATACTACCGCTGGCGCTGCGGCCGCGACGCCCGCCTGGCGAAGGTGTGGGGCAAGTAGCCCGCTGGGAAATAATCGACAGATTGCGGTCACAATACACTGCGCGCCGCGGCCCAGATTCACGGGAAGGCGCGAGCGTTATGACAAGGAGCCAAGCGAGCGCTCCTCGTCTTCGCGTTCTTCGCGTACCTTCGCGTGAGTCCATCTGCTTTGTGTTGCTCACGCGAAGATGCGCGAAGAACGCGAAGGGGAGGGTGAATCGGAACGGCCTGCGGCCGTTCATTCGCGTGCAGCCCGCCGAACAGGCTGAATCCCCCGGTAACCATTGCGCTCAATGAGTCCCTAACCGCGCGGCCCTAGTTCGGTCCCCTCTAGCTGCGCTTTGCACCGATGAGGAACAGGGACGATGAGGGCATTGAGCTGGCTTAAGGATCTGATGTCGAGCGAGCGCGGCAACGTGTTCGTGGTCGCCGCGGCGGTGATGCCGTTGCTCCTGGGCTCGGCGGCCTTCGCCGTCGACACCATCCAGCTCAGCGTCTGGAAGCGCCAGCTTCAGCGCGCCGCCGATTCGGGGGCGATCGCCGGCGCCTATGCCTTGTCGCTGGGCGACGACGAGCACGACGCCATTCATGGCGACCTCGACAAGAACAAATTCCCGGTCCTGAGCCAGGAGGAGGAGATCGTCGTCGGTCCCCAGGGGGTGTTCAACGAAACCGTTCAGGTCACCCTGACCGCCAACCGCACCTTGCCCTTCCTGTCGATCTTCACCAAGCGCCCGACGACCATGGTCGCCACCGCGACCGCCGCTCTGGATATCAGCGGCGAATTCTGCATGGTCTCGCTCTACGATGGCCCGGACGCCGGGATCGACGTCAACGGCGGCGCCGAGGTCAATCTCGGCTGCGGGATGAAGAGCAATTGCACGGGCGACGAATGCGTCACGGCCGGCGGCTCCTCGTCGATCACCGCCACTCCGATCGCCGCCGTCGGCGGGCTCGACGGCGAAACCAACAATTTCAACCAGCCGACCAAGCTCCAGCCGCACTCGGCGGCCCAGAAGGATCCGTTCGCCCATCTGCCCAACCCGACCAAGCCAGCAGCGGGATGCAACGGCACCCTCGGCGCGGATACGGTCTTCACGGATGCAACCCACCAATGCTTCCTCGCCGCCGACGTCAAGCCGAGCGAAACCCTGAACGTCCCCGCCCATGTCGAAACGATCACGATCTGGGGCGGCGACATCGACTTCAAGGGCAACGTCAACGCCGACGGAATCACCTGGGTCATGTCGGGCGACAACGGCGAGGCCGGCGATCTCATCATCAATTCCCAGGCGGAGCTCGTCATGAGCTCGCCGCTCAGCGGCACCTACAAGGGCGTGCTCTTCTACCGTGATCGCCGCGCCTCGAACATCGAGATCAAGATCAACGGCGGGTCCAGCTCTCACCTCACCGGAGCGATGTACTTCCCGACTTCGGACATCACCTACGCGGGCAGCGCCGGCATGAACGTCGAGTGCCTTCAGATGGTCGGCCAGAAGCTCAAGTTCCGGGGCGGCGCCGAAATCACCAACCAATGCGCGGGAACCGGGGCCTCGGCCTTCAACCAGACCATCGTGAGGTTGATCGCATGAAGCTGCCGTCAAATCTCGCCCGCGACGAGCGCGGAACCAGCCTCATCGAGTTCGGCTTCCTGGCGCCGTTCCTCGCGCTCCTGACGATGGGCGTGATCGATCTCAGCCAGGGCCTCGCCGAGCGCTTCGCCATCCAGCAGGCGGTCAATCGCGGCCTCGAGCTCGTCCAGGCCCGCCCGGCCGTCGCCGACGCCCAGTCGGGCGAGGTCGACTATGAATTCGTCAGGGACGAGGTCGCCCTGGCCGCCGAAGTGCCCGAGAGCCAAGTGACCCTGACCCGCTGGCTCGAATGCGACGGCGCCGAGAAAGGCGACGTCAACGGCACCTGCGAGGACGGCGAGGCCGTAGCCCGCTACCTCAGGGTCAGGGTCACCAAGAATTTCAACGGCGAATTCTATTACGATTCGATCCCGATGGTCGCGAGCGGAACGCTGAGGACACAATGATGCTGAAACGGCTGCTTCGTCGCGACAACAAGGGGATCGGCGCGGTCGAGTTCGCGCTGGTCGCGCCCGTGCTGATCTCCTTCGTGATCGGGATCAGCCAGATGGGCAAATTGTTCTTCGCCAATGCGGACATGAAGAACGCCATGGCCCACGGCGCCCGCGCCGCCTCGGTGTGGCCGGTGCCCGAGGCACAGGCCATCGAGGACGTGGTCAACGACAGGCTCGCCCGCTCCAGCGGCCTGTCCAAGGCGAATGTCGAGATCGAGCGCGACTTCGACGACAAGGGCAACGAATATATCGACATCGACATGACCTACCAGGTCCCGCTCGAATTCATCTTCTTCGACGTCGGCCCGATCGCATTGAAGGACAGCCGAAGGGTCTTCATCCAGATGGACGGAGTCGAACCGGAGGACGATGAAGACGACGGGACGGCCGACCCGTCCACCAGCGCCACTTCGGCGGGGGGCACGACATCGTCGACCAGCGCCACCTCGGCCGGCGGAACGACCTCGACGACGAGCTCGACCACCAGCGCCAGCACGACGAGCTCGTCGGGCAACAGCAACGGCAACAGCAGCCACGGCCACGGCAATTGCAAGAAGAAATGCTAGGC
>JBAWCC010000078.1:0-11312 GCA_049590095.1 Allosphingosinicella sp. | reverse complement strand
ATCCTGGCCGCCGGGCCGGGCGGTCGGCGAGAACATGCCGGTGGTCCTCAAGGCCGGCGACGTGGTGACGGTGCTCGCCCCGTCCGGAGCCCGAACGCTGCGCGGGCCCGGAACGTTCAAGGTCGCGGGCGGAGGCAGCGCGCCGGCGTTCAACGCGCGCTCCCGGTTCAGCGCGATGCGCGGCCCCGAAACTCCCCCCTCTCCCGGCCTTTGGGACGTCGACGTCTCGAAGAGCGGCAATGTCTGCCTCGCGGATCCGGCCAGGGTCGTACTCTGGCGGCCTGCCGCCGGCGCCGGGGCGACTCTTCAGGTCACCCCGCAGGCGGGCGCCGGCCAGCCGGTCGAGTGGCCGGCGGGGCGGCTGGTGCAGCGCTGGCCCGAGCAGCTGCCGATCGCCGACGGCGCCGAATATTCGCTGAAATGGGCCGGTGCCGGCGAGGCGACCCGGCTCCGCTTCAAGACCCTGGCCGCGATCGACGACGATCCCACCATCCTTGCGAAGGCGCTGATCGACAATGGCTGCCAGGCCCAGCTCGATTTGCTTCTGAAGGCCGCTCCGCAGGAATAGGATCGCCGTCCGGCGCGACCCGCCGGGTCGGCGAAAAGAGGCCGGGCACGTCGTACGCCGTGCCCGGCCTCGCCATGAGAGGAAGCCATTCAACTCGATGGTGACAGCGCCCTAGCATGACGCAGGCGCAAGGTAAACCATTGAAATCGCTTAATTGATCGGCCCGCACGCCAGTCAGAGCCTTCGGATGCGCGGCTCTGCCCGCGGCCCTTTGAACAGCTCCGTCATTCCCCAGACCATGGCGTCGGCGCGGTCGGGGCTGCGGCCCTCGCCTTCGTAGCCGTCATAGGTGATTGCGCTTAGTTCGTCCTCGAGTTCGGGGAACGTGCCGGCGAGCTTCGCCTGGCCCGTCTCGAAGCGAAGCGCGATCGGCTCGGCCCGGGCCGCCTTGCTCCCAAAAGCGTGGACCAGCTCGACCGGGAGGCGCAGATTTGCGGCGCGAAGTACGCTTGCGACCATCTCGCCCCCCTGGTTCTTCTCCGCCACGATCAGCTGCGCGTCCCAGGCCTCGAACGCCGCCGCCGTTCGCCGCGCCCAGCCTTCCGGTCTCATACCGGTGACGCTGTGGTCGTCCAGGACATGGCCGATGCCGCTCCCGTCGATCCCGCAAACGACGATTCCGCAGCCGCCCTCGACAGAGATCGGCGGGTCGACCCCGACCACCACCCGTCGTAATTCCGCCCGTGCGACCGTCGACCTCGCGGCTTCGATTATCTCCCAGGTCCACAATGCGCCAGGCAGATCGTCGAGCATCTCCCCGTCCAGTTCCTGCCGTCCCAGGCGGGTTCCGCCGTAGGTCCGGCGCATCGCCGCCCGGAAATCGGCGGCCAGATCAGGATTCTCGTCGGTCCGCCCCCTTGTGACCACGCAGCGCTCCAGCGTCCGCAGCCGCTTGAGCAGCGGGACCGGCTGCGGCGTGGTGGTGACGATCGCGCGCGGAGCCTCGCCGAGTCTCAGGCCCAGCATCAGATTGTCCCAGGCCGCTTGCGCCCGCGGCCATTTCGCGAGCTCGTCGCACCAGGCGAAATGATGCTGCGGACCTCGCAATTGCTGGGGCTGGGCGGCGCTGTAGGCATAAGCATGCGCGCCCGACGGGAAGACGACCAGCCCCCGGCTCGAGATCCAGCGCGGGGCTTCGCCGATCCTGGCGACGGCGAGTATCCCGCTCTCCCCTTCGACCATCACCCGCGCCACTTCGTCCCGGCTGGCGGCGACGAGCGCGATCCGCGCCGTCGGATCGGCGCGTGCGCGCTCCGAGACCCATTCCGCCCCCGCACGGGTCTTGCCGAAGCCGCGGCCGGCGACGACCGCCCAGATCCGCCAATCGCCTCCGGGCTCGATCTGGCCGCCGCGCGCCTGCCACCACCATTCCTCGCGCAGGGCGTCCACGACCCTCGAGGGCATCCCCGTCAGCACCAGCCGCCGGGTTTCCGGGGGAAGCTGCCGAAGCGTGACCAGCAAGGCCACGATCTCGCTTCGTCTTCGGGGGCGAGGCGGGTCGAAAGCCGGAACGACGGTCACTTCGGACTGTCCTTGTCCTCATCGATCTCCTCCGGCCCGCTGTCTTCCCCTTCCCCGGGTTCGTCGTAACGCGTCGCGACGGGCGGCGGCAGCTTCAGGATCGGGATATCGAGGTGACGAAGCTTCTTCTCGAGCAGGGTGATCGCCTCGTCGAAGCTGAGGCTTCGGCGCCGCTCGGGCGCGACCGCCCGAACCCCGAGCCGCCCGTTCCTTCGGTCCCAGCGTTCGAGGAGCTTCATGACCCGCTCGAACTCTTCCGCCACGTCTCCGGTGGGCACCCCTTCGTCGAGCGCCCGCATCAGCCTCTGCTGCGCCTTCAGGCGCTGGGTCATCGCCTCCACCTCGAGCCGCGCGTAGCATTGCTCCAGCGCCTCCGAGAAAGCGGCGGCGAAAACCGGGTCCTTGCGGCGATGCTTGTAGACGGTGGAATGATCGATTCCAGCGACCTCCGCAGCTTCGCGAGCGTCGCCGCAGCCGGCGAAATGGTTGAGGAAAACCTCTTTCCGGCCCGTGTCGAACCGGACATGCCGCATCCGCCGCCGCTGCAGCCGTCGCCGGTTGTTGCCCCGAATCAGCACCCGCTCGCCATCTGCGGATTCCGCGAGCGCCGCGGCCATTTTCCTGGCGAAGCGCGGATCGCGGCTTCGCAATCCATAGAAGCCGGACATGGTATGGCCCGCCGCTCTGGCCGCGTCCTCGATCCGGGCGCCGCCGCGCAGCGCGCGCAGGAACCGCCGCTGCGCATAGGCGGTAATCCGCCGCCCAAGATTTTTCTTACCCATGGGAAGATTAGAACATAAAAAGAACGTGTAGGAAAATTATCTTTTGCCTTGACGAATAAGCCCTTGATCCCGGATAGGAATTTTCAGCGAACCGAGCGCCGGCGCCGATCCGGGAAAAGCGAATCGCCCGCAACTCGCAACCGTTGCGGCTTCTCCCGCTTTGCGCTGGCAGGTACGAATCAGCCCGGAGGATCGCCGGCCCTGGCCTCGAGCAGCGCCGCTTCTTCATCGATCGCGTCGGCAAGCTCGAGCAAGGTTCTCGACACTCCCGAAGAAAAGCCGCAGGCGGCCTCGCGAAGGCCCTGGGCGCGCCGGCGCATCGCTTCGGCCTGGACTTTCCGGATTTCCATAGACGCACATCCCGTCCGGACAATAGCTGCCTAGTGATCCGATGTTTGAATAGTCGCAAGTGTATTTCGGATATTCGTGCCCATGCTCCGTCATTTGGGAAGAATTGGGGGGCTGTATTACCCGCAAAGGTAAAGCAGGCGAACGCATCTACCCTTCGGTACCGAGGCCCTCGACATGCGGAGGCGCGGTTTTCGGCGCTCCGTCCTGGACTCGTTCACGACTTGAAATAGACATTCGCATGAGAACGATATACCATTACATTCACAGGTGGCGGCAAGACGAGAGGATCGGACCCGGCATGAAGTTGATATTGAAGATGTCGACGGCGGCGGCGGCGTTTGCGCTTGCGTCCGCCCCCGCCCTGCAGGCTCGGCAGGCCCGGCCCGATGCCTCCCCTGCCACCGAAGCGCAGATCGCCGCCTCCCCCGCCGTAAAGCGCCTGAAGGAGCTGCTGGAGGTGGTGAACAGCGGCGACGCGGCCAGGATCGAGGCCTGGGTCCAGACCGCCGCCGCGCTGCCCGGGCCGGTCCCGGTCGCCGTCACGCTCGATCTCTATCACCGCAGCCGCGGGCTCGATCTCGTTCGCGTGAAGACGGTTGAGGGCAATGGCATCGTCGCGGTCCTTCGCAACAGGCTCACCGGCGATGAGCAGGCGCTCGCGCTCGAGGTGGAGCCGAAGGCGCCGCACCGGATTACGGTCATGTACGACGCTCCCTTCGAGCCCGCCGCAACTTCGGTCCCGGCCTCGGAGGAAGCGAGGCTCCGGCAGATCGGCGCCTGGCTGAAGCGCCTCGGCGATGCGGAGGTCTTCTCCGGGGTCGTGGTGATCGCGAGGGACGGCAGGCCGGTCTTCTCCCAGTCCCATGGCTTTGCGGATCGGGACAGGAAGATCGTCAACACTCTCGACACGCCGTTTCTGCTCGGCAGCATGAACAAGCTTTTCACGGGCCTCGCCATCGGCCGGCTCGTCGAGCAGGGGAAGCTCAGCTACGAGGATCCGCTCTCGAAGTTCGTTCCCGATTATCCGGACCCGGAAAGCGCCGGCCGGATCAGGATCAAGCATCTGCTGAGCCACACCTCCGGGCTGCCCAGTTTCGACCCGGCTTTCTCCCCTCCCGGCGATGGCACGGTCACCGTCCAGACGATCCTCAACTCGGTTCCAAGGAAGCCGCTCCAGTTCGAACCGGGAACGAAATGGTCCTACAGCAACACCGGAATCCAGCTTCTCGGCCGGGTCATCGAAATCGTCACCGGCCAGGATTATTACGAATATGTGCGGAAGAACGTCTATCGGCGGGGCGGGATGACGAGAGATCCGTTCCCCGATTACAGCCGGGGCGCAGTGGCGATGGCGCAGCCCTACGACATCGAATGGGACGATGCCCGGCCCCGCTGGGCGAACCGAATGGCAATGACCACCCGCCGCGGCGGCCCCGCGGGCGGCGGCATCGCCTCGGCGCGCGATCTCCTCGGGCTGAGCGACGCGATGAAGGACGGACGGATCGTCAAGCCCGGGACTCTTCGCCTTCATTCCAGCGCGAAGCCGGAGCTCGCGACGAAGCATTACGGCTACGCCTTCGCGGTCCGCGCAAGGATGGCGGAACGTCCCCTCGTCGGCCACGGCGGCAACGCACCGGGCCAGTGCACGGAATTCGGTTGGCTCACCGACACCCCCTACACGATCGTCGTTCTTTCCAATCTGACCGGGGGCACCTGCATGTCGGTAACCGGAAAGATCCTTCAGGTCCTGCAGCCGACCGGGTCGAAGCCATGACGAGCCTTGGTGTATTGCAAGGCTAACACTCTCATGCTAGCGCATCCCGATGACCGATGAGATTGAGATTGCGCCCGAAATGACCCGCCGGCTCGCCCCGGGCGAGGGAACCGGCAGGCTGTCCGTCATGGCGGAGCCCGCGGCCTCGCCGGTGCTGGAGCGGCTCCATGCCCTGGTTCGGCGCGGCTATACCGCCGAGCTCGGCGCCTCGGGCAATCCCGACCGGCTGGTGCTTCGCCATCTCGGCCTCGCCCCGGATCTCGTCCTTCACGCGAACGGCGATCTCGAAGGGCTGGACGCGCGCCGGCCGCGCTACAAAAGGGATATCGACCCGCCGGTCCCGATCGGAGGGAGCACCGATGCCGATCATCTGCGCTTCATGCGCTTCCTCGACACCGTGCTCCCGGCCACCTTCTGGCACCGCAACCGTCCCTGGCGGAAGAAATATCTCTATCTGCCCGCGGTGCTCGTCATCGTCTGGGCGATCTGCATGACGCTGTCCGTGATCTTCCTGGACCTTTGACCCGCGCTGCGACCGGCCGGCCGCCCGTCGAGCCGCCGGTCAGCCGTGGAGATAAGGCGCGGGAACGTTGGTTTCGGTGGCGAGGATAAGCTGCCAGCGGACGTCGCCCTGCGCCGGGTTGTGCGGGTGGTGCTGCCGGTCCGGCAATACGCTGTTCCCTTCCTGGGCGATCTCGTTGCCGCAGCCGACGCAGCGGTAGATGCCTCCGCTCGGAATGTGCAGGCCCGCCGGCAGGACCTGGTCGAACGACGCGCTCTTGTTCGGCTTCAGATAGTTGGAATATTTATAGAGCGCCAAGATTTCCTCCCCGTGGCCGGCAACGCGTTACGAGCGTCGGTTCTAACGCATGTTGGTTATCCCGACGCTAATTCGAACCCGCGAAAATGCCGGCGGCCCGACTCAAGCCCGCGCCACGACAGCGTCCCAGTCGCCGCCGCCCTCGATCAGCCAGGTAAAGGCGCGGTGGCGTTCGGCGAGGACTCCGGAGTCGAGGCCGGCCGGCGGGTCCGCTCCTTCGCCCAGGGCCACCAGCGCCGCGCAGTGGCGGCAGAGATGGAGATCCGCGTAGTCGAGTATCTCGCCCGCCGGCCGGAGCGCGGCCCGGGCGAGAAGCTCCTCGCGGCTGAACCGGACCAAAGGTTCGAGGATCGCGAACGGCTCGGTCTGGGCGTCGGCCTTCCCCATCGTCTCCGCGAGGCCCACCGACCACAGCAGGGGCAGGGCCGCTTCGAAGCGCCAGCCGAAATTGACGGTCGCGCGCGGATCCCGCTGGGGATCTTCGAACCAGAGCCATTCGGCCGGGGAGAAAGGCGGCCTGTATATGTCGATCAGCCCGTCGACCGTGTGGTTGGCCAGGCCGGTGGCCTCGCAGGCGACCAGCACCAGCGCGAGAGCCCTGAGAGCGACAGGCTCGGCCTCCGGGAAATGCACTTCTCCTTCGGAAGGCAGCCACCTCAGGCCGGGAGGGCAGGAAACGGATTGGGCATCGAGCAGGTCGAGCGTGCGCCGGCGACGGGCCTGGGCGTCGACGGGGATCGTCACGTGCGGAGACTCCCCTCGCCCACCGCGGGGAAGCTCAGATAGGCCAGACGCCGGACCTCGCGCCGTCCACGCACCACCGTGTCGAGGATCAGGCCGACCCCGAAGCTCAAAAAGGCGACGACCATCAGGCCGGTGACGAGGATCGCGGTCGGGAAGCGCGGCACCAGTCCGGTCTCGACGTACGTGACGATGAGAGGCATTGCGAGGACCAAGGCGAGGGCGGCGAGGAAGGCCGCGAAGCCGCCGTAGAAGAGGACCGGGCGCTCGATCCGGAACAAATGGAGGATGGTGCGCATGATCCGCCAGCCGTCGCGGTACGTGGAAAGCTTGGACTCCGAGCCTTCGGGGCGCGCGCCGTAGGCGGTGACGACCTCCGCGACCGGCATCGCCAGCTCGAGCGCATGGACGCTGATCTCGGTTTCGGTCTCGAAGCCGCGAGACAAGGCCGGGAAGCTCTTGACGAAGCGGCGCGAGAAGACCCGGTAGCCGGAGAAGATGTCGGTGAAGCTCCGCCCGAACAGGCCCGCCAATATCCCGGTGAACAGCCGGTTGCCGAGGCGGTGACCGCGCCGATAGGCTTCCTCGACCTCCGATCTGCGGGCTCCGACGACCATGTCGAGCCGCTCCTCGACAAGACGGCGGACGAGCTCGGGCGCCGCGGCGGCGTCGTAGGTCATGTCGCCGTCGGCCATGACATAGACGTCCGCCTCGATGTCGGCGAACATCCGGCGCACGACATGGCCCTTGCCCTGCATCCGCTCGTCGCGGACGACCGCTCCGGCGCCTTGCGCGACCTCGCGGGTGCGGTCGCTGCTGTTATTGTCGTAGACGTAGAGCTGCGCCGAGGGCAGCGCCGCCCGGAAGGCCGCCACCGTCTGGGCGATCGCCGCCTCCTCGTTGTAGCAGGGGAGAAGGATTGCGATTTTGAGCTGCGACTGATCCACTGCGTTCACCACCCGCCCCATTCCGTCATTCCCGCGAAAGCGGGAATCCATGCCGAGACTGGACCCCCCGCTTGCGCCGGGATGACGGTTAGAGCGGCAGAGCCCCGCGTCAAGCGGATGCTCAGGCGTCTTTCTTCTTCGCCCGAGGCTTCTTGGCGGGAGCCTCCGCCTCGGCGGGCTCGGCCTTCCTGGCCTTACCCTTCTTCGCGGGCGCCTCGGCAGCCGGAGCCTCCTCGACCGGCTCGGACTTGGCCTTGGCCTTGCCCTTCTTCGCGGGCTTGGCTTCGGCTTCCACCGTCTCGGCCGGAGCGGCGTCCGCCGCCTTGCCCTTCTTCGCCGCGGGCTTCTTCTTGCCCTTGGGGGCGTGGTCGTGACCATGGTCGCAATCCGGCCCGTGGACGTGGCCGCCATCGGTCGATTCGATTTCCGCCTGGAGCGCCTCGCGGCTCACCGTCCGCTCGCTGATCTCGGCCTTGCCGAAGAGAAAATCGACAACCTTATCTTCGAAAAGAGGCGCCCTCAGCTGAGCCGCCGCCATCGGTTCGTTGCGGACGTACTCGACGAACCTTTGACGATCCTCGGGGCGGTATTGCTGGGCCGCCTGCATGATCAGCTGGTTCATCTCGTTTTCGTTGATCTGGATCGAATTGCGCGTGCCGATCTCGGAAAGGAGCAGGCCGAGCCGAACGCGGCGCTCGGCGATGGCCCGATATTCCCCGCGCTCGCTCTCCATCTCGGCCAGCGCCGCGGCGGGATCCTCTTCCTGGGCCACTTCCTGCTCGAGCTGCTGCCAGATCTGGGCGAATTCGGCCTCGACCATCGACGGCGGCACCTCGAAATCATGCGCCTCGGCGAGCTGGTCGAGGAGCCGGCGCTTCATATGGGTCCGGGTCAGCCCGCCCAGCTCCTGCTCGACCTGGCCCTTCATCAGCTCGCGCAGCTGGTCGATGCCCTCGAGGCCCATCGACTGGGCGAAGGCATCGTCCATCTGGGTCGCCTTGGGCTTCTGGACTTCGCCGACGGTGACTTCGAACACCGCCTCGCGGCCCTTCAGATAGGCGACCGGATATTCTTCGGGGAAAGTGACGTTGAGCGTGCGCTGCTCGTTGGCTTTGGCGCCGATGAGCTGCTCCTCGAAGCCGGGGATGAGCCGGCCCGAGCCGAGCTCGACCCGCATCGATTCGCCCTTGCCGCCTTCGAACGGCTCGCCGTCGACGCTTCCTTCATAGTCGATGACGACCAGATCGCCGTCCTCAGCCGCCGAGTCGGCCGGGGCGGCCTCGAAGCTCTTCTGACCCTCGACGAGCCTGCCGATCGCGGCATCCACCTCTTCGGCGCTCGGCTCGACCAGAAGCCGTTCGAGCTTCAGTTCGTCGATCTTCGGCGCCGGCACGTCGGGCAGGGTTTCGAGCTCGACCTTGATCACCGCGTCCTTGCCGGGACCGCCTTCCTCGAGCTCGACCTGCGGGTTCATCGCCGGCCGAAGCTTCTGCTCCGCGATCAGCTGCTGGACGCCTTCCTGGACGGCGGTGTTCAACGCTTCCTGCTCGATCGCGGCGCCGTGCATCTTGCGCACCAGATTGGCCGGAACCTTGCCGGGGCGGAAGCCGGGCATCCGGATCTGCGGAGCGACCTTCTTCAGCTCGCCGTCGACCCGGGCGTCGATGTCCTTCTTGCTTATGGTGATCCGGTAGGCGCGCTTGAGGCCCTGGTTCAACGTCTCGACGGTCTGCATGTTGGAAGCTCTTACCTTCTCGCGGGAATGGGGCCCTGACGAATTTCAAGGCGAATCAAGACCTGACGGGACCGCCCTCGCTTTCGCTCGGGAGTTGCGCAAGCCGAAACCGTCCCCCGGACGGTTTCGAGTCTGGCGCAACTGGTGCGGGCGAAGGGACTCGAACCCCCACATCTTTCGATACCAGGACCTAAACCTGGCGCGTCTACCAGTTCCGCCACGCCCGCCTAGGCCGCCGGTCGCGCGGGGATATAGCAGGCGTGGCGCGGGGAGCAAGGGCAGCGTCCGCACTGGCTCGGAACGTTGCCGCGCCTCGGGCCTTGTGCACAGCACAGGCAGGGAGTTGGATATGCGCTATCGCAAGCTCGGATCGAGCGATCTCGAGGTTTCGGAAATCTCGCTGGGCTCGTGGCTCACCTTCGGAGTGGGGGTGGAGCGCGACCGGGCCGCTTCGGTGGTCGACGAGAGCTTCGGGCTCGGGATCAATTTCATCGACACCGCCAATATCTACGGGCGCGGGGCGGCGGAGACGTTCCTGGGGGAGGTGCTCGGGGGGCGGCCGCGCGATTCCTATGTGCTTGCGACGAAATTGTTCTTCCCGATGAGCGAGACGGACCGGGGCCTGTCGCGGGCTCAGGTGGAAAAGCAGCTGGACGCGTCGCTCAGCCGGCTCAAGACCGATTATGTCGACCTCTACCAATGCCATCGTTACGACGAAGAAACCCCGCTCGAGGAGACGATGGAAGCGCTGACCGCCGCGGTGCGCTCGGGCAAGGCGCGCTATATCGGCTTCTCCGAATGGCCGGCGGACAGGATCCGGGAGGCGGTCGAGATGGCGGGCGTGGAGAAGTTCGTCTCAAGCCAACCGCAATATTCGCTCCTCTGGGCCGAGCCGGAGGAGGAAGTGATCCCGCTCTGCGCCGAACACGGAATCTCGCAGATCGTCTGGTCGCCGCTGGCGCAGGGGGTGCTGACCGGCAAGTACCGGCCGGGCAGCCCGCCACCCCAGGGCAGCCGGGCGACCAGCGACGAGATGGGCGGCTGGATGGATCGGCTGCTCGGGGACGAGACTTTGAAAGCGGTCCAGCGACTGAAGCCAGTCGCGGCCGAAGCCGGGCTCAGCCTCGCTCAATTCGCCCTCGCCTGGGTGCTGAGGGAACCCAACGTGGCCTCCGCCATCGTCGGCGCCTCGCGGCCCGAGCAACTGGCGGAGAATGCGGCCGCATCTGGGGTTGAGGTTGATCCGACGCTGTTCGCGCGGGCGGAGGCGATAGTAGCGGAGGCGCGGCGGTGATCTTGCCTCCCTGACGGCTACGCCGCCGGGGCCCCGGCCTTCGCTGGGGCGACGTTGACAGCGCGGGCGCGGCGCGTGACACAAGCTCGATGACCCTCACACTCCATTATCACCCCTTCTCCTCTTTCTGTCAGAAGGTGCTGGTCGCGCTTTACGAGCGAGGCGTGCCCTTCGACAGGGTGGTGGTCGACCCCTCCGATCCCGAGAAGAAGGCGGCGTTCGAGCGCCTCTGGCCGATGGGCAAATTCCCGGTGCTTCGCGACGAGGCGCGCAAATCGACGGTTCCGGAGTCGAGCCTGATAATCCGCTATGTCGACCGGGTGCATCCCGGTCCGCCGCTGGTGCCGGCCGATCCGGATGCGGCGCTCAAGGCCGAACTGTGGGACCGCTTCTTCGACAATTATGTCGAGCTTCCGCTTCAGAAAGCGGTGGGCGACACTTTCCGACCCGAAGGCGCGCGCGACCCGCACGGCGTCGAGGAGGCCAGGGCACTCCTCGTCCGGGCCTATGACGTGCTTGAGGACTCGCTGAACGAAAATCGGGAATGGGTGTCGGGGGAGGCCTTCACGATCGCGGATTGTGGCGCTGCGCCCGCCCTCTTCTACGCCAACATGGTCCAGCCCTTCGCCGGACGCCCTCGCCTGGAGGCCTATTACGGCCGGCTCCGTAACCGCCCCTCCTTCGCCCGGGCGGTCGACGAGGCCCGCGAGTTCCGCAACTTCTTCCCTCTGCCCTGGCCCGAAGGCTGGGACTGACATCGCCCCAGCGAAGGCTGGGGC
>JBAWCC010000077.1:0-13621 GCA_049590095.1 Allosphingosinicella sp. | reverse complement strand
CGGCGGCGCGGTCGCGCATTTCGGCGGCGGCGAGGGCCGCCGCCCTTTCGAGCTTTTCGGCGCTTTCCTGGTCGCGGCGGGCGGCGAGGCGCCGGCCCTCCCGCGCCGCTGCGGTCGCCCTGGCATTGTCGATCGAGCGGCCGAGGCCGAAGCGAGCGCTGTCGAGGCGCATCGCCAGCTCGCCGATTCGGGCGAGGCCGGCACCGGTGGTGGTCCCTTCGCCGGGCCTGAGGTCACCGCGCAACTGAGCCAGGCGGGCGCTGCTTGTCTCCAGCGACTGGACCTTGCCAGCGGCCTCCGCGGCCGAGATGGCGGCGAGGCCGTGCTGGAGGCGGCGGACTCGGACGATCCGGCCGCGCTGGGCGACGAGGCGGCTCATGCCATCAGTTCCCGAAGCGCGGCGATCGAGGCGTCGTAGGGCACGCGCTCCTCGGGAGCCTGGCCGAGGAAGGCGAGGAGATCGGGTCGGCGGACGATCGCCTCGTCCACCACCGGATCGCCGCCGGGCGAGTAAGCGCCCATCAGGATGAGGTCGCGATTTTCCTCGAACGCCGACCACAGGCGCCGGAAGGCGCAAGCCGCGGCGGCGTGCTCGGGCGCCACGATGTCGCTCATCACCCGGCTCAGCGATCGCCCGACGTCGATTGCGGGATAGACGCCCTGCTCGGCCAGCGCTCTGGAGAGAACGATATGGCCGTCGACGATGGCGCGGGCGGCATCGACGATGGGATCGTCGGTGTCGCCGCCGTCGGCGAGCACGGTGTAGAGCGCGGTGATCGAGCCGCCGGTCACCGCATCGGCGCCGGCGCGCTCGACGAGCCGCGGGATGAGGCCGAGGGCGGAGGGCGGATAGCCCTTCACGGTCGGCGGCTCGCCCAGCGACAGGCCGATCTCGCGCTGGGCATGGGCGACCCGGGTGAGGCTGTCGATCAGGAGGAGAACCTTCAGGCCGCGGGCTCGGAAGTCCTCGGCGATGGCGGTGGCGCGCATCGCGGCCCGCAGTCGAAGCAGCGGCGCATGGTCGGCGGGGACCGCGACGACGACCGACTTCTCCCTTACGTCCGGCGGCAGCCGGGTGGCGAGGAAGTCCGCCACCTCGCGGCTGCGCTCGCCGATCAGACCGACGACGATGACGTCGGCTTCGGCACCGGCGATCATCTGGCCCATCAGTACCGACTTGCCGACGCCCGAGCCGGCGATGATCGCGATGCGCTGGCCGACGCCGGCGGTGAGCAGCGAATTGACGGCGCGCACGCCGATGTCGAACGGCTTAGTCACCCGGGCGCGGTCCAGCGGATTGCCGGGTCGGCCGGCGAGCGGCCAGCGGTCGACCGACGCGACGGGCCCCAAGCCGTCGAGCGGCTGGCCGAGCCCGTCCACCACGCGGCCGAGCAAAGCGGGACCGACCTCGGCCATCGAGCCGCTGGAATCGGGAACGACCTGGGCGCCGCTGGCGTGGGGGGCATCGCCGTCCAGCGCCATCAGCAAGGTTCGCTCGCCGCGGAAGCCGACCACTTCGGCGCGCGCGACGTGGCCGTCGGCGGCGACGACGCGGGCGCCGGCGCCGACGGGCTTGTCGAGCCCGGTCGCCTCCAGCATCAGCCCGTCATAGGCGGCCAGGCGGCCGACTCGGCGCGGACCTTCGTCGCGGACGGCGACGCCAGCGAGGAGGGTGCGAGCCTGGTCGAGAAGCGCGCTCATCTCGGAGCGCCCATGCGGTCGAGCCCGGCGCGCAGCCGGTCGAGGCGGATGTCCGGGCTGTCCTCGATCCAGCCGGTGGCGGTCTCGATCCGGATCGCGCCGCGCTCCACGGTCGGATCGGCTTCGACGGCGACGGAGAGCCCGGCATCGGCGAGCAGGGGAACGTCGTCGGGATGGAGGCGCATCTTCGCGGCGGCGGCCTCTCCGCCCAGAACGGCGGCGGCGGCCTTGGCGCGGGAGAGGAGGAGGACGGGGTCGACGCCGACCTCGCCGACGAGCTGGCGGACCAGCCTGTCGACCGTCTCGGCGAGCAGGAGGGCGAGCTGCTGCGGCGGCAGCGGTCGCAGCGCTTCTAGCGACTGGGCGAGGGCGCCGATCGCCTCCCGCTCGGCGCCGAGCTCCTGCTCCACAGCCTCGCGCCCGGATTCGAAGCCGAGCGCGAAAGCTTCGCTCTCGACGCGGGCGAGTTCGTCTTCCGGGGTCGGGGAAGCGGGATCGTCGTTGGCGGCGCCCCGCTCCCCCGCCATCGGCGTGAAAATCGGCGCTGCGCGGCCGATGACGAAGCTGCCGAGGCTGGATGCGGCGCTTCCCCCGCCGCGCAGCAGCCTAGACATAATCGTCGCCCCGCCCGGCGAGCATGATGGTGCCGTCTTCGGCAAGCCGCCGCGCGATGGCGAGCACTTCCTTCTGCGCATTCTGGACGTCGCCGAGGCGCATCGGACCGCGCTCCTCGATCTCGTCGCGGATCGAGTCCGCCGCGCGGCCCGACATGCAGCCGAACATCTTGTCGCGGAGCTTCTCCTCGGCGCCCTTCAGCGCCACCACCAGGATCTCGTTCTCGATATTCCTAAGCAAAATGCCGAGATTCTTCTCGTCGAACGCCATCAGATCGTCGAAAACGAACATCTCCTCGTCGATCTTCTGGGCGAGCTGCTTGTCGATCTTGCCGAGGCTGCGGATGATTCGCCGGTCGGCTCCCGGACGCGTGGCCGTGAGTATCTTGGCCGCCTCGCTTGCCCCGCCGCGAGCGGGCGCGGGCGAAGAGGCGACCCGCGAGACTTCGCCGACGAGGATCGTCTCGAGCTCGACAAGCGCTTCGGCGGTTACCGTCTCCAGAGTCGCGACGCGGTAGATCACGTCGCTCTGATTTTCCGCGGGCAGGAGCTGGAGGACGTCGGCGGCGATCGGCGGCTCGAGATGGGCCAGAACGATGGCGGCGATCTGCGGATGCTCGTTTTCGACCAGGGCCGCGATCGTCTTGGCGTCCATCCAGCGCAGGGCGTCGAGCGCCCGGCTGCGGGTCGGCGGGGTGATGCGGGCGAGAACCGTCTCCGCGCGCTCCGCGCCCAGGGCATGCTCCATCACGGCGCGGATGCGCGGCGCGGCGCCGAAGCCGATGGTCGTGCGCGCCTTGGCGCGGGTCATGAAGGTGTCGAACACCGCCTCCACCTGCTGCTCCGACACGTTGGCGATGCTGAACATCGCACTGCCCAGATGCTGGACCTCGTGGGGATCGAGGTAGCTCAATATCTCCGCCGCCTCGTTGTCGCCGAGCATCATCAGCAGGATCGCGGCGGCTTCGCTTCCCCCGGGCGCATCGGCGGCGGCGGCGGGCGCCTCCGGCGCGAGCGTCGGGGTTTCGGCCTTATCCATGCTTCAGGGCTCCATCATTCTGGTCGGCGCGGATCAGGTCGCGCACGACGAGCGCGGCACGGGCGGGATCCTGGCGGACGAAATTGCGGATGAGGGCGGCACGCGCTTCGTAATCGCGGGTGGCCTCGATCATCTCCAGCGTAACCCTGGCGTCGGGATCGTTGCGCGCCTGGTCGGCGATGGCTGCGGCCATTTCCCCGCGGACCCGGGCCCGGCCGGTAAGCGCCGCTTCGGAGCGTTGCGCCAGGTGGGCGTTGAGCTTCTTCAGCATCGGTCGGCCGACGCCGAAGACGAGGAGGGCCACCGCGGCGAGCGCGGCGAGGTTGCGGGCGAGTGATCCGACCCAGCTCGCTTCCCACCAGGCCGGGGCGGTCGCCTCGACCGGCGCGAACTGGCGCGCCGAGATCGCGACCATGTCGCCACGCCGCGTATCGAAGCCGATCGCGCCTTTGACGAGCTGCTCGAGCTGGGCGAGCTCTTCCTTGCTGCGCGGGGCCCCGTCGGCGTTGCGCAGGGCGACGGCGACACTGAGGCGCCTGACGTTGCCCGAATGCTGACGGGTCACGGAGACCTCGCGGCCAAGGGCGAAATCGCGGTTGTAATTCTCGGTCCGGCGGCCGGCACCGGAAGCGCCGGGTGCTCCGGGAACCGGCGGGACGATCGCCCCTTCGGGCGCGGCGGCGACTTCGGTGGCGGGCGGTGGATCGTTGGCAAGCGCGCCGGGGATGCCGCCCGCAACCGCCTCTGCGCCGCCATCGGCGATCAGGGAGCCTTCCTCGCTGCGCAGGGCGCGGCCGTTTTCGGGATAGCTTTCGCGGGTGGCCTGGACTTCCGAGAAATCGACGTCGGCATGGACTTCTGCGCTGAAATTGCCGGGTCCGAGAATCGGCGTGAGCAGGCTGGACAGCGACTGGAGATAGCGCTCCTCGATCGCCGCCTGGACGGCGAGCTGGCGCTCGGAGGCCGCATTGGGCCCGCCGGCGCCTTCGCGGGAAAGCAAGCGGCCGTTCTGGTCGACGACAGACACGCCCTCCGGCGCGAGACCGGGGACGGAGGAGGCGACGAGATGGACGATCGCCTGTATCTGCTGCTCACCCAAGGTACGGCCCTGCGCCAGGGTCAGCATTACCGAGGCGGCGGGCTGGGAACGGTCGCGGATGAACACGCTCGGCGCTTCCACCGCGAGGTGGACGCGAGCGGCCTGCACCGCGTCGATCGCCTCGATGGTCCGAGCGAGGTCGGTTTCCTTGGCGCCGCGGATTCGCTCGCCCTCCACCGCGCGGCTGGAGCCGAGCGGCAGGCTGGAGATCATCTCGTCCCCATTCGGCCCGCTCTGGGGCAGGCCCTTGGAGGCGAGCAGCATCTTCGCGTCGTGATAGGAGTCTTCGGGCACCGTGACGGCGCCGGTCGCGGCGTCGATCTCGTGGGCGATGCCGCCGGCCTTCAGCGTTTCCACCACCGCGGCCTTCTCTGCGTCGGCGAGGCCGGAGAAGAGGGTGCGGCTCGGCGCGGCGCTGAACGCCATCCAGACCATGAGGGCGATGCCCGCAAGCGCCAGGAAGGCGAGCGCGGGGAGGCTTTTCGCCACCGCCGGCTGCGCGGCGAAATTCTTCGCCGAGAGGATGACGCCCTCGAGGGGCCTGACGCCTCCGGCGGCGCGCGCCGAAGCGCTGCGGGCCGGGACGGGGGCGAGATCGACGATTGCTGTGGTGTCGCTCATGTTCTTATACCGGCATGTTCATGATGTCTTTGTAGGCCGAGAGCAGGCGGTTCCTGACCTGCAGCGTCGCTTCGAAGCCGATCGACGCCTGCTGACGGGCCAGCATCACCGCGGCGATGTCGGTGGTTTCGCCTTTCTCGTAGGCGGCGCTGATCTCGGACGATTTCGACTGCAGGTCGTTGACCTGGTCGAGCGCGGTCTTCATCGCGTCTCCGAACCCGCCCCCGGCACCGCCGGCATCGCCGACTCCCGCGCCGGCGCCGAGCCCTGCCGCTTTCTGCAGCGCGCCATTTTGTTCGAGGATCGCGCTCCTCATCGCCATCAGCCGGTTCACGTCCATGCTCTGATTTCCTTAGGCGGCCCGCATTTCGGCGAGCCGATAGCGGAGGGTTCGTTCGGAGATTCCGAGGCGCTCGGCGGCGCGGGCGCGGTGGCCCCCGGCTTCGCTCAGGGCTTCGCGGATGATTCGGGCCTGCGCGTTGCGCGCGGCGTCGGCCCAGGAGCGGGGCGCCTGCGCGTCGGGCACCGGGGCGGCGTCGATGATGAGGTCGCCGGTCTCGATCCGCTCGCCGCGGCGGAGCAGCAAAGCGCGCTGGACGACGTTTTCGAGTTCGCGGCAATTGCCCGGCCAGGCGTGGGCGCAAAGCCGGTCGAGCGCCTGCGTGCTGGGGAAGGGCAGCAGGGTTCCCGGCTGCGCGTGGCGCAGCAGGAAAGCGGCGGCGATGGCGCGCACGTCCTGGCGCCGGGCGCGCAGCGGCTGAAGCTGGACCGGAACGACGTTCAGGCGCCAGTAGAGGTCGGCACGGAAGCGGCCGGCCGCGACTTCGGCGGCGAGATCGCGGTTGGCGCAGGCGACGACGCGCACGTCCACAGGCTCGGGACGGACGGCGCCGACCGGGAGCACTTCCTTCTCCTGCAGCGCGCGGAGCAATTTGGACTGGAGCGGGAGCGGGATCTCGGCGATTTCGTCGAGGAGCAAGGTCCCGCCCCCGGCGGCGCGGAAAAGGCCTTCCCCTTCCTGGCTTGCTCCGGTGAAGCTGCCCTTGCGGTGGCCGAACAGGATGGCCTCCAGCATCGTCTCGGGGAGCGCGGCACAATTGACCGCGGTGAACGGTCCTGACGCGCGCGGCGAGGCGGCGTGGAGGTAGCGGGCGACGCCTTCCTTGCCGGTGCCGGTTTCGCCCAGGATGAGGACGGAGGCGTCGCTCGCGGCGATGCGCGCGGCGAATTCCAGTAGACGGGCGCTTTCGGGCTCGCCGCAGGCCGGGCGCAGCTTCGGCCGGACGAGCTCGGCGACGAGCGCATTGCCGAACACCATGTCGTCATAGCCGTAGCGGATATGGGCGGGCGCCTGGCCGACGAGAAAGCGCGGGGCGCCGTCAGCAATCTCCAGCACCACGTCGCCGGCGCGCGCGGCGCCGGCTTCGGAGACGTCGAAGATGGACGGCGCGGCAGGCCGCGGCGCCGCCGCAGCGAAGGCGCGCACCTCCAGCCCCGCCCCTTCGAGCCAGACGCGAAGCGCGGGATTGGAAGCCGCTGCCCTTTCGCTCAAGCCGATCATCTAAGTCCCCCGGATGGTATTCGAACGTTCGCGAAGGATGCAGCAAGGAGCGTGCCAGACGGGCGCCCTCCCCTCCCTCCTCTCTGTGCATGGGCATACGCGCGCGTAGGGGGCGGAAGGGGCGTCAAGCTTCCGCCGTGACCGGCGTCGAAAAGCCGACGCGCGAAAAAAGGCGCTAAATCGGTTCCGCGGCCTGCCGTTACTGCTTTCGTGGCAGGATCGGGAACAGCCCGGTGGCCTCTAACGAGCGGGAAAGGAACCGTAAGATGACCGTTATCAACACGAACACTTCTGCCCTTCGCGCCCAGAACGGCAGCCGGGTCGCCAATCAGGCCCTGCAGACCGCGATGGAGCGTCTTTCGACCGGCAAGCGCATCAACTCCGCGAAGGACGACGCCGCCGGCCTCGCCATCGCCAGCTCGATGACCTCGCAGATCCGCGGCATGAGCCAGGCGATCCGCAACTCGAACGACGGCATTTCGCTGGCCCAGACGGCCGAGGGCGCGCTGAGCGAAGTCAGCAACATGCTGCAGCGGGTCCGCGAGCTGTCCGTGCAGAGCGCCAGCGGCACCTACTCGGCCGATGACCGCACCAACCTGCAGGCGGAAGTCGCCGAGCTCGGCGCACAGATCGACGACATCGTCGCCAACACCGAGTTCAACGGCGTGACCGTCTTCGGCGCAGCCGACGTCACCATCGACATCCAGACCGGCGCGAACTCCGGCGACACCACGTCGCTGACCGTCACCGGCTTCGACGTGACCCTGGCCACCGCGTCGGACATCTCGACCGCGGCGGGTGCCGCGACGGCGCTGACCAACGTCGATGCCGCCCTCAAGGATGTCGCGACGACCCGAGCCTCGCTCGGCGCCGGCCAGAGCCGCCTGGAGTCGGTGGTCAACAACCTGACCAGCAACGTCACCAACCTGAGCGATGCCCGGTCGCGGATCGAGGACGCCGACTTCTCGGCCGAGACGACCAAGCTCGCCAAGGCCCAGATTCTGAGCCAGGCTTCGACGGCGATGCTCGCCCAGGCGAACCAGAGCCAGCAGGGCGTACTGAGCCTCCTGCGCTAAGCCGCCTGGCAAAACGGGGGGAAGGGCCCGGTGCGGGAAACCGCACCGGGCCTTCTCCTGTGCGCGCCGCGACACGCGATCAGCGATGGCCGCCGAGCGCCTTGCGGAGGCGGTCGAGCGCCGCCTTCTTCAACTGGCAGACGCGCGCGGCGCCGACGCCCAAGGTCAGGCCGATCTCCTCGAGATTCATCTCCTCGACGAAATACAGCTGGAGGATCATCGTCTCCCGCTCCGGCAGCTGGCCGACCGCGTCCGCGAGAATCTCCTTGAGACGGGCGCGATCTAGGCCCTCGTCGGCGGCCTCCTCGGCATCGGCGAACCACATCGAATGGTCCGAATAGACCTCGTCGATCGACTCATGGCGGACCGACTCGGTTTCGTCGGCGAGGCGACGATATTCGGCGGGCTCGAGGCCGACCGCCTCGGCCATCTCCGCCTCGGTGGCAGCGCGGCCGAAGCGATCCTCGAGCTTGCGGCGCGCTTCCGCGAACTGGCGCCGCCGTGCCATCGCCGAGCGGCAGATCGTGGCCTGCCGGCGCATATGATCGATCATCGCGCCCCTGATGCGCATCCCGGCATAGGTGGCGAAAGCGTGGCCGCGATCCTCGTATCCGTTGGCCGCCTCCACGAGCGCTACCATTCCGATCTGAACGAGATCCTCGACCTCGATCGACGCGCCGACGCGGCCGTGGACGTGCCAGGCAACCTTGCGCACGAGGTTCATGTGGCTGCGCACGAGAGCCTCGGGCGAGGACCGCGGCCTTCGAAGGTAGACGGCCGGGCCAGCGTTGGGATCTTCAAGCGCCATAAGGAGCCTCCATGCCGAAGAAGCGCGTGCCGCCGGGCAGGGGCGGAAGCTCCTCGGAGACGATGTTGCGGGCGATTCGACGGATCGCGATGCTGGCGCGGGCGCCGGGAAAGGCCTCGACCCAGGGGCGCTTGCGGAACACCGCCTCGCGGACGTGGCCGTCCTCCGGGAGCGCGCCGCAATAGCGCAGGGTGACGGAGAGGAAGCGGTGGATCACCGCCTCGAAGCGGGAGAATAGGGCGCGGCCTGCGCTATCGTCGTGGACACGATTGGCGATGACCGAGATTTCGCTGCAGCCGTGGGCGGTGACGAGCGCCTTCGCCGTGGCATAGGCGTCCATGAACGCGGTCGGCTCCTCGGAGAGGGCGAGGATCACTCGATCAGAGGCCGCGACGTTGTCGAGAGTTTCGCGGGCAATGCCGCTGCCGGTGTCCACGACGACATAATCGACCGCGCCGGCATAGGGGCGGAAGCTGTCGGCGAGGCGGCGGCGCTCGCTGGAGCCAAGGCGCGATCCGACGCCGAGGCCGCTATGGCCGGGGAGCAGCATCATTCCGGCGGGACCGGCCTGCAGAACCTCCTCCATCCCGCAATGGCGGCCGAGCAGGTCGGCAAGCGTCCAGTTGCTGTCGACGCCGGCGAGGATATTGGCGTTGGCGAGGCCGGTGTCGCAATCGACCAGCAGCGTGCGCTTGCCCATGCCGGCGAGAGCTGCCGCGAGGTTGACGCTGATATTGGTCTTGCCGACCCCGCCCTTGCCGCTGGTGACGGCGATGACTCGGGCCTGGCGCCGGATGTGCTCGATCACGCGGTCACCTCGCTCTGGAGCATGGGCCGCGTGGTCTCGCCGCCAACGACGGCAACGACCTCGACCGGCTTTCCGTCGGGGATTTCGAGGAAGGACAGGACAGGCACGTCCGGGAGATGCGGGGCGAGCAGCCGGCCGAGGGCGCGGCGGGCGACCGGTGAGGTGACGACGGCGAAGCGGCGGCCTTCGGCCATCAGAGGCGCGGCGATGTCGCCGATCGCCCGGACGATTTTCTGGGCGAGACCGGGCTCGACCGGGTGCACGGCTTCGCGACCGGTGCGGATCGCCTGGTTGAGCAGGCTTTCCAGATCGCCGTCGAGGGTGACGACGGGGAGCGGCAGCTTCACCGGGATGAGGGTCTGGACGATCAAGGCGCCGATCCGCTGGCGCACCGCCTCGACGAGCTGGACCGGATCGCTCTCTTCGCGCGCGGCGTCGGCCATCGCCTCGGCGATCCGGCGGAAGTCTTTGAGCGGCACCCCTTCGGCAAGCAGCGCTCGGCAGAGCGCGGCAACGGAGGCGAGCGGCAGCGGCTGCGGCGTCAGGTTGGCGACGAGCTGAGGCGCCGTCTCCTTGAGTGCGTCGAGCAGCTTCTGCGCCTCATCCATACCGAACAATTCGGCCGCGGAGGACTGGACGATCTGGTTCAGGTGGGTCGCGGCGACGGTGGCGGGATCGACCACCGTGTATCCGGCGACCACCGCCTCGGCACGGCGGGCGGGCGGAATCCAGATAGCGTCGAGACCGAAGGTCGGGTCCTTGCAGATGCGGCCGTCCACGCTCTCGATCACGTCGCCGGAATCGAGGGCGAGGAGGTCCTCCGGCCAGATCTCGTCCTCGGCGTGGATGACTCCGGCCACGGTGATCCGGTAGCTGTTCGCCGGAAGGGCGAGGTTGTCGCGCACTCGCACCATCGGCACGACGAAGCCGAGCTCGCGCGAGAGCTGGCGGCGGATCCCGGTAATCCGGGCCATGAGCGGCGCGCCCTTGCGCTCGTCGACCAGGCCGATGAGGCCGTAGCCGAGCTCCAGTCCGAGGGCGGCGTCGTCGCTGACCTCGTCCCAGCCGATCAGGCTCGGCGAAACGGGCGGCGCCGGTTCCTGGACCGACGCGGCGGCCTTCGCGGCATCGGCCTTGTGCAGCTTCCAGGCGAGGAAGCCGGCCAGCCCGGCCGCGGGCAGGATGATCAGGTGCGGCATGCCGGGCAGCACGCCAAGGAAGAAGAGGATGCCGGAGACCGGCGCCCAGGCCCGAGCGGAACCGAACTGACCCACGATCTGGCCGGACAGGTCGAGCGGCGAGCTCACCCGGGTGACGATGGAGGCGGCGGCGATCGAGAGAAGCAGAGCCGGAACCTGCGCCACCAGCGCGTCGCCGATGGCGAGAAGGACGTAGATGGAAGCCGCGTCCGAGAGGGTCATGCCGTGGCGGAGCGTGCCGAGCACGAGGCCGCCGATGATGTTGATGAACAGGATGAGCACGCCCGCAACGGCGTCGCCCTTCACGAACTTGGAGGCGCCGTCCATCGAACCGTAGAAATCGGCCTCGGTGGCAACTTCCTGACGCCGCGTCTTGGCCTCGTCCGGAGTAAGCAGGCCGGCGTTCAAGTCGGCGTCGATCGCCATTTGCTTGCCCGGCATCGCGTCGAGGGTGAAGCGGGCGGAGACTTCGGAGACGCGGCCCGCGCCCTTGGTGATGACGACAAGGTTGATGATCATCAGGATCGCGAAGACGAAGATGCCGACCGCATAGTCGCCGGCGATGAGGAAGCTCCCGAACGCCTCGATGACGTGGCCGGCCGCCGCCGTCCCCTCGTGGCCGCTGACCAGCACGACACGGGTCGAGGCGACGTTCAACGCAAGGCGGAGTAGCGTCGCGAACAGAAGCACGGTCGGGAATGAGGAGAAATCGAGCGGCTTCGCGACGTTCAGCGCCACCATCAGCACCGCGAGGCTAATCATGATGTTGGCGATGAAGCCGACGTCGAGCAGCATCGCGGGCACCGGCACGACCATCAGCATGACGAGCAGCAGGATGGCGATCGGAAGCACGGCGCCGCGCCCCGCGCCGACCCAAACTTTACGGGTGAGAATGGCCTGGCTCATCCGATCAGCCTCCGAGTTGCGCCAGCATCAGGTACGCGAGGCGCGCATATTGAGGGGAAGGCCCGGCGGGGCGGTCCCTGTTGAAATCGATGTCGGCGGTGCGGACTTCCGGCAGGCCGGACGGATCGAGCGGAAATGCGGGGCCGGGCCGAGGCGCGATGGCCGGAAGGCCGCCGCCGCCGATCTTGTCGGCGAAGCGGTCGCGTATGTCGGCGAAGCTGCGCGGAGCGCCGCCTTTGCCGTAGAAGACCCAGCGATTGGCCTTCGCCGCCGCCGGGAGAATGCCCGCCGCCGAGGCGTTCGGACTGGAATCATGCGCCTTCAGGAAGCGTGCGGCCCCGGCCGGGCCGAGGAAGTGGGCGAGGTAGAGGTCGACCCCTTCGACCTGGCGGCCGAGGCGCCCCTCCAGATATTCGCGATTGTCGGCCGCGAATTCCCCGGCCATCGCCGAGGCCGCTTCGGGCTGGCGGCGCAGGTCGAGGATCTGGCGGCGCAGCTGCGGATCGCCGACGGTGTAGCGGCCGTTCGCGCCCCGGCGGATCGAATTCGCAGCCCAGCCGAGGCCGTGGGCGTCGCCATGCTTCTTCACCGTGGCGAGCCAGGTCTGCTCAATGAACTGGAAGAGGCCGGTGGCGCTGGAGGTTCGCGCCTTGGCATTGGGGTTGAGGCCGCTTTCGACCTTCGCCTGGTTCAGCAAATAGCCGAAGTCGACGCCGGTGCGCACGGCCGCCAGCTGAATGGCGCTGCTGACGCGGTCGCGCGTCGCCAGTCCTTCGCTTCTGATCGTCGTCGGAATCATGACGCCCCCATTGGTTCGGGAGCAATGGTAGCAAGCGGCGTGCCAGTTGCTGCCGCAGGGGACGGCTCGTCGCCCCTCCCCTCCTAAATCTTCAGCGGCCGGTAGCGCCGTAGGTGGCGCAGGAACCGCGGCCCCGCGCGACGGAAAGCCGCTCGAGGCGGCGGAGGATCATATCCGTCAGGAAATTGACGCGGATCTGGGCACTGTGGGCGAGCATTGCGACGCGACGCGCCATTCTCTCGGTCTCGGGCGTGCGGCTCCAGTCAGCCGGCGCCTCTTCCACGGCGTCACGAAGAGCGGCGATCCCCGCCTCGATCGCGCTTATGTCCCCGGAATCCAGGGCACTCAGGAGCTCCGTCTGGCAGCGCTCGATTCGTTCAAGGACGGCGATGCCGGTCATCCGAGGTCGGGCAGATCGAGCGCGATCATGCGATCGGCGATTCGCGCCGGATCGACCGGATAGCGCCCTTCGGCGATGGCGGCGCGGATCGCGGCGACCTTGTCGGCGTCGACCGGAGGCCCGGCCGCGGCAATCTCGGAGACGGCGGCGCCGACTGCAGGCGCCTTGGCAGTCGCGGTGACACCAGCCGTCTTCGCGGCGGCGGCGCCCTGGTCCACCGGCGCGCGCGCAAGGTCGGTACGAAGGTTCTTTCCCACTCCGTCAATCATGTCCGGTCCTTTCAGCGGCAAGACATTTCTGCAGCTATCCGCCCCTATAACGGCAACAGGGGCGATCAATTAAATCCGGGGAGAGCGATCCGGCCATCGTCCATCACCTGGCCGATTACAGCGGGCTTGCCCTTCACCTCGGTGCGAACTCGGATACGGTCACCCGGCGCGCCGTCCTGCTCGGCGATTCCGGCGGCGCTGACCGAGAAGTTGGCCGTCATTGCGACCAATTCCACCTGGTCGCCACGGCGGATCAGCGGCTCGGCCCTGGTGAGGGCAGCTGTCGCGACGGCGGCTGAGCGCTCCAAAGGCACGCGAATCCGCCAGCCGACGGACTGGCAGCGCACCGCCACCGCGTTCATCGCCGGGGCGTCGAGCGTCACCGGCTCCGGACAGGGCTTTAGGCGCAGGCGCCGGTCGAGCGGGCGGGCCGGACCGCCGGGCTCGCCGATCTCCGCGCCGAGCGAGGCGACGATCTGAGTCTCCATCGCCTCGATGTCCTGAAAGCCGGTCTGCGCCGCCGCGGGCGCGGCCGTGAACAGGGCTGCGACCGCGAGGCGTCGGAAAATTGGCGTCATGTCGCTCACTCCATTGCTTTTCGCTCTGGAGAAGCAACGGCCGTGCCAAGTGCCGCTCAGCGGAAGGAAATGAACAGGCGCTGCGGTTCGCCCGGCGCCGGCTCGACCCGGATTTCGGCTGGAGCGGCGCCGTTCCTCGACAG
>JBAWCC010000076.1:0-1813 GCA_049590095.1 Allosphingosinicella sp. | reverse complement strand
GCTCATGAACGAACAGAATCGCGAGGCGCTCGACGCCTATTACAAGGATGCGGCGACCTGGAATCGCGACCGGCTGGAGGCGATGAGCAAATCGCAGCGGATCGCCTGGTGGGTGGCGATCGGGGCCGGGACCATCGCATTGCTCGAAGCAGGAGCGCTCATCCTGCTCACTCCGCTGAAGACCGTGGAACCCTACACCCTGCTGGTCGACCGGACGACCGGCTACGTCCAGGCGCTCAAGCCGCTGGACGCCGACAAGGTCGCTCCCGACGCGGCGCTCACCCAGTCCTTCCTCGTCCAATATGTGATCGCCCGCGAGAGCTTCGACATCGACACTCTGACGGCGAACTACAACAAGGTCGCCTCCTGGTCGGCGGAGCAGGCCCGGTCCGGCTATCTGAACGCCGTCCAGGTTTCCAATCCGCAGAGCCCCCTGGTCGTCTATCCGCGGAGCACGGTGATCGAGACGAGGGTCAAGAGCGTCTCCCCGCTCGGCCCGAACGTCGCTCTCGTCCGGTTCGACACGATCAGGAGGGACGCCGGCGGCCAGGTGCAGCCGCCGCGCTCCTGGGTGTCCGTGATCCGCTACCGCTTCTCCGGCGAGCCGATGACCCTCGAGGAAAGGTTCGTGAACCCGCTCGGCTTCCGGGTGCTTCGCTACAGGCGCGACCCGGAGACCGCTCCGCCGCCCGCCGTCGCCACCACCGTGGTTCCGGTGGAAGTCGTGTCGGGCACGTCGACGACGGTGACCACGACCACCACCGGGCCCGGGGCCGCTCCGCTCGGCGATGCCGCGGCCGCGGCGGCCCGGGTGGCCGAGGAACGTCGCCGCAACCGTCCGCCGGAGCCCGAGCTGTGATCAGGTCATTCCTCTTCCTCGCCGTCGCGGCGCTGGCTTCGGCGCCCCTCGCCGCCCAGGTGCGGCCACAGCCGGAGGCCGGGGGCGATCCGCGCTTCCAGTCGGTCCCCTATGCGCCCAATCAGATCGTCATGCTTGAGGGGGCGCCGGGCTATCAGGTCACTCTCGAACTCTCTCCCGACGAAAAGGCGGAAACCATCGCCTTGGGCGACAGCGCCGCCTGGCAGGTCACGGCGAACCGGCGGGGCGACCTATTGTTCATCAAGGCGATCAGCGGCGCCGCGACCAACATGACCGTCATCACCAACGTGCGCACCTACAATTTCGACCTGAGCGCGGGCAGCCCGAGCTCGATGGCCTATACCGTACGCTTCACCTACCCGCCCCCGCCCGCGCCGCCGGAGGAAGATCTGGCCGACCCGGCCGCCGAAGGGCGCTACCGCCTCGGCGGCGACAAGGCGCTTCGGCCGAGCGAGATCAGCGACGACGGAGTCCACACCTATATCCGCTGGCCGAAGGACCGTGCCCTGCCCGCGGTCTATGCGGTGACCGACGGCGGCCAGGAGATGCTGGTCAACGGGATGATGCGCGAGGACGACCTCTTCGTCATCGACAGCGTCACCCGCAAGCTTGTCTTCCGGATCGACGGCAACACCGCGACCGCGACCCGGCAGAGGGATAAGCGCTGATGGCGAGCCGCACCCCCCCCCTCGATCCGCGCATCTCCAACCCCCCCGAGCCCGAGGCCGGAGCGGAGGACAATGTGCGCCCGGTCGTGGCCCCGCCGCGGTCCGGCCCGCCTGCGATCGTCTTCGTCGCCTTGATGGTCGCGGCGGCGATCATCCTGTTCATGATCCTCGATTCGAGGCGCCGTTCGCAGGCTGAGCCGGCGGTAAGGGTCAGAGGCGCCGAAGTCGCCGGCTCCTCCGTCGCTCCGCCCCCGCCGCTCTATAT
>JBAWCC010000075.1:0-5129 GCA_049590095.1 Allosphingosinicella sp. | reverse complement strand
GATTGCGGGCGACCCGTTCCGTCGCCGACTGCCAGACCGGAGCGAGCCGGAAGGCGAAGACCGTCTTCGCCGAGGCGTAGAGCATGGCGAGAACGATGAGGGCGAAAGCGAAAGTGACGACGAACAGCTCGACCGGCATCCCGGGCAGCCACTCGTCGGCGCTCCGCCGGGCGAGCAGATCGGTCAGCCAGGGCTCGATGAAGGCGAGCTCGACGGCGAGCGCGATCGAGATTCCGAGCGCGGCCAGCGCGGCTCCGGCCAGCACCCTTATCCAGCCTTCGAACAGGGAGCGCGTATTCTCGAAAAGCAGGAAGGCGATGAAGAAAGGCCCGACGGCGAGAAGCAGGCCGGCGACCAGCCGGACGGCCCCGAGGCCGGCGATCGCCGCGATCAGGAACAGCATTCGCGACCCGGCGATCGCGTAGGTGTTGAAGCCGGGATAGGGCTGGGGCGGGATCGAGCTCGCGGCCGGGTTGGTCTCGAACCCCGGCGGAGCGCGTCCCTCGCCGAAGACGGTGAGTGCCACGAAGGCCCGGTCGGCGCCGTCCAGCCGCGCGACGAGGTCGCCGCGGGTGCCGGGCAAAGCGCTCGAAGCCCCGATCTCGGAGGCGAGCTCGGCCGGCCCGCGGTTGACGACGTCATAGACCAAAGTGGAATAAGCCCCCCAGCTGGTCGCGAGCGCGAACACGATGCCGATCTTGACGAAGGCGACCACCCCGGTCCGGATGTCGGGCCCCTGGCCGAGCAGCAGCCGGTAGCCGAACAGGGCGACGAACAAGGTCAGGAAGCCCATCAGCATCAGAGCGAGGGTCGAGCCCGGCGCCGCCAGCGCCTGCCAGCCGCGGGCGCCCAATATCTGGGCCTGGCAGTCGAGAAAGCCGAGCACCGTCTGGATGAAGCCCGACCCCGGCGGAAGCGGCGCGCAGCCGTTCATCAGGCGACCTCCAGCAGCCGCGGGATCCACTCCGCCGGATCGTCGCCGGTCTGGGCGCGGATCTCGTCGAGGAGCCGGACGGTGCGCTCGCGGCCGGAGAGGATGGTGAGCAGGTCCTGCTCGCCGGTGAGGTTCAATCGGGCGACGACGCTGTCGGTGCCGTGCTTGATGAGGAAGCAATGGGCGTTGTCGGGAAGGGTCCGGATCAGCTCATATTCGTGCGGCGTCAGGCCGAAGCCGCCGACATAATCCTCGGCCCGGGCCTTCGGGTTGGCCATGAAGATCTGGGTCGCCGCCTGCTCGACGATGGCGCTCGCGATCCGGCTCTCGAGCGCGTCCTGGGCGCTCTGCGTGGCGAAGCCGACGATCCCGTTGCGCTTGCGGATCGTCTTTTCCCAATCCTTGATCCGCCGCACGAAGACGTCGTCGTCCAGGGCCTTCCAGCCCTCGTCGACGACGATGATCGCCGCGCTTCCGTCGAGCCGCTCCTCGACCCGGTGGAAGAGATACATCATCGCCGGAGTTCGAAGCGCCGGCTCGTCGAGTATCTGGGTCATGTCGAAGCCGACCGATTCCGCGGTGAGGTCGGTGCGGTCGCGGGCGTTGTCGAACAGCCAGGCGCGCTCGCCGTCGCCCCACCAGGGCCGAAGCCGCGACCAGAGGTCGCTCGCGGTCGGGCGGTGGCCGCCCCGGAACAGCTCGGCGAGGTGACGCAGCCGGCGATGATCCTCCGGCTGCTCGTAATTGGCGTCGATCGCGTCCTTGATCCGGGCGACCTCGTCGATGTCGGCGCCGCCGGCGAGCATCGCCACCCAGTCGATCAGGAACTGGCGGTTGGCCGGATTGTCGGGGAGCTGGAGCGGATTGAGACCCGAGGGCGTGCCCGAGCGAAGCAGGTCGTAGCGCCCGCCGATCGCCCGGATGAAGAGCTCGGCGCCGCGGTCCTTGTCGAAGAAGATGATCCTTGGCCGGAACTTGCGCGCCTGGGCGAGCAGGAAATTGAGGACCACCGTCTTGCCCGAGCCCGAAGGCCCGATGACGGTGAAATTTCCGAGGTCCCCCTGGTGGAAATTGAAATAATAGGGGCCCGCGGCGGTGGTTTCCAGAAGGGTCACCGCTTCGCCCCAATGATTGCCCTGGGCCCGGCCGAGCGCGAAATTGTGGCCGCTCGCGAGGCCTGCGAAATTGCCGGTCGAGATCAGCCCGCGGCGGGCGATATATTTGAAGTTGCCGGGGAATTGCGCCCAGAACGCGGGCTCGAGCGCGATCTCCTCGCGCACCGAGATGATTCCGAGGTCGGCCAGCGACGCCTGCACCTCGGCGACGCCTTCGGCGACCGCGGCGGGCGAGTCGCCGCGAAGGGCGATCGTCATATGGTGCTCGCCGAAGCCGGCGCGGCCGGCGGCGATCTCGTCCTTGGCGTTGGAAAGCTCGGCGCGGAGGCTCACCGCCTCGTCCTCGGCGGAGCGCATCCGCCGCAGAGCGAGGTTCATCGTCGAGAGCGCCGCCTGCCGCTCGACGAAGCCGAAGGACTGGGAGACGGTAAGCTCGAACGGGAGGCGGAGGAGCTCGTCGAGCATCCCGGCGGCGGTCTGTCCGGGATAATCCTTGATCGACACCAGCCCGACGAAGCTTCGCGGAGTCGCTCCGGCCGGGCCGAGCTCGACCGTCTCCTGGCCGAAGCTGACCCGCCGGTAGGGGAGATAGTCGCCGAGATCCTGGAGCGGCAGGAGCACTGGCCGCATCTCGCCATTGTAGAGCATGGAGAGAAATTCGAGCGGCTCCGAGCAGGGTCCGTGCGGGGTGTCGTAGACTCCGAGCAGGCGCGGCTCGTAGCTGCCCAGGGCCGCCATCAGGGCGTCGCGCGCCTGGCCCAGCTGATGGCTTTCGTAGGCGGCGCCGGCATCGGGCGCGGCGGAGGCGCGTCCGAGCCGTTCGCGAAGCCGGTCGAGCCGCCCGATCCGTCCCTGCAGCGGACGTCGGACGAGGGTCAGGAAGAGCTCGTTGATATAGAGGCGCTTGCCGTCGAGGCGGCGGCGCCAGGCGGCGTCGAGCTGGCGCGAAAAGGGATCCGGATGGCCTTCGGACAGGCCGACGTCGATCCGCCTCCTGACGACATGATGGTAGATTGCGTAGCGCGAGGAGCCGATCGACTGGAGCATCGCGTCGCGAAGCCGCTTGCGATAGTTGATCTCCTCCGTGTCGGCCGTCTCGAACAGCAGGCCGCGCAGCTGCAGGACCTGGATCAGGAGGCCGTCGCGGGTCTCGATCGTGTGATCGTCCAGGTGACGGGCGTAGGGGAGGTGCTTGCCCGCCGGCAGCTCCTTCGACGGCGCTCGCCGGTCACGGGTCAGGGGCGGTAGGAGTTGCATCCCCACACCTTGTGATTCTTGACGCGAGGGCAGCGGGAGACCCGGGTCAGCCACAGGTCGAAGAAGCGCGGCTCGCGCAGGCACAAAAGCACCCCGACGACGTGGATGACGAGGGCGGCGAGGATCGCCCAGATCGATTTGAAGATCAGGAACAATTCGGTCGCGACGATCGCGTTGGCGATGAAATAGGAATAGGTCACGCCCGCGAACATCTGCGGACGAGTGAGGGCCACGAACAGCCGGTCATGCTCGAGCCCGTCCATGGCTCAGTTGCCGAGGCTGGACGTGGACTGGATCCCGGCGACGATGCTCGCCGCTCCGAAGAGGATGAAGCAGCCGAGGATGACGGTGGCGCCGTAGCGCCAGTTGATCCGGCCGGTCAGCATCAGGAAGCCGACGGAAGCGACCGCGATCACCGCGACGACGGTGGCGACCGTGCCGAGCAGGGTTCCCTGGAGCCAGCGCACCGCGGACACGATAACGCCCGAGCCCGCGGGGTCGGCGCCCGAATAGGAATCCTGAGCCATGGCCGCGGAAGACCAGGCCATCACTCCCGCCGCAAAAGCCGCGCCCAACCAACGACGAAGAAATCCAGTCACCCCAACACTCCCCAGCCCTGTCGAATCGCAGGCATCCCAATTTCGGATATTGGACTGTTGTCAGTGACTTGCCAATAGTCGACGCCATGGGAGCCCGACGCCCGTGTCCCAATACCCTTACGCCTTGCTGCACCGCGCAGGAAGACCCTTGTCGAAAAGGGGGTGCGCCGGGGCCCGAAAGCCCGGGGTATTCCGGTACGCACCCTAGTGCGCGCCTCGGCCCAGGCGGCGCGAGAGTGCGACCAGCGGATACAGGAAGCCGAGCGCCTTGGGGAGCGGGACCGCGATCCGGTCGGAGGGACTGACCAGCTGGCGGCGAAGCTCGGCGTACTTGAACCGGAGGCCCGGCAGGAGCGCGAATTGCATGAGGTGGATGGTGCCGGTGCCGAGAAGCTTCTCGTCGAGCTCGGCGGTCAGGGTGCGGCCGGCGAGCTTGCGGAGCGCGACCGCGAGGAGCCAGCGGTTGACCGGGTCGGCGCGCAGCTCGGCCAGGAGGGCGGGCGGCAGCGGGGTGGCGAAGAGGCGTTCGCACAGCAGCAGGGCCTGGGCGGCCGCCCGCCCGGCGTTCAGCGCCTGCGATCGGAGATAGAGCCGCTCGATCTCCTCCGGCGGGCGGCCGCCCAGCAGTGCGCCGACGTCGGCAATCCATTTGAGCCGGAACCAGGCGCTCGAGGCGCCGTGCACGCACAGATAGGCGAAGAGCTCGTCGGTCCGCAGCGTCATGAGGAACCGACCCTTCGAGACCTCGACCTGCCGGCTCGGCGAGTCGGGGCCGATGTCGGGCACGAGCAGGGAATTGTCGCTGAGCCTGGAGTGGAGCTCGACGGTCAGCCCGGACCCGGTGACCCAGACCGACTCCTTCCAGTGGCGGTGCCAAAGGGCGAGCCGTTCCCGGCCTCTGGGTCCGCCGGGGATCACGAGGCGATATCCCGACGCCTCGAGGACTTCAGCGGAAGACTCGACCGATTCGGGCGGAACCAGCAGGTCGATGTCCCAACCCATCTTGGGGCCGATCGAGCCGTAGGCGAGCACTCCAAGGGTGATTCCCTTGATGAACATGTGGCGCACCCCCGCTCGGTCGAGCGAGGCGGACAGGCGAAGCGATTCCGCGGTGAGCGCCAGATTCTGCCGGGCGATCCGGTCGGCGGCCGACCGCAGGCGCTCGGCGGAATCGGCCGGCACCGCCGCGCCCGCCTGCCTCAGCGCGTTCCAGACCAGGCCTTC
>JBAWCC010000074.1:0-1529 GCA_049590095.1 Allosphingosinicella sp. | reverse complement strand
GCGAGGGCTTCCGCACGCGCGACATGCGTGCCCTCCTCGGCAACATCGGGCTCGGTCACGTGCGCTACGCGACGCGGGGCACCGCCTCGAACGAAGAAGAGGCGCAGCCGTTCTACGTGAACGCGCCGTACGGCATCGTCCTCGTGCACAACGGCAACCTGACGAACACGCGCGAGCTCACCGAGGAGCTCTTCCGCACCGACCGTCGTCACCTCAACACCTCGAGCGACACCGAGCTGCTCGTCAACGTCCTCGCCAACGAGCTGCAGACCGTCATCTCCGGTCTCGAGCTCGACCCCGAGCAGGTCTTCCAGGCGGTGTCCCGCGTGCACGAGCGCGTCGAGGGCTCCTACGCCGCGATCGCGCTGATCGCCGGGTACGGGCTGCTCGCCTTCCGCGACCCGTTCGGCATCCGCCCCCTCATCCTGGGGACGCGGCACTCGGATGCCGGCGGCTACGAGTGGACGGTGGCATCCGAATCGCTCGTGCTCGAGAACGGCGGCTTCGACGTCGTCCGCGATGTCGAGCCCGGCGAGGCCATCTTCATCGACCTCGACGGCAACCTGCACACGAAGCAGTGCGCGACGAACCCGCAGCTGGTGCCGTGCTCGTTCGAGTACGTCTATCTGGCGCGGCCCGACAGCGAGATGAACGGCATCTCGGTGTACGAGGCGCGGCTGCGCATGGGCGACCGTCTCGCCGACACGATCGCGAAGTACACGCCCGTGGGTTCCATCGACGTCGTCATGCCGATCCCCGACAGCTCGCGCCCCTCCGCGATGCAGGTTGCGCGCAAGCTGGGGATTGAATACCGCGAGGGCTTCTACAAGAACCGCTACGTCGGCCGGACGTTCATCATGCCCGGGCAGGCGGTGCGCAAGAAGAGCGTCCGCCAGAAGCTCAACGCGATGCGCAGCGAGTTCAAGGGCAAGAACGTGCTCCTCATCGACGACTCGATCGTGCGCGGCACGACGTCGCGGGAGATCATCCAGATGGCCCGCGATGCCGGCGCGCGCTCGGTCACGTTCGCGTCGGCGGCGCCCCCCATCCGGCACCCGCACGTGTACGGCATCAACATGCCGTCGCGTCAGGAGCTCGTCGCGCACGGCCGGACGATCCCCGAGATCGCCGAGGAGCTCGGCTGCGATTATCTCGTCTACCAGGAGATCGATGACCTGAAGGCCGCGATCCTCGAGGGCTCGCACGACGTCGAAGACCTCGACATGAGCTGCTTCGACGGTCGCTACATCACGGGAACCGTGTCGGAGGAGTACCTCGCCTGGGTCGAAGGGTCGCAGGAGTCCTGAACACGATGCGCCGCGGCCGGATCCTCGCGCTGGTCGGCATCGTCCTCGTCGCGTTCTCGCTGCGCTCCGCGGTCGCGTCGCTCTCGCCCGTGCTCGGGCGCGTGCAGGCGGACTTCGACGTCCCCACGTGGGTCGTGGGCCTCGTCGGCACGGCGCCGCCGGTGTGCTTCGCCGTGTTCGGCCTGCTCGCCCCGCAGCTCGAGCGGCGCCTCGGTCTCGAGC
>JBAWCC010000073.1:0-10492 GCA_049590095.1 Allosphingosinicella sp. | reverse complement strand
ATTATGAGCCAGGGCTTCGTCCCTCGTCGGTCACGATGCGTCAGCATCGCTCCCTCCTCGCTTCTTGCCCTGGCTCATAATCGGCTCCGTCACGATCGTTGCGGGTATTGAGTACGGACCCTAGCGCGGCATCTGCAGCGAGGCGTAGCAGGTGAAGCCGCTCATCCCAGCCTGCAGACGGCGAATATAGTTGGCGTAAGCCTGGGCGGCCTCGCTGTCGACTCCGGCCGGGCCCCGGCCGCTGTTCAGCATCGCCCTGACCTCCTCGCCCTTGAGCGGCCTTGCGAGCGGCGGATAGGCTCCGGCGGTGCCGGCGGGGACGAGGGTGCCGTCGGCGGCGATGAACTGGCCCGCGCCGGCCTGCGGCGCCGGGACCGGAATTTCGCAGTTGAGCACCGAGCCGGCGGTCTGCGCCAGCGCCGGGCGGATCGTCACCACCGTCGAGGCCGCGGCGGCGCCGAGCGCGAGCACGACCCGGCGGCTCGGCAGCGCTCCGCTTTCCTCATCCTTCCTGTCGCTTCTGTCGCTCATGGCACCCACGATTAGCTGAAGCCTCTTTCATAAGGGTAAAGCGGCGCGATTGCGAGACGGACCGAGCCAGGCTGTCCCGCTTGTGGACGTTTCGCGGGAGAAAAATCGTTTCGCCCACGTTTGTAGGGTTCGGGCCGCCGGAGTAGGCGCGGCCGCTTGTCCAAGGAGGACCCATTACATGAAGATCATTCTTTTCGCCGCGGCCCTGACGCTCGGCACCGCCGCCGTGGCGCAATCCGGCAACACGGTCGACGACGTCTCCCAGGCCAGCGGCCCGCGCGGAGTGACCCAGCAGGGTACCGATCCCGACGGCCAGGCCTGCACGCCCGCGGGCTTCAACGCCGGCTCCACCGGCTATCCGGCCTGCGGCGCCGCCAATTCGACTGCGGGCACCGCGCCCGGCGCGACCGCGCCGCGCTGCTCGAAAACCGTCACCGACGGCTGCATCCAGGCCTATGAGCGCGGAGTGCGGCGCTAGGGCTTTCGGGGGCGCCCTTCGCGGGCGCCCCTTCCACTCCACCGGCCGTCGCACGGAGAAAAAGGGTGCCGGCCTCGTTTAGGAGAGATGCGGCCGCGCTCATCGAGCGGCCGCCCCCGAAAGAGGAGGCTCGAAAATGAAGCTCATCATGATGGCTGCCGCCCTTATGCTCGGCACCGCTGCCGTCGCTCAGACGACAACAGAGCCGGAAGCCGACGCCACGGCCACCGACACCGGTACGGCGGATACCGCGGATAGCGCAACGGAGGCTCAGCCCGAGCCCGACGCGACGACGTCCATCCCGCCGCCGGCGGCGACCAACCCGACGACGACCGCACCGACGACGACCGCACCGATGACGACCGCTCCCGCCACGGGTACCATGCCGACCATGAGCACAGGCACTCAAACGGTCGCCCCCGACAATAGCTCGCCCGAAACCGACGCCCGCGGCATAGCCGTCATCTCGGCTCCGGCGGAAGCGCCCGCGGGCTACAACCAGGGCGCACGCACGGTGCCGGCCGGCAGCCCGATGCCGATGGTCGCGCCCCCGACTCCGACCGCCGCCGGCCCGCTGCCGCCCTGCACGCGCACCGTCACCGACCGCTGCACCCAGACCTACGAGCGCGGCCGGGCGCGCTGAGCGCATTGTACCGCCCGCGAGCATCTGCGATGGGCGGCCCTGATAAATTCCTCCCCTGCATTTCGCAGGGGAGGGGGACCAGCCGAAGGCTGGTGGAGGGGCCCTACTGACTCCGAATTACCCCTCCACCGCACTTCGTGCGGTCCCCCTCCCCTCGAAATCGCGGGGAGGAATTAGGGACGGAACGGGGAGAACCTATGACCATCAGCTTCGAAGGCCGGGTCGCCATCGTCACCGGAGCAGGCGGCGGCCTCGGGCGGGCCTATGCGATCGAGCTCGCCCGGCGCGGTGCCAGGGTCGTGGTGAACGACCTCGGCGGCGCCCGCGACGGCTCGGGGAGCTCCGATGCGGCCTTGAAGGTGGTCGAGGAGATCGAGGCGGCGGGCGGCGAGGCCATCGCCAACGGCGCCAGCGTCACCGAGCCGGAGCAGGTCGAGGCGATGGTCGCCGAGGCGAAGTCGCGCTGGGGCTCCGTCCATATCCTGATCAACAATGCCGGGATCCTGCGCGACAAGAGCTTTGCCAAGATGAGCGTCGAGGATTTCCGGGCCGTCGTCGAGGTCCACCTGATCGGCTCGGCCATTTGCACCAAGATGGTGTGGGAGACGATGCGCGAGCAGGCCTATGGCCGGATCCTGATGACCTCGAGCTCGACCGGCCTCTACGGCAATTTCGGCCAGGCCAATTACGGCGCCGCCAAGCTCGGCCTCGCCGGCTTCGCCAAGACCCTCCATCTGGAGGGAGCGAAATACGACATCCGGGTGAACAGCCTCGCTCCGACCGCGGCGACCCGGATGACCGAGGACATCTTCCCGCCCGAATTGCTGGCCCTGTTCAATCCGGACGCCGTCGTCCCGGCGGCGCTCTACCTGGTCTCGGACGAAGCGCCGAGCAACGCCATCGTCGGCGCCGGCGGCGGAGTGGTCCAGGCCGCCTACGTCACGCTCACCCCCGGTTTCGCTTTGCCGCAAGGGCGCCGAACGGTGGAGGAGGTGGCGGCGAATTGGGACAAGATTACGGACCGCACGCTCGAGATCGTCCCCCAGTCCGGCGCCGAGCAGGCCATGCTGATCATGAAAGTGCTTCAGGGAGAATAGGAAGGCCGTCCGTCATTGCGAGGAGCGTAGCGACGAAGCAATCCAGCGGGACTCCGTATCCGAACTGGATTGCTTCGCTTCGCTCGCAATGACGGTCTGAGCACTCGGCAGCTTACCGTATTGCTACACCAATACACCTATGCTATACGACCGCCCGTTCAGGGAGGGAAAATATGTATAGCGACAGCGATCTGGAAGCCGCGGTTGCGGCGGGGGCGTTGAGCCCCGAGGCCGCATCCGGGCTTCGCAATTATGTGGCGGGCCGAAGCGGAGGCGTGGCGGCCGACGAGGAGCATTTCCGGCTCCTCACCGGCTTCAACGACATCTTCGTCGCGATCGCCGCGGCGATCCTGCTGTTCGCGGTGGGCTGGATCGGCAATGCGATGGGGCCGAACATCGACGTCGACGGTCCGTCGCCCTTCGCCGGCCTGTTCGTGGCGGCCACCGCGTGGGGCCTCGCCGAATTCTTCACCCGAAAGCGCCGAATGGCGCTTCCCAGCATCCTTCTGCTTCTCGCCTTCACCGGCGGGGTCCTCCTCACCGCCTTCGCCACCTTCGTCCTGGCCGTCGGCGAGGCGACTTTCCAGGATAACGAACGGGCCGTCGCTTTGGTTATCGCCGCCTCCGCGGCGGTCGCCGCCGGAGCGACCTGGCTTCACTGGCGCCGGTTCCGGGTTCCGATCACCGTTGCGGTGGCCGCCCTCACCATGGTGGCGGTAGCCATGGCGCTGATCGCCTCGGCCGTTGGCGACGTGCCGCAACTCGAGAACGTCATGCTGGCGAGCGGCCTCGTCCTCGGCCTCGGCGTGTTCCTTTTCGCCATGTGGTGGGATTCGTCCGACCGCGCCCGCCAGACCCGCCGGTCGGACGTCGCCTTCTGGCTTCACCTACTGTCGGCGCCGCTCATCGTCCACCCGATCTTCTCGCTTCTCGGCCTGACCGACGGCGACGCCACGATCGGGGAGGCGCTGGTGGTGCTCGCGGTCTATCTGCTGCTCGGGATCACCGCGCTGGCGATCGACCGGCGCGCCTTGCTCGTCTCGGCTCTCGCCTACGTGCTGTTCGCGCTGATCAGCCTGTTCCGGGAATTCGGAGCCGTCGAGCTCAACATCGCGCTCGCCGCCTTCGTAATCGGCTCCGGCCTGCTCCTGCTCTCGGCTTTCTGGCACGGGGTGAGGCGCTCGATCGTCCGCCCGCTTCCGCCGGGGCTTCAGGCGAGGCTGCCGGTGACGGAGCGGGCGGTGGTTGCCTAGTCACTCCGTCATTGCGAGCGAAGCGAAGCAATCCAGTGTGGCCTCGGAGGCCCGCTGGATTGCTTCGTCGCTTCGCTCCTCGCAATGACGGATCAGCCGTTCACCGCTTTCATCAGCCGCCGCTCGAGCGGCGCAAGCACCGGTCCGAGCTCGTCGCCGCGTCGGACCACCATTCCGGCTTCGTTGACCAGCGCCCACAGGCCCTGGCGGTTGCGAAGGCCGGGCTTCTTCTCGATCCTGTATTCGGGCCGCTCGGCGGTTCGGCGGAAAGCCCAGAAGGCCGCTCCGTCGCGGCCGAACTCGACCGCATAATCGCGCCACAGGCCGGCCGCCACCATCCGCCCGTAAAGGTCGATGATCCGGGTGAGCTCGGCCCGAGTAAAGCCGATCTGCGGCGAAGAGGCTCCCGGAAAAGGGAGGATATTACCCATCAGGCGCGGCCGCGCCCCTTCCTGGCCTGGCCGTCCCGCTCCTCGATCAGCTCGGCGACCCGGCGCCGGAGCTGCTCGACCTCGCACTGGAGTATCTCGAGCTTCTGGGTCGCGGGATCCAGCTGCTCGGTGCAGACCGTGCCGTAGGGAAGGAAATCGCCCGAGCTGCTCTGCTCGGCGCTGACCAGGGTGGAGCGGGCCGGGATTCCGATCATGGTCGCGCCTTCCGGCACGTCCTTGGTCACTACCGCATTGGCGCCGATCCGGGCGCGGGGCCCCACCGTGATCGGCCCGAGCACCTGAGCGCCCGAACCGATGATGGCCCCATCGCTGATCGTCGGATGACGCTTGCCGGCGATTCCGTCGGTCGGATTGGTGCCGCCCAGCGTGACCTGCTGGTAGATGGTGACGTCGTCGCCGATCACCGCCGTCTCGCCGATCACGACGAAGCCGTGGTCGATGAAGAAATTGCGCCCCACCGAGGCTCCGGGATGGATGTCGATCGCAGTCAGGAATCGGCTGATATGGTTGACCAGGCGGGCCAGGAAATAGAGCTCGCCCTTGAACAGCCAGTGGGCCAGGCGGTGGAAACCGAGCGCCCAGACCCCGGGATAAAGAAGCACTTCCCAGCGGCTTCGAGGCGCCGGATCGCGGGCCTTGACCGAGTCGAGATAAGCGACAATCCCCGGCAGCATAACCACTCCCACTGCTCCCCTTGCGGGCAAAATAGGACCGGTCGCGCGAAAATGCCAGCCGGACTCCGAAAATCCGTCGCCGATGCTTTTTCCCTTGCGCGAACGGCCTGCCGCCAAGCACATCGGCGGGACTGCATAGGGGGAGCCGCGCCGGATGTTCGACGTTGCAGGCGTGGGCCTGGGAGACCTGCTGCCTTTCATCCTGGTCGGCTTCGTCGCCCAAATGATCGACGGAGCGCTGGGAATGGCGTTCGGGGTGATCTCCAACACCTTGCTCATCAGCCTCGGCGTCCCGCCGGCCGCGGCCTCCGCCATTGTCCACACGATCAAGAATTTCACCGGCGCCGTCTCGGCCGTCAGCCATATCGCCCATCGCAACGTCGACTGGCGCCTGTTCTGGAGGCTCGTCATCCCCGGAGTGATCGGGGGGGTGCTCGGCGCCTATGTGCTCACCGAGATCCTGCCCTCCGTCGCCAGGCCCCTGGTGTTCGCCTACCTTGCGGCCATCGGCCTGTTCCTCCTCTGGCGCGGCCTGACCAGGGTCCATCGCGAGAAGAGGCCCAGGGTCGTCGAGCCCCTGGGCTTCGCCGGAGGCTTCCTCGACGCGGCCGGTGGCGGCGGCTGGGGCCCCATCGTGACTTCGAACCTGATCGTCCAGGGCGGAACGCCGAGGATCGCGGTCGGGACGGTCAATACCGCCGAGGTGTTCCTCGCGGTCGCGATCACCGCGACCTTCGTCACCGCCATCGGCTTCTCGGCACTCGGGGTGCCGGCGCTGGGTCTTCTGATCGGAGGAGTCGCGGCCGCGCCCTTCGGGGGCTATGTCGCGGCCCGGGTTTCGGCCAAATGGATGCTGACCATGGTCGGATCGGTCCTGACCGCGACCAGCCTGTTCGGCCTGTGGCGCGCCTTCAGCTGAGCTTGAACAGCCCCCGCGCCGATTCCACCTCGTCCTTGATGAAGCGCAGTGCCGCCCGCACCCGGGCGAGCTCGGCAAGATCCTGGTGGACGGTCAGCCACAGCGAGCGGGTCAGGCTGATCTCCCCGGGAAGGACGCGCACCAGCCCGTCCTCCTTCGCGGCGAGGAAAGCCGGCAGCACGCACAGGCCGGCCCCCGCGAGCGTCGCCCGCAATTGCGCCACCAGATTGCTGCTCTCCACCGACGTGGTTCCGCCCGGAGCGACATGCTGGAGGAAATCGAGCTCGGGAAAATGGAGCAGCTCGCCGATATAGCTGACGAAAGCGTGACGGAAGAGATCCTCGGACGAGGCGATGTCGGGCGAGTCGTGCAGATAGGATGGAGCGGCGTAGAGACCGAGGTCGTAGTCGATCAGCCTCGCGACGTTGAGCCGCCCCGCCGGCGGACGGCTGACCGAGACGACGATGTCGGCGTCGCGGCGGGCGAGGCTGAACACCGCGGGCGCGGCGACGAGCTGAATGGTGAGGCGCGGATGCTGCGCCTTGAGGCGGGCGATCCGCGGCGCGAGGAAATAGCTTCCGAAGCCTTCCGGCGACCCGATCCGGACGATGCCCGCCACCGAGGTCGAGCTTCCCCCCACCGCTTCGCCGGCGCCGAGCGCGAGCCGCTCCATCTCCTCTCCGATCGGAATCAGGCGCCGGCCCTGATCGGTGAGCGTGTAGCCGGAAGGGCTTCGGTCGAAGAGCCTGGTCTTCAGCCCATGTTCGAGCGCTCCGATCCGCCTCGACAGCGTCGAATGGTCGACCCCGAGGCGGGCCGCCGCCGCAGTCAGCCGGCCGCTTCTAGCCACGGCGAGGAAGGCACGGAGGTCGTTCCAGTCGAAATCGGCCATGGGGTATGGGAATATATGCACAACGGTTTCGGCACAATGCCGATGGCGGCCGGGGAACTTTTCTGCGAGAGCGGATCATCCAATCAAGAGGCAGAAACTTCATGTTCGACGCTCGGACCGCCGCCGTGCTTGCCAATCACCAGGCCCCCGCGGAAGCCTCGGCTACGGATTTCCGCACGCCGCTCGATCCCGAAGCGGGCTGGGCCGCCCGGAACCCGGACCGGGCCATGCTGTTCCTGTTCGTGACTCCCCGCGACTGCGGTGCGGTAGAGGAGCTGATGGCGCTTTGATCGGTTGAGGGTTAGGAGCGTCACCCCAGCGAAAGCTGGGGTCCATACTGACTCGGCATGGATGCCAGCCTTCGCTGGCATGACAGGAAATCAGATGACCCAACCCCCCGCCACCGTCTTCAAGCTCCCCGAAACCCTTCCCAACCCGGCCGAGCTCGCCGAAGCCTGGTCGAAGGTGGTCGCCAACGCCGTTCATCTCGCCGCCAGCGCCGCGACCCGCCCGCTCGACCCTCACGTCCCCCAGCCCTTCGACGCCGCCGCCCCGGCGCGCGCTTTCGGCGAGTTCGCGGCGCATCTCTGGTCCCATCCCGGCGAGCTCATCAAGGCTCAGCAGAAGGCCGCGTCCGACTGGCTGAAGCTCTGGCATTCCGCGACCTCGCGCGCTTCCGGCAAGCCCGCCGACCCCGTCGCCGCCCCCGAGCGCGGCGACCGGCGGTTCAGGGATGCCGCCTGGAGCGAGGAGCCGGTCTTCGATTATCTCAAGCAGGCCTATCTGCTCACCGCGAAACGGGCACTGGAGATGGTCGAAGAGGCCGAAGGGCTGGACGAGGGGGCCCGGACCCGGGTCGAATTCTTCACCCAGCAATATCTGAACGCGATCTCGCCGGCCAATTTCGCCTTCACCAACCCGGAGGCGATCCGGAAGGCGATCGACACCGGCTCGATCAGCCTGCTCTCGGGCCTCGCCAACCTCCTCGCCGACGCCGCCGAGACTCCCGGCATCGTCCAGCGCCGCGCCGCCGCCGAGTTCGAGCTCGGGGTCGACATCGCCGCCACTCCGGGAAGCGTCGTCTACCGAAACGAGATGATGGAGCTCATCCAGTACGCGCCGGCGACGGACGAGGTGTGGAAGCGCCCGATCCTCTACGTTCCGCCGCTGGTGAACAAATATTATCTTCTCGACCTCCAGCCCAAATCCTCGCTGATCCGCTGGCTGGTCGAGCAGGGCCACAGCGTCTTCGTCATCTCCTGGGTCAATCCGGGCCCCGAGCTCGCCGACAAGGGGCTCGCCGACTATATCCGCCAGGGTCCGATCGAGGCGCTCGACGCGATCGAGAAGGCGACCGGGGAGCGCGAGGTCGACCTTTTCGGCTTCTGCATGGGCGGAACCCTCGTCGCCATCGCTCTCGCCTGGCTGGCGGCGAAGGGGCAGGGGAGGCGGATCGTCTCGGCGACGACGATCGGCACGATGTTCGATTTCTCGCATCTCGGCCAGTGGGCGACCTTCTCCGAGCCCGAGCAACTGCGGGCGATGGAGCGCCACCTCCTCCACAAGGGCTTCATGGCCGCCCAGGACCTCCAGGCCCTGTTCAGCGCGGTCCGGGCCAACGACCTGATCTGGTCGTCGGTGGTCAATCATTACCTGCTCGACCAGGAGGCGCCGCCAAGCGACATCCTCCACTGGTTCGCCGACGGCGCCCATATCCCGCGCGCCTTCCTTCTCGAATGGGCCCGCGACGTGCTCCGCGACAACAAGCTCGCCAAGGGCGGGCTCGAGCTGGACGGGGTGAGGATCGACCTCGGAGCGGTGAAGACGCCTCTGCTGGCGATCAGCCTCAAGGACGATCATGTCAGCGCCTGGCAGGCCACGTACGACAGCGCCCGGCTGGTCGGCGGCGAAGTCGACTTCCTGCTCGGCGGCAGCGGCCACAATGCCGGAGTGATCAACCCGCCGAGCGCCAACAAGCACGGCTATTGGACCAATCCCCAGATTCCCGACACCGCAGAAGCCTGGCTGGAAGGCGCAGAGCGGCGGGAAGGCAGCTGGTGGCCCCATTGGCACGACCGGCTCACCGAAGGCGGCAAGGCGAAGAAGGTGAAAGCGCGGGTGCCGGGCAAGGGCAAGTTGAAGGCGCTCGAGCCGGCGCCGGGGAGCTATGTGAGGAACAGGGGCTAGGCCCGGAAATTCCTCCCCGCTTTTGCGGGGGAGGGGGACCGCGCGAAGCGCGGTGGAGGGGATCTTCGGAGTCTGAAAGAACCCCTCCACCATGCTTCGCATGGTCCCCCTCCCCCGGAAATCCGGGGAGGAATTGAAGCATCGCCTTTCCTTGGTGCCAGACACCGATTGCCAAGCGCCTGGAAACCCGCGCTGCGGCAATCGTCCATTCAGGGCGGCGCGGGCAGAGCGGCGCGCATGGCGCGGATCGATCAGGACGGGGGCCGCGAGCGGATCGGTTCGGCGCTCGCGGTCGCGGCGCTGCACGCGGCGCTGGGCTATGCACTGCTCGCCGGGTTCGGAATCTCCGTTCCGGCCGCGACAGGCCGGGCGATCAAGCTCTTCGACGTCGCGCCGCCGCCGACTCCACCCCCGCCGCCGGAGGAGAAGCCGGATCCGGTCCCGGCAAAGGCGGCCGCTCGGGAGGGGGCCGCGGCTCCGGCCGATCTGAAAGCCCGTCCTTCGCCGGTGACGGCGCCGCCGCCCCGGATCCGGATCGATCCTCCGCCCAGGGCGACCGTGGCGACGGTTCCGGGGGACGGAGCGCAGCCCGCTGCGGGCGCGGCGGACCGGCCGGGCAAGGGTTCCGGGCAAGGCGGCTCCGGCATTGGGGGTGGCAGCGGGCGATCGGGCAACGGCTTGGGAGGCGGCGGCGGAGTCGCGATCGGAGCCCGATTGATCGCCGGGCGGATCCGCGATTCCGATTATCCGCCGGCGGCCTCCCGGGCGGGGGCGACCGGGACCGTCGTCGTCCATCTTTCGGTGGATCCGGACGGCCGGGTCGGCGGCTGCCGGATCGCCCGCTCGAGCGGAAGCGCCGAGCTCGACGAAGCGACCTGCCGGCTTGCGCGGCAGCGTTTCCGCTACCGGCCCGCTTCGGACTCGCAGGGCCGCCCGGTCGCCGACACCGTCGGCTGGAAACAGACCTGGTGGCGGGAAGCCGGCCGCCGCTGAGCGACGGTCACTGGTGAGAGCCGCCGATCTCGCCTAAGAGCATGGCCATGAGGAAATCCGCAACCGAAGTCATGCAGGATATCGTCGCCGCCGCGGTGCTCGACTCGATTGCGGCGCTCAAGGCGGCGTCGAAGGGGCTGCCCAACAATCTGCTTCGCGACCTCAATGCGATTCACGCCAACACCACCTTCGCCGACCTTCCGGCCGAAGTGCAGAATGCGGTTTCGGCGAGCGTCCGGGCGGCTTTCTCGAAGCTTCAGAAGGAAGGCTATTCGGTTTCCGGAGGCGAGCCCGCGACTCCCCGGCCGCCGCGTCCCGGAACCGCGCCCCCGGCCGGCCAGCACCGCCCGTTCCGCCGCCCCCCGCCCAAACG
>JBAWCC010000072.1:0-16534 GCA_049590095.1 Allosphingosinicella sp. | reverse complement strand
GCGGAGTCCCTATATCCTTCCGATGACCTACACCGATCCCCGCCGCTTCCTCTACCGAGGCGATGCCCTCACTCCGGATTCCGCGCTCCGGCTGACCGCCGACGCGCTCCGCTCCTGCGACGACGGCGAGCTCTTCCTCCAATATACCGTGTCGGAATCCTTCGGCTTCGACGACGGCCGGCTGAAGACCGCCGATTTCGACACCCAGGCGGGGTTCGGGCTTCGCGGGGTCTCGGGCGAGACCACCGCCTTCGCCCATGCCAACGAGCTTTCCGAGGCCGCCATCCGCCGCGCCGGCGAGACGATGGCGGTTCTCGATCCCGCCAGGGGCCCGCGGCCGGGCCCGCCGCGCCGGACCAACAATGTCCTCTACACCGATTCCGATCCGCTCAGCCTCGTCCCTTTCGCCCGCAAGGTCGCGCTCTGCCAGGAGATCGACGCCGCCGCCCGGGCCCGCGATCCCCGGATCGTCCAGGCGACGGTGGCGCTGGCCGGCGCCTGGTCGGTGATCGAGATCGTCCGCCCCGACGGCTTCGTCGCCCACGACGTCAGGCCGCAGGTGCGCCTCAACGTCCAGCTCGTGGTCGAGCAGAACGGTCGGCGCGAGACCGGCTATCACGGCATGGGCGGGCGCTATCTCTACGACCGCCTGTTCGAGGAGGCGAGCTGGAGCCGGGCGATCGACGTCGCCCTCGCCCAGGCTTTGGTGAACCTCGAATCAGTCGCCGCTCCCGCCGGCGAGATGACGGTCGTGCTCGGGCCGGGCTGGCCCGGAGTGCTTCTTCACGAAGCGATCGGCCACGGCCTCGAGGGCGATTTCAACCGCAAGGGCACGTCGGCTTTCTCCGGCCGGATCGGCGAGCGGGTGGCGGCGCCCGGAGTCACCGTCGTCGACGACGGCTCGATCGCCGACCGCCGGGGCTCGCTGTCGATCGACGACGAGGGCACTCCGACCCAATGCACCACGCTCATCGAGGACGGGATCCTCAAGGGCTATATCCACGACCGGCTGAACGCCCGGCTGATGGGGGTCGAGCCGACCGGAAACGGCCGCCGCCAGAGCTTCGCCCACGCGCCCATGCCCCGGATGACCAACACGTTCATGCTGGGCGGCAAGGAGGATCCGGGCGAGATCCTCGCCCGGGCCGGCAACGGAATCTACGCGAAGAGCTTCGGCGGCGGCCAGGTCGACATCACCAGCGGCAAGTTCGTCTTCTCCTGCACCGAGGCCTATCTGATCGAGAACGGAAAGCTCGGCGCCCCGATCAAGGGCGCGACCCTGATCGGCGACGGCCCGACCGTCCTCACCAGGGTCGCGGGCATCGGCAACGACATGGCGCTCGACGAGGGAATCGGCGTCTGCGGCAAGAGCGGCCAGTCCCTCCCCGCCGGAGTCGGCCAGCCGACCTTGCTGATCGACGGCCTCACCGTCGGCGGAACGGCCGCCTGATGGCGTCCTTCCCCGTCATTGCGAGCGAAGCGAAGCAATCCAGTCCGGCGCCGGTCGCATATGCCATCGCTGGATTGCTTTGTCGCTTCGCTCCTCGCAATGACGGTAGAGGATCATGATGACCTGGCAGGACGAGGTCCTCGACTTCTGGTTCGGCCTCTCCAAGGAGCAATGGTGGAAGGCCGATCCGGCGCTCGATTCCGAGATTCGCGAGCGCTTCCTCGAGATGTGGGAGTCGAAGCGGGAGAATGTGCCCGGGGCGTTCCTCGGGAGCGCCCGAGACGCGATCGCGGCGGTCGTCCTGTTCGACCAGTTCCCGCGCAACATGCTTCGAGGCCATGCCGACCAATTCTCGACCGACCCGCTCGCCCTTGCGATCGCCAAAGGCGCGGTCGACCGCGGTCTCGACGAGGCGCTGGACGGGCAGCAGCGCGGCTTCCTCTACATGCCCTTCCAGCACAGCGAGGACATCGCGGACCAGCGCCGCTCGATCGCCCTGTTCACCGCGCTCGGCGACGACGAGCAGCTCGACTTCGCCAGGAAGCATCACGACGTCGTCGAGCGCTTCGGCCGCTTCCCGCACCGCAACGCAACGCTCGGCCGCCCGCCCCGGCCGGCGGAGGTCGAGGCCGGCGACGTGGTGCCCTGGTAATGGCCCTGGTCGAGGCCGCGAAATATTACGACAGCCTTGCCGCCGGAGCGGCCCAGTCCCTTCTGTCGCAGGAAGGGATCGACAGCTTCATCTTCGACATGGGCATGACCCTGCAGGCCGTCGGATTCGCGATTCCGGTGCGGCTGATGGTCGACGAGGACGATCTCGAGCGCGCGCGAACCGCCCTCAAGGACGCAGGTGCGCCGCCAGCGGGCTGAGGTCGTAGCCGGCATCTCCGGCCTGGCGGAGGAGCGAGTCCGGATCGGCGCCGAGCGAGGCTCGGGCCAGCGCCCAGAGGAAGGTCGAGCGCGTTCCCGAGCGGCAGAAAGCGAGCACCGGCCCCCGCTCCAGCGCCTCCGCCATCGCCTCCACCCGTTCCGGCGGGAAGCCGCCCGCGATCGGGATGTGGCGATAATCGAGCCCGGCGGCGCGGGCGGCGGCCTCGATCTCGGCGGAGGCGGGCTGGCCGGGCTCCTCGCCGTCGGGGCGGTTGTTGACGATCAGGCGGATGCCCGAGGCGGCGGCTTCATCGATGTCCGGGACGGTGAGCTGCCGGACGGAGACGAAGGTGGTCGGGTCGAGCTTTCGCATCGAGCCCTTCTACGTCATTCCCGCGAAAGCGGGAATCCATGCTGAGTCGGTATGGATTCCCGCTTTCGCGGGAATGACGATCATGAAAACCCCCGAACCACTTCCACGAACGCCTCTCCGTAGCGCTCCAGCTTGGCCTGCCCCACGCCCGACACCCGCGACAGCGCATGCAGGGTTTCCGGCTTGATCTCCGCCATCTCCCTGAGCGTGCTGTCGTGGAAGATGACATAAGGCGGCACGCCCGCCTCCTTGGCGAGGTCGCGGCGGCGCGCGCGCAGGGCCTCGAACAACGGGTCGTGCGGGAAGTCCGCCCCGGTCCGGTCGCGGCGCTTGCGCGCCTTGCGGGCGGGTGGGAGCACCAGCTCGAGCTTCTCCTCGCCGCGAAGGATCGGCTTGGCGGCGGGGCCGAAGCTCAGCCCGCCATAAGGATCGGCCCTGAACGCGTCCCGGGCGAGCAAGGCGCGCGCCACCGGCTTCATCAGCGCCAGCTCCTCCGCGCCGGCTATACCGAAGACCGAGACCCGGTCGTGGCCGAAGCTCCTCACCTTTTCCGTGTCCTTGCCGGCGAGGACGTCGATCAGATGTCCCAGCCCGAAACGCATCTCGGTGCGGAAGGCGGCAGAGAGCAATTTGCGCGCCGCCTCGGTCGCGTCGACGGTGGTCGGCGGGGCGAGGCAATTGTCGCAATTGCCGCAGCGCTCCGGCGGGTTCTCGCCGAAATGGCGAAGGAGCAGGGCGCGGCGGCAGCCGGCCGTCTCGACCATCGCGGCGAGCGCGTTGAGCCGGATCCGCTCGCCCGGACGCCGGGCCTCGGGCACTTCGGTCTCCAGCCGCTGGCGGGCGCGGGCGAAATCCTCGGCGCCCCAGAACAGCCAGGCCTCGGCCGGATCGCCGTCGCGGCCGGCGCGGCCGGTCTCCTGGTAGAAGGCCTCGATCGACTTGGGGAGGCCGGCATGGGCGACGAAGCGCACGTCCGGCTTGTCGATTCCCATCCCGAAGGCGATGGTCGCGACCATCACCATGTCCTCGGACGAAACGAAGGCCTGCTGGTTGGCGGCTCGGACCCGGGCGTCGAGGCCGGCATGATAGGGCAGCACCTTGCGACCGCCCTCGCCGAGCTGGACGGCGAGCTTCTCGGTCCTGTCGCGGCTGGTGGCGTAGACGATCCCCGGCCCCGGCTGGTCGGCGAGCAGCGCCTTCAACTGGGCGCCGACTCCGTCGCGCGGGCGGACATGGTAGCGGATGTTGGGCCGGTCGAAGCCGGCGACGATCAGCCCGTCGTCGGGGATTCCGAGCTGGACGAGGATGTCGGCCCGGGTCTGCCGGTCGGCGGTCGCGGTCAGCGCGAGCCGCGGGACTCCGGGAAAGGAGTCGAGCAGGGGCTTCAAAAGCCGGTAGTCGGGCCTGAAATCATGGCCCCATTCCGAAACGCAATGCGCCTCGTCGACCGCGATGAGCGACAGCGGCGTCCGCTCGGCGAGCTCGCGAAAGCCGCTCCCGCTTGCCCGCTCCGGCGCCACGTAGAGCAAGTCGAGCTCGCCTCGCTTCAGCCGCGCCAGAGTCTCCTGGCGGTCGTCGTCGGCCGAGGTCAGCGAGGCGGCTCGGATCCCGAAGCCGGTGGCCGAGCGGATTTGGTCGTGCATCAGGGCGATAAGCGGCGAGACGACCAGCGCCGTCCCGGGCCGGGCCAGCGCCGGCACCTGGTAGCAGAGCGACTTGCCCGAGCCGGTCGGCATCACCGCCAGCGTATGATTCCCGGCCATGACCCGGCCGATCACCTGCTCCTGGACTCCGCGAAAGGCCGGGAAGCCGAAGGTCTCGTGGAGGATGGAGAGGGGGGTCGCCACGGGGCGCTGCTAGCGGATGGGGGAAGGGCGTGTCGAGGGCGGCGGGTCGCAGCCTAGAACATTGGATATCCGGTTATTTTCGTTTCCCGGCGAAGGCCGGGACCCAGTCCTTAGACCGGTGCCGCTGGGCCCCGGGCTTCGCCGGTGATCTCTATTCCGCCGCCTCGGCCTTCTCTTCCGCCTCGCTCTGCTGCCTCGCCCACATGTCGGCATAGAGCCCGCCCTTGCGGAGCAGCTCCGAATGAGTCCCCCGCTCCGCCACCCGCCCCTCGTCGAGCACGACGATCTGGTCCGCGTCGACCACGGTCGAAAGCCGGTGGGCGATGACGATCGAGGTTCGCCTCGCCGTGACGCTCCGCAGGGTTTCCTGGATCGCCGCCTCGGTTCGGCTGTCGAGGGCGCTGGTCGCCTCGTCGAGGATCAGGATCGGCGGGTCCTTGAGCAGGGTTCGGGCGATCGCGACCCTTTGCTTCTCGCCGCCCGAAAGCTTGAGCCCGCGCTCGCCGACCTGGCTCTCATAGCCTTCGGGAAGGCTCAGGATGAAATCGTGGATCGAGGCGCCGCGCGCCGCCTCTTCGATCTCCTGCTGGGTGGCGCCGTCGCGGCCGTAGCCGATATTGTAGCCGATCGAATCGTTGAACAGCACCGTGTCCTGCGGGACGATTCCGATGACGGAGCGCAGGCTGGCTTGGGTCACCCGGCCGATGTCCTGATCGTCGATCGTGATCCGCCCCCCGCTCGGCTCGTAGAATCGGAAAAGGAGCCGCGAGAGGGTCGACTTGCCGGCGCCGGAGGGCCCGACCACCGCGGTCACAGTCCCGGGCTCCACATCCAGGTCGATTCCATGCAGAATCCGGCGATTCCCGTCATAGGCGAAGCGGACGCCCTCGAACCGCACCCGCCCCTTCGACAGCCGAAGGTCGGGCGCGCCCGGGGCGTCCTTCACCTCGGCCGGAGTGTCGATGAGCGCGAACATCGCCTCCATGTCGATCAGCCCCTGGCGGATGGTCCGGTAGACCCAGCCGAGCATGTCGAGCGGCCGGAAGAGCTGGGCGAGCAGGGTGTTGACCAGGACGACGTCGCCGGTGGTGAAGTCGCCGCGGCTCCAGCCCCAGACGGTATAGCCCATCGCGCCCGCCATCATCAGATTGGTGATGAAGGACTGGCCGATGTTGAGCCAGGCGAGCGAGGTCTCGTTCTTGACCGAAGCGTCGGCGAAAGCGCGCATCGCTCCGCCGTAGCGCTGGGATTCGCGCGCTTCCGCTCCGAAATATTTGACCGTCTCGTAGTTGAGAAGCGAATCCACGGCGCGGCCGATCGCCTGGTTGTCGACCTCGTTCATCTGCCGCTGGAGCTTTGCCCGCCATTCGGTGACGAAGCGGGTGAAGGCGATGTAGGCGACGACCATCACGAGGGTGGCGACGACCAGGCCGGAGCCGAACTTGACCCCGAAGATGACGCAGATGACGGCGAGCTCGACCATTGTCGGGGCGATGTTGAACAGGAGGAAATAGATCATCATGTCGATGCTCTTGGTGCCCCGCTCGACGATCTTGGTGAGCGCCCCGGTGCGCCGCTCGAGGTGGAAGCGCAGCGACAGCCGGTGGATGTGGGCGAAGACCCTCTCCGCAAGCCGCCGCGCCGCATCCTGCCCGACCCGCTCGAAGATGGCGTTCCTGAGATTCTCGAACAGCACCCCGGCAAAGCGCGCGCCCGCATAAGCGAGCACCAGCCCGATCGCGAGCCCGACCGCGGCGTCCGCACCGCCCGCATCGCCCGACATGATGTCGATCGCGCCCTTGTAGACGAAGCCGGTGCTGAGCGAGATGCCCTTGGCGAGAAGCACCAGAAGGAAGGCGATCACGACGCGCGCCTTCAGCTGCGGCTCTCCGGCAGGCCAGAGGTAGGGGAGGAAGCGCCGCATGGCGCTCCAGCCGGCGCCGGGCGTTTCTACGTGACTGGTTTCGAGCGGCCGCATCGGCTCAAGGTAGTGGCGAACGCCGTCGCCACCAAGCGAGCCCGCGCACAAATTCACGGGAGCGGGTCGCCCGGCCCGCATCCGGACCGACGCGACCGGGGCGGGAAGGGTTTGCGCCCCTACGATCCGGCCGACGCTTCAACAGCCCGATGATTCAGATAATCTCAGGCAAAGTCGAATGAGGCCTGATCCTAGATAGTTATGCTTAATTCATCATAACAACTATGATAGAACTTGATTTTCAGGAGAGTCAAAGTTGACGTTGAGAGGAAAGTCAGTCACGATGTCTCGGTGAGTCGCGCCTTCCGCCGGGTGTTTAGGCTGGATGTTGCTGAGCGATCTTAGCTGTCGCGTTGCCTGTTAGTCCACGATCACGGTTCCAGGAAAGGAGCATCGCATGACTTTGGAGCGCGAAATCGACGGTCCCGAGGATTCTTTCCGACGCTCGCTTCTTACCTTACTGGCTCTCGCTCCGCTGCCGATCCTATTTGGCTGCAAGAGCTCGGGAACTCGTCCGGGACCGGTCGGCGGCTCCAATCCGGCAGACCGGCAGATAAATGCCGTGGCAGAGGGTTACAACGCCGTTTCCCGTCGAAACCCCAGCCTTCCCGGAGTTCGTTCGCTGGCTCAGCTCGACGAACGGCTGGTCGCCGGATTCAGCAGCGCGGACCTGTCACTGCTCGCTTCCGGCCTCTATCTCGAGGCTCGCGAACGAATCGGCGCCGCGAAGCGGACCATCACCGCGGCAGACGTCGGCACGGCTCTTTCGAAGCCGATCGATCTGGCGCCCTACGGCCGTGAATTCCTCGAACGCAGACTCGCGGACACCAAGGCCAGGGCCGCGCGCGATCCGGACTATGCGCTCGCCCTGCAGACCGTTCCGGGCGCCGCCGCGCGGCCAAGATGCCGCAATGCCGACACGGGCGCCAGCATACCCTGGTGGCTCTGCCTCATCATCATCATCATAATCATAATCATAATAATCATAATACTTCTCTAGCTGCGCACACCCCCGCAGCGCCGGGATTGCGCTTCGGCACGCAAATATCGGACCGTCTCGCGTTCAACCGAGGCGACGGCAGCGAACCCGAGCCCGGGCATCCCGGCGGCTTGGCTACCTCATGGACGACCCCGCCGCCGACTGACGCCCTCTCCAAGTTCACGCTGCAACAATCGACACAAGAAATCCTTCGGCCCGACACCGCGGCGTGACACGCCGGGTCCAGGGGGGACCCACGGCCTTTGGTCGAGCACAGGAACCGCCGTTCGTCGCATCGCCTGCGAAACGATTGGAACGGCGGGGATTCACATGGGTTTAGTTGGCATGGGACCGAGCATCTTCATCATCGCGATCATGGGCTGCGGCGAAGCCGAGGCGCCTTGCCAGCAGGTTCGCACCCTCGAGGCGCGCTATGAGAGCCAGGCAGCCTGCACGGCGGCCGCGGAAGCGGCCCTGACCCAGAATGTGGATATCGATTATCCCGTCGTCGCCGCGCAGTGCGTCGCGGCCGGCGCGAAATCCGACTTGCCCAAGGCGAGCCAGGTGCTTCGTCCGGGTCCGGGACAAGCCGATCTCAGGGTGAGTCCGATCCGGAGCTGAGGCTCCGCCTACCCCAGCGTCATGCCAGCACAGGCTGGCATCCATGCGGAGTCCGAATGGACCCCAGCCTTCGCTGCGGTGACGGTTCACGCCCGCCGGAACCTGCCCGGCGGGCGTCAGTTTCCTTCCCGAACCTCACGAGGAACCCAGAATGAGCAAGAGCCACCACGAATCCGGATCCGACCAGCCCCAGAACCAGAAGAATGCGATGTCCGAAGATCCCGGCGACGGCGCCCGCAGGTCCTTCGCCACCGGCCGCGACGGCGCCGAGACGGCCGCCGAGAAGTCGCCGGAGCAGGACTCCCAGGATGAGTCCGCAATCGAGGCCTTCGGGGAGGAGGGCGCGGGAATCGCGTCGAAGGAATAGGCCGTGAGCGACACCCAAACCGTGGAGATGATCCACGAAGATGCGCTTCCGGGCCATGAAAGCGAGCTCGAGCCCAAGCCCGACTGGGCTCCGCGCTATCCCGGCTCCGGCCGGCTCGAGGGCAAGGTCGCGCTGATCACCGGGGCCGACAGCGGCATCGGCCGGGCGGTCGCCGCCTTGTTCGCCCGCGAGGGCGCCGATATCGCCATCCTCTATCTGTGCGAGCATGACGACGCGAAGAAGACGAAGGAGATCGTCGAGGGCGAAGGCCGCAAGGCGATTACGATCGCCGGCGACGTCGGCGACAAGGATTTTTGCGAGCGCGCGGTGAAGGAGACGGTCGACAGGCTCGGCAAGCTCGACATCCTCGTCAACAACGCCGCCGAGCAGCATCCCGACGATGAGATAACCGACGTCACCGAGGAGCAATTGAAGCGGACGTTCCAGACCAATTTCTACGGCTATTTCTTCATGGTCCAGGCGGCCCGGGCCTACCTCAAGAAGGGCTCGGCGATCGTCAATTGCACTTCGGTGACCATGTACCAGGGCTCCGAAGGCCTGCTCGATTATTCGGCGACCAAGGGCGCGATCACCGCCTTCACCCGCTCGCTGTCGCAAAATTTGATCGGCGACGGCATCCGGGTCAACGCGGTCGCCCCGGGTCCGATCTGGACCCCCTTGAACCCGTTCGGAGGACAGCCGCCCGAGGAGATTCCCGATTTCGGCAAGGACGTTCCGATGGGCCGGCCCGGCCAGCCCAATGAGGTGGCGCCCAGCTTCCTGTTCCTGGCCTGCGAGGATTCGAGCTACATGGCGGGCCAGGTGCTTCACCCCAATGGCGGGACGGTCGTCAACGGTTAGACATGCGAGGGTGCGTCGAGCGCGATTCATGCTATGACGGCCCCTCCAAACAAGGGGCGACGATGGTTAGGCCGATCACCGGCATCGTGCGCGCCATGCGCGCATGACCCGTTACGAATGCTTCCGCGACTTCTGGCCGCATTATCTGCGCGAGCATAAGCGGCCGGCGACCCGAAGGCTGCATTATGCCGGCACCGGGCTGGTCCTCGCTTTGGCCATCGCGGCCGCGGCGAGCCGGGACTGGCGGCTGCTCGCCGCCATCCCGCCGGCCGGCTACGGCTTCGCCTGGTTCAGCCACGCCGCCGTGGAGCGCAACCAGCCGGCGACTTTCACTCATCCTCTCTGGTCCCTGGCCGCCGATTTCAATATGGCCCGGCTGTGGGCGACCGGCCGGCTCGACCGCGAGCTCGAAGCGGCGGGCGTTGAGCCCGGTCGGCGCAGGGGCGCATCCGATGCGGGCTGAGATCGCCGGCCGGGACTCCGCCGGCGCCATCGCCACCCTGCTCCTGAAGCTGAGGGCCCGGGATCTGGTCGGCGGCGAGGAGGAGGAGGTGCTCCGCGCCTCCATTTCCGACATCCGCGACCATCCGGCGGGGCGGGCCCTTGTCCGGACGGGAACGACGCTCAGCGTCTCGATCCTGCTCGTCGAGGGCATCGTCTGCCGCTACAAGGACCTCGCCGACGGCCAGCGCCAGATCATGGAGCTTCACGTCGCCGGCGACTTCGTCGACCTTCACGGCTTCCTTTTGAAGCAGCTCGACCATAATGTCGGGACGATGACTCCGGTCCGGGTGGCGCTGGTCCCGCACGACGCTCTTCGCGGAATTACCGAGACCCACCCCCATCTCGGACGGATGCTCTGGTTCTCGACCCTGCTCGACGCCGCCATCCATCGCGAGAAGATCCTGTCGATCGGCCGGCGAAGCGCGCTTGCGCGGATCGCCCATATCTTCTGCGAGCTGCTCGTCCGGCTGCGCCTCGTCGGCCTGGCGGACGACAGGGGCTATGCTTTGCCTTTGACCCAGGCCGACCTCGCCGACGTCACCGGCCTCACTTCGGTCCACGTCAACCGGATGCTCAAGAAGCTGCGCGACGAGAAACTGCTCACCTTCCGCGGCGGGATGGTGACGATCGACGATTGGGAGCGGCTTCAGCGGGTCGCGGAGTTCGACCCGACCTATCTCCACCTGGAGCGGCGGCCAAGGTAGCTCCCCGGCGAAGGCCGGGGCCCGAGCGGCCGTTGAAGCTGGGTCCCGGCCTTCGCCGGGAAACTACAAGTCCCTCACCTCGAACCCCTCCCGATCCACCATCCGCCCGGCCAGCATCGAGCGGTGGCACTCCGGCGCTCCCCGTTCGTAGCAGAGCAGGGCCGAAGGGCGGGCGGCGGCTTCCGCCAGCGCCTGCTCCATCGCCAGCGCGGCTTCCGGAGTCTCGAGCTGGACCGCATAGATGGCGCGCATCTCGGCCACGCGCCCGGCCCTCGCGGCCTGACGCCCCTCCGCCGGAGTGCCGAGCGCGCGCAGGTGGAGATAGTCGATCCCGCGCTCCTTCAGCCCCCCGGCCAGCGCCGTCTTGGAGAAGCCGGGCCGCCGCGAGGCGGCGACGGCCCGTACGTCGATGACGAGCTCTACGCCCGCGGCCTGGAGCTCGTCGAGGAACTCAGCCTGGGTCTTGCCTTCATAGCCGATGGTGAACAGATTGCGCACCGCCGCCCTCTAGCAAAGCCGCGGCCCAACCGCTATGCCGTCGCGGTTTTTGCGAGCGGGTCCAAGAGGGTAAATGGCCAAGGAAGAGCTACTCGAGATGCGCGGGCAGGTGGTCGAGCTGCTGCCCAACGCCATGTTCCGGGTCAAACTCGAGAACGATCATGAGATTCTCGGCCACACCGCCGGCAAGATGCGCAAGAACCGCATCCGGGTGCTCGTCGGCGACGAGGTGCTGGTCGAGCTGACTCCCTACGATTTGACCAAGGGTCGGATCACCTACCGATTCAAGTGACGGTCGCGCCGGTCGTCGTCCCCTCCGCCGTCACCCTGAACTTGATTCACGGTCCAGCCGGCCCTGCCCTCGGGAGGCGGAAACCTGGATGCTGAAACAAGTCCGGCATGACGGTAAGGGGTACGAATGCGCCTGATCCTCGCCTCCGCCTCTCCCCGCCGCCTCGAGCTGCTGGCGCGGCTCGGCATCACCCCGGATTCCGTCATCCCCGCCGAAATCGACGAAACCCCGCGCAAGGCGGAGATTCCCGACCGATATGCGTTGCGCATGGCGATGGAAAAGGCCGCCGCCGTCGCGGAGCCGGGTGGCCTCGTCCTCGCCGCCGACACCGTGGTCGCCGCCGGCAGGCGGATATTGCCCAAGGCGGAGAGTGAGGACGAAGCGCGAGCCGCTCTGGCGCTCCTCTCCGGGCGCCGCCACCGGGTTCATTCGGCGGTCGCGGCGACCGGCGCCGACGGCCGCACCCGCACCCGCCTCTCGACCAGCGTCGTCGCCTTCAAGCGGCTCTCCGCCGAGGAGATCCAGGCCTATCTCGACGGCGGCGAATGGCTCGGAAAGGCGGGGGGCTATGCGATCCAGGGCCGGGCCGAGGCGCTGGTGCGGATGCTTTCGGGCAGCCATTCGGGGGTGATGGGCCTGCCGCTCTACGAGACCAGGGCCCTGCTCCGGGCGGCCGGCTATCCCCTTGGCTGAGTGGCTCTACGAGGAAGGGATAGGCGAGAACCGCGCCATCCTCGTCGAGGATGAAGAGATACTCGTCGCGGCGATCGAGCTTCCGGGCGAGCTTCGCTGCGGCTCCGTCCTCGCCGGCCGGCTCGTCCGGATCGCGATCCCGGGCCGTCGCGGCATCGTTTCGACCGATCGGGGCGAGGTAATGGTCGAGCCGCTGCCGTCCGAGCTCACCGAAGGGCGCAAGGTGCGGGTGGAGGTCGTCCGCGAGCCCATCGCCGAGCCGGGTCATCCCAAATTGGCCAAGGGCCGGATCACCGAGGCGGAGGAGAGGGAAGGTCCGAGCCTGGCGGAGCGGATCGGCTCGCCGCGCCCGCTTCCTCCGCTCGGGCCGGACCTCTTCCATGAATCGGGCTGGTCCGAACTGATCGACGAGGCCCTGGGAATTCCGATCGACTTTCCCGGCGGCGAGCTTCGAATGAGCCTGACTCCGGCCATGACCCTGTTCGACGTCGACGGCTACTTGCCTCCCTACGAGCTGGCGCTGGAGGGTGCGGAGGCCGCGGCGCTGGCGATCCGCCGCCTGGACATCGGCGGATCGATCGGAATCGATCTCCCGACGGTCGCTTCGCGCGACGAGCGGCTTCGGATCGTGGCAGCGCTCGACGCCGTGCTTCCGCAGCCGTTCGAACGGACGGCTGTCAACGGCTTCGGATTTCTCCAGGTGGTCCGGCGCCGCGAGCGGCACTCGCTCCCGGAACTCATCCAGTGGGACGAGGCCGGCGCCGCGGCCCGCGACCTGCTTCGAACTGCCGAGCGCGGCATCGGCGCCTGCGAGCTGGCCGCCGCCCCCGCGGTGATCGCCCGGCTGAGTGCCGAACCGGAATGGCTGGAGCGGCTGGCGCGCCGGATCGGCGGGCCTGTCGCCTTGCGCGAGGAGCCGTCCTTCACCACATGGCAAAGCTGTGTCAATGTCAAACCCTCCTAGAAAACGCGGCAAGGGTTGTCCCCTCTGCGGCCAGCCTTCCAGCACCGAGCACAAGCCCTTCTGCAGCCGCGGCTGCCGGGACCGCGACCTGCTGAACTGGCTCGGCGATTCCTACCGGGTCCCCGGTCCACCCGCGATCGAAAACGCCGAAGGCGGGCTGGACAGCGAAGGCTGAGCCCCTCTATAGGCGCTCGTCTTCGGCCTCCGCCGGAACGCCCAGGTAGCTCAGTTGGTAGAGCACGTGACTGAAAATCACGGTGTCGGCGGTTCAATTCCGTCCCTGGGCACCATTCCCCCACCGACGTCATCCCGGACTTGATCCGGGATCCATGAACACCCTTGGTGGGCATTCTGGAACTTGCGTGTTCATGGATTCCGGCCTTCGCCGGAATGACGGACTACCGCCTTAAGGCTCGATTGCCGCTGCCGCCGGCCGGTCCTAACGGAACCTTCCCCGTCCTCGTTCATCTGATCTTCGTTGCAATTCAGCACTTTCCCGAAGGGGAATCGTACGAGCCAGGCCCATATCAACGCGATCGGCACCGCCGTCCCGCCCTATGACGTCCACGCCGCCTTCATCGGCTGGGCGCAGGCTCGGCTGCGCGAGCCGCGTATGCGGGCTCTTTTCGCGCGGATGGCGGGCAGGTCGGGGATCAAGCATCGCTGGTCGGTGCTCCCGCCGGCGCCCTACGGACAGTCGCCCGTCGACCCCGGCGGCTTCTACCACGGCGCGCTTCCCACCACAGGCGCCCGAATGGACATCTACGCCCAAGCCGCCCCCAGGCTCGCTCTGGAAGCGATCGGGAAGCTGAACGGCAAGGCGGCGCCGGCCGGAATCACCCACTTGATCGTCGCCAGCTGCACCGGCTTCGTCGCTCCGGGCATCGACCAGATCATCGCCCGCGAGCTCGGCCTTGCGGGAAGCGTCGAGCGGACCCTGGTCGGCTTCATGGGCTGCTACGCCGCGGTCTCCTCGCTTCGGCTCGCCCATCACATCGTCCGCTCCGAGCCCGAGGCCCGGGTGCTGGTGGTGACGGTCGAGCTTTCCAGCCTCCACCTCCAGTACGAAGAGGATGTCGAGCGGCTGCTCGCCGCCTTGCAGTTCGCCGATGGCGCAACCGCGTCGCTGGTCACCGCCGAGCCGCACGGTTTCGCCCTCTCGCGTCCGTTCGCGGCGACGCTTCCGGATTCGCAGCAGCTGATCCGCTGGCGGGTCGGCGATCACGGCTTCGTCATGGACCTTTCAGGCGAGGTCCCGGGGCGGATCGGGGAAGCGCTCCGCGACGCCGGGGTGCGCGAGGCGATGCTCGGCAACGAGGCACCGGACGCCTTCGACTCCTGGGCGGTGCATGCGGGCGGGCGCTCGGTACTGGACTCGGTCGAGCACGGATTGGGCCTGCCGGCGGAGGCGCTGGCCCCGTCGCGCGAGGTCCTCGCCCGCTTCGGCAACATGTCCTCGTCGACCCTGCCCTTCGTGCTCGAACGGCTGCTCGCCGATACGGAGCGGCGCCGCGGGATCGCGCTCGCCTTCGGTCCCGGCCTCGCCGCGGAGGGCTTCCATTTCGAGCGGGCGGCGTGAGGCCCCTGAAGCAGCGGACCCGCGACGAAGAGCAGATGGACGATCCGTCGCTCGATCCCCAAATCTATGACGAGGTCCTGAAAGGTCTCGGCCGGGTCAATTCCTGGACCTTCGCTGCCCGGCCGACCTTGTCCTTCCTTGCCCGGGCGACTCGCGGCCGCGACGGTTTCAGCCTGCTCGACGTCGGCTCCGGCGACGGCGGAATGCTCCGGACGATCGCGAGATGGGCCCGGCGGCGGGGCCTCGCCGCCCGGCTTACGGGGGTGGATCTCAATCCGAAGAGCGAGGGCGTGGCCCGGACGAGGACGCCCGCCGACATGCCGATCGACTACCGGACGGGCGACTATCGCGACCTCGGCCGGTTCGACTTCGTCGTCAGCAGCCTCGTCGCCCACCACATGAACGACGACCAGCTCAAGGACTTCCTGCGCTGGATGGAAGCGAATTCCGATCGGGGCTGGTTCGTCAACGACCTTCACCGGCACGGCTTCGCCTGGTTCGGCTACCCGTTGCTCGCCGCCTTGCTGCGGGTCCACCGGATCGTCCGCGAGGACGGCCGGCTTTCCATCGCCCGCGCCTTCCGCCCCGACGACTGGCGCTCGATTCTCGCTGAGGCCGGAGTGACCGACGGCGTCGAGGTCCGCCGCTATTTCCCGTTCCGGCTGTGCGTCGAACGGCTGCGCTGATCGTCGGCGGCGGGCCGGCGGGCTCGGCCGCGGCAATCGCCTTGGCCCGCGCCGGGATCGGCGCGGAGCTGGTCGAGCGGACCGAGGGGCCGCACGACACCGTCTGCGGCGGCTTCCTCGGCTGGGACTCGCTCGCCGCGCTGGAGCGGCTCGGGCTCGACCCTGCGGCCCTCGGAGCGCGCCCGATCCGCCGGCTTCGGCTGATCTCGGCGAAGCGGGAAGTGGAAGTGGATTTGCCCAGGCTCGCGGCCGGCCTGTCGCGAAGGACGCTCGACGAAGCCCTGCTCGCCGCAGCCCGGAAGGCCGGAGCCTCGATCAGGCGGGGTCGAACGGTTCGCTCGGCCGACCTGACCGGACGCCGGGTGCGGCTCGACGACGAGGAGGAGCTTGCGGGCGAGGTCCTCGTCCTCGCCACCGGCAAGCACGAGCTTCGAGGCGCCGCCCGCCCCGTCGAGCTGTCGACCAGGCCTCTCGGCCTGCGCAGCGCCCTGGGGGCCGGCCCGGCCCTCGCCGAAGCGCTCGAGGGCGTGATCGAGCTTCACCTCTTCGACGGCGGCTATGCAGGGCTCCTGATGCAGGAGGACGGCACCGCCAACCTCTGCCTGTCCGCGTCGCGCGACCGGCTGAAGAAGGCCGGCGGGATCGAGCCTCTGCTGGCCCGGCTCGCCGACGAGCTACCCGCTTTCGGGGAGCGGCTCGGACAAGGCGAGCCCGGCGCGTGGAGTGCCGTCTCCGGCGTCCCCTACGGCTGGCGGGCGAGCGAGACGGTGGGAGGCGTCTACCGGGTCGGCGACCAGGCGGCGGTCATCGCCTCGCTGGCCGGCGACGGTATCGCCATCGCGCTGGAGAGCGGAGTGGCGGCGGCGCGGGCGATCGCGGCCGGAAAGCCGGCGCCGGACTTCCAGCGCGACTGGGCGCGCCGGGCGCTTCGGCCGATCGGGCTGGCGGAAGCGCTTCGGCGCTCGGCGGAGAATCCGGTGGCGCGGCAGGCGATGATGGGCCTGCTCGGCTGGTTCCCGTCGCTGGCGCCGCTGGCGGCGAGGCTGACGAGGATAGGCGGCTGATCCTCCCTGCCGGCAAAGCCGGTGGGGAGGGGGACCAGGCGAAGCCTGGTGGAGGGGTGGATGGCGCCGGACTTGGCGGTTCGCGCGCGATCCACGGGGACTGCGGCAGCTACCCCTCCACCACCCTTCGGGTGGTCCCCCTCCCCAACCGCTTCGCGGACAGGGGATCATCCCTCAATATTGCTTCCGGTATCTCAGATTGAC
>JBAWCC010000071.1:0-1553 GCA_049590095.1 Allosphingosinicella sp. | reverse complement strand
GGAGAACGCGACGGCGACGAGCAGCAGGACGGCGAGCCCGAGGACTCCTCTGAGGTCGGCCATGGCGCAGATGCTCCCAGCCGGAACGGCTCCGGGGAAGAAACGCCGAGGACCTTCAACGCAGGCGGCACGGCAGCCGTACCCACCGATGCACGCATCCGCTGCGCCCCCTTGATCGAGGAGCTCCCCGTGAACCGCACCCGCACCCTGCTCGTGGCCGGCGGCCTGGTCGCCGCCCTGACCGTCCCCGCCGTCGCCACCAGCGCCGACGCCAGCCGCAAGCCCGCGGTCCGCCAGGCGGTCGGCCTCGTCGACGGCACCAAGCTCGTCTCCTTCTCCGTCACGCGCCCGGGCAAGGTCACCAAGCTGGGCGCCGTCAGCGGCCTCGTCGGCGACACCAAGGTGATCGGCATCGACTACCGCGTGCAGGACCGCAAGCTGTACGCCGTGGGCGACCAGGGCGGCGTCTACACCGTGGCCAGCAAGGCGCGGGCCACCAAGGTCAGCCAGCTCACCGTCGCGCTCTCCGGCACCAGCTTCGACATCGACTTCAACCCGGTCGCCGACCGGCTGCGCGTGGTCAGCGACACCGGCCAGAACCTGCGCCACGACGTCAACCCCGGCGGGGCCACGATCGTGGACGGCACCCTGACCTACCCGGCCACGCCCACCACTCCCGCGACGACCTCCACCGGCGTCACCGCCGCGGCGTACACCAACAACGACCTGCGGGCGGACACCGCGACCACGCTGTACGACATCGACACCGCGCTCGACCAGGTCGTCACGCAGGTCCCCGCCAATGCCGGGACGCTCTCGGCCACCGGCAAGCTCAACGTCGACGCCGGGAGCGACGCCGGCTTCGACATCATCGAGAGCCGGAGCAACGGTTTCGCCACCCTGCAGGTCAACGGCACCTACCGTCTGTACCTCGTGCAGCTGGTCAGCGGCAAGGCGGCCAACGTCGGCTCGTTCCCCCGCTCGGCCCAGGTGAGCGACATCGCCGTGCCGATCCGCGGCTGACCCCTCACCCCTCCGGAGCCCCTCCCGCATGGCGCTGACCCGCCGCACCACGCGCACCCCCTCCCTCTCCCGGGAGGAGGGGGTGCGCGAGGCGTACGCCGCCCACGGCGGCGAGCTGACCCGCCACCACGTCGAGACCGCCGAGCCGATCGGCAGCTTCACCGGGTGGACGCCGGCCCGCGCCGTCGTGCAGTGGGCCTACCTGAAGCCCGCACCCGCATCCGCTTCGCCCGCCGAGCCCGCCGAGCCCGCTGCCCAGGAGACCCCGTGACCGTCCACTTCGTCGGAGCCGGGCCCGGCGCCGCCGACCTGATCACGCTGCGCGCCGCCACGATGCTGGCGGCGGCCGACGTGGTGCTCTACCCCGGCACCTACCTCGACGCCGAGGTGCTCGGCCACGCCCGGTCCGACGCCCGGCTGGTCGACACCCAGGACCTCGACCTCGACCAGATCGTCGCCGAGCTCGTCGAGGCCCACCGGGCCGGCCGCGACGTGGTGCGGCTGGTCTCGGGCGACCCCTCGCTCTACTC
>JBAWCC010000070.1:0-2572 GCA_049590095.1 Allosphingosinicella sp. | reverse complement strand
GTCCAATCCCGGCGCAAGCCGGGCCCCGGCCTTCGCCGGGGAGCAAAAGCCGGAGAGTGACGCATGAAGTTCGCGGGCAAGGTCTGGAAGCTGCTCGTCGGGATCAAGGACGGGCTCGTCCTCCTGTTCATGCTGCTCTTCTTCGCCTTGCTCTACGCGGCGATGACGGCCCGGCCGACGCTCGGCGCCGGCGACCGCGGAGCGCTTCTCATTCAGCTCGACGGCCCGATCGTCGAGCAGCCGGCCCAGCCGACGGCGAGCGAGGTCTTCAGCGGCGGAGGCCCGCGCGAATACAGGCTCCGCGACGTCGTCCACTCGCTCCGGGCGGCCGCCGAGGACGATCGGGTGAAGGCGGTTGCGCTCGATCTCGACATCTTCTCGGGCGGCGGCCAGGCGACCCTGTCGTCGGTCGGCGAGGCGCTCGACGCGGTCAGGAAGGCCGGCAAGCCCGTCCTGGCCTATGCCACCGCCTATGACGACGATTCCTATCTGCTCGCCGCCCATGCCAGCGAGATCTGGGTCAATCCGATGGGCGGAGTGCTGGTCACCGGACCGGGCGGTCCCAATCTCTATCTGAAAGGCCTGCTCGACAAGCTCGGAGTGACCGCCAACGTCTACAAGGCCGGCACCTACAAGGCGGCGACCGAGCCGCTCACCCGCACCGACATGTCGCCCGAGGCGAGGCAGGCGCTGAGCGCGGTCTACGGCGTCATGTGGGAGAATTGGCAGCAGGACGTGCGCCAGGCTCGACCGAAGGCCCAGCTCGCCCCCTATGTCGCCGACCTTCCGGGCCGGGTCGCCGCCGCTGGAGGCGACATGGCGCGCGCGGCGCTCCAGTCGGGGATGGTCGACCGGGTCGGCGAGCGCGAGGCGTTCGACCGCCGGGTCGCCGAGATCGTCGGCAAGCGCTTCGACGAGCTCCCCGGCAGCTTCGAGCGGGTCGACTATCGCAAGTGGGCCGAAGCCAATCCGGCCAGCGACGGCGGCGGCCGGATCGGGATCGTGACCGTCGCCGGCGACATCGTCGACGGCGAGGCCGATCTCGGCACCGCCGGCGCCGAGACGATCGTCCGGTCGCTGGAGAAGGGCCTTCGCGAGCGCGACCTCAAGGCGCTGGTCGTCCGGATCGATTCCGGCGGCGGCTCGGCGCTCGCTTCGGAGCGGATCCGCCAGGCCCTGCTCATCGCCAAGGCGAAGGGCCTGCCGGTGGTGGCGTCGATGGGCAGCGTCGCGGCCTCGGGCGGCTATTGGGTGGCAACGGCCGGCGACAGGATCTACGCCGAGCCCTCGACCATCACCGGCTCGATCGGCGTGTTCGGAGTTCTTCCCAGCTTCGAAGGCGCGATGACCAAGCTCGGACTCGGCGCCGACGGAGTGAAGACGACTCCCCTGTCGGGCGAGCCGGACCTTCTCCGGGGCCCGTCGCCCGAGGCCGACCGGCTGCTTCAGATGGGGGTCGACGGCACCTATCGGCGCTTTCTCGCCCTGGTCTCGGCGGCCCGGAAGATGCCGGTGGAGCAGGTCGACCGAATCGCCCAGGGCCGGATCTGGGCGGGCGGCACCGCCCATCAGCTCCGGCTCGTCGACTCGTTCGGAGGCCTCGACGACGCGGTTCGGGAAGCGGCCCGGCTCGCGAAGCTCGATCCCGAGGAGGCCCGTGCGGTGTGGCTCGAGAAGGAGCCCGGCTTCGCCGACCAGTTGCTGATGTCGATGGCCGGCGACGGCGAGGAGGAAGTCTCGCCCGACGCCTTCAGCCGGCTCGCCGCCAAGCCGCGCCTGAGGATGCTCGCGGCGATCGGCGAGGCCGAGCGGCTGGTTTCGGGCGCCGCGATCCAGGCGCGCTGCTTCGAATGCGCCGGCCATGGCGCAAGCCCCCCCGCCCCGCGGGCCTCCGTCCTCGCCGGCTGGCTCCGGCGCCTGCTCGGCGCATGAGGCCGAGGGCCGCGACGTCCGAAGACGCCGCCGCCATCGCCGAAATATACGCGCCCTTCGTGAGGGGGAGCGCGGTGTCGTTCGAGACCGAGCCCCCCGGCGAGTCGGAGATTCGGACCCGGATCGAGGCCGGCGGGGCGCTTTATCCCTGGCTGGTCGCGGAGGAGGACGGGAAGCTGCTCGGCTATTCCTATGCGGCCAGGTTCCGCGACCGCCCGGCCTACCGCTTCGTCGTCGAGACCAGCGTGTACCTGCGCGCCGAGGCCGCCGGCCGTGGACTCGGGCGGCGGCTTTACGGGCACTTGCTCGCGATGCTGGAGGGCCAGGGCTTCACCCAGGCGATCGCCGCCATCACTCTGCCCAACCTGGCCAGCGTCCGGCTTCATGAGCGGCTCGGCTTCGAACCGGCCGGAACCTACCGCCAGGTCGGCTGGAAGCTCGGCGAGTGGCACGATGTCGGACTTTGGCAAAGGGGATTGGCACGGGCCAGCTTGCCGCCAAAGGAGCCGAGGCCCCAGATGCGGGTGTAGCGAAGCCCACTCCGCGCAAATCTCGTCACCCCAGCGAAGGCCGGACCTTTGCATAAGCCGCCGGATCTTAGCCCCTCCCCTTCAGGGGAGGGGTTGGGGTGGGGGTTGTC
>JBAWCC010000069.1:0-5495 GCA_049590095.1 Allosphingosinicella sp. | reverse complement strand
GCGCTGGCCATGGCCGCCGGCTGCGCGGCTCGGCTGGCGGCGGCGTGATGCCGCTGCCCCCGCTGCGCGAGGTGATCGCGCGGCACGGGCTCAGGGCCGCCAAGTCGCTCGGCCAGAATTTCCTGCTCGACGAGCAATTGCTCGACCGGATCGCTCGGGTACCGGGCGACCTCGAAGGGCAGCGTGTCTATGAGGTCGGACCCGGCCCGGGCGGGCTGACCCGGGCGCTTCTTCGGGCGGGTGCCGAGGTCGTCGCGGTGGAGCGCGACCGGCGCTGTCTCCCCGCCCTCGCCGAAATCGGCGAGGCATGGGCGGGGCGGCTACGGGTGATCGAAGGCGATGCGCTCGCGATCGACGAGGCGCTGGAAGCTGGAGCCGGAGCCCATGTCGCCGCCAACCTTCCCTACAATGTCGGAACCGCCCTTCTGGTCCGCTGGCTGGGCGGCGAGGCGTGGCCGCCCTGGTGGCGCTCGTTGACCCTGATGTTCCAGCTCGAGGTGGCGGAGCGGATCGTCGCCCGCCCCGGCACCGGCGCCTACGGGCGGCTCGCCGTGCTCGCCCAGTGGCGGAGCGAGGCGAGGATCGCGATGAAGGTCCATCGCTCCGCCTTCGTCCCGCCCCCCAAGGTGATGTCCGCGGTGGTGCATATCGTTCCGAAGGCGGCGCCGGAGGGGGTTCGGGCGGCTACTTTGGAGCGCCTCACGGGCGCGGCGTTCGGACAGAGGCGCAAGATGCTGAGGCAGAGCCTGAAGGGGCTCGAGGGGGCTCCGGAGGCGCTTTCGGAGGTAGGGATCGATCCGGAGCGGCGGGCCGAGACTCTGTCGATCGATGAGTTCGTGAGCGTGGCTAGGGTGATGGAAGGCGCCGCGGCCTCCCCCTCCCTGCAAGGGAGGGGTTAGGGGTGGGTCCGGCCGAAGGCCGCAAACTCCGAGGATCAGGGCTCGCTGCGCTCGCACCCACCCCCGACCCCTCCCTTTGCAGGGAGGGGAGCAAGTCAGGGCTTCGGCGCCCCCACCTCGGGCCGCTGGGCGGTCATGACTTCGGGCGGCGGACCCTTGGCGATGACGGCGGAAAGCTGGGTCGCCTGCGGGCAGGGATTGGCGCAGAGCGTCCGGATCCGCTCGAGATTCTTCTTCGCCCGCTCGACCGCTCCGCGCTGGACCAGGGCCTCGCCCTGGCCGGCGAGTGCGGCGACGTCGTTGGGCTCGAGCTTCAGTGCCTCGAAATAGAATTTGATCGCCTTGCCGGGAAGCTTGAGCCCCTGCGCCGCCTTGGCGAGACCGATATAGGCCTGGCGGTTGCGCGGATCGAGGACGAGCGCGGTTTCGAGCAGGTCGGTCGCTTCCTGATAGCGCGCCTGATCGGCCAGTGCCTGCCCCTGCTGGACGAAGGCGACGGAACGGGGATCGATCTGGTCGTCGGGCTTCTGGCCCTGGCCGGCGCTCGCCATGGTCGCCAGAGCGATGGCGACGGTGAGGGCAATGGGGGTGAGGCGCATCAGTAACTCCATATTCCTGTCGGGCGAAAGCTTAGCATGGAGCCCGCCACCGCGCGACGAAAAAGCCGTCCGTGCCGTCCTGCGCCGGGGTCAGTATCCGCCCCGGGCCGGCGGCCCGTCCGCCCGGCATGGCGAGGTCTTCCGGAACCATGGCTGAACGGCCCTCGAACGCCGCCGCCTGGCCCCGCCCCTCGTCCGCCAGAAGCGAGCAAACGCCATAGACGATCCGTCCGCCCGGCCGGACCAGTTCCGCCGCCAGGTCGAGCAGATAGGCCTGAAGCTTCACATAGCGGGCGAGCCGCTGCGGATCGAGGCGCCAGCGCAGCTCCGGGTTGCGCCGCCAGGTGCCGGTGCCCGAGCAGGGCGCGTCGACGAGGATCAGGTCGGGGGCGTCGACGAGGTCGGCCAGGGCCTCGCGCTCCCCGCCCGGATTGAGCAATCGCGGCTCGACGATCGTCACTCCCGCCCGCCTCAGACGAAGGTCCATCCGGGAGAGCCGGCCGCGGTCGGTGTCGGAGGCAACGAGGCGGCCCGAATTGCGCATTTCGGCGGCGAGCGCGAGGGTCTTGCCCCCGGCGCCGGCGCAAAGGTCGAGGACGGTCTCGCCCGGCTGGGCGGCGCAGGCCAATGCGAGGAGCTGACTGCCCTCGTCCTGGATTTCGACCTTTCCGGAGCGCCAGGCTTCGCTCTCCTCGACCTGGGGCGAGTCGGGAAGCCGGAGGCCGATCGGCGACAGAGGGGTGGGGATCGCTCCCGGAAAGGCCGGCAGGACTTCGTCGCGCCCGGCGCGGAGGCGGTTCACCCGCAGGTCCAGCGGCGCCCGGTCGAGCAACGAGCGAAGGTCGGCGGCGGTCACGACCGGGTCGAAGCGCCGGCCCAGCCATTTCGGTGCCGCCGAGGACGGGGGCGTGAAGCCTTTTTCGCCGGGCGAAGCTTCGGCCGGGCCGTGCGGCGAGCCGTCGAAGGCGGCCGGCAGCGTCGGATCCTCGGACGCCAGGCCGAGCATCGCGGCGCGGCCCGAGGGCGGCGGCTCGGGCCAGGCGCGGATCGCCCGGTAGACGAGCTCGCGGACCGCCCGGCGGTCGCCCGAGCCGGCATAGCGGCGGGTCTTGAAATAGCGGGCGACGAGCGTGTCGGCGGCCGCGCCCCCTTCCCTCGCCGCGGCGACGATTTCGTCGAGCAGCTCGATCGCCGCCTGCATTCTCGCAGCGGGAGTCATGGTCCAGGATCCTTAACCAGAGGTCGGATAATTGGGCGCTTCCCGGGTAATGACGACATCGTGGACGTGGCTCTCGCGAAGGCCGGCATTGGTGATCCGGACGAACTTCGCCCGATCTCGGAGCTCTTCGAGGGTGGCGGCGCCGGTATAGCCCATGGCCGCCTTGACCCCCCCGACGAGCTGGTGGATCACGTCCCTGGCATGGCCCTTGTAGGGAACCTGGCCCTCGATCCCCTCGGGGACGAGCTTGAGCTGGTCCTTGATGTCGTGCTGGAAATAGCGGTCGGCCGATCCGCGCGCCATCGCGCCGACCGAGCCCATGCCGCGATAGGATTTGTAGGTGCGGCCCTGGTAGAGGAAGGTTTCGCCCGGCGCCTCCTCGGTTCCGGCGAGAAGCGAGCCCACCATCACCGTCGAGGCTCCGGCGGCGAGCGCCTTGGCGAGATCGCCGCTGGTTCGAAGGCCGCCGTCGGCGATGACCGGAATTCCGGAGGCCGCGGCGACCTCGGCCGAGTCCATGATCGCGGTCAGCTGCGGAACTCCGACGCCCGCGACGACCCTGGTGGTGCAGATCGAGCCCGGGCCGATTCCGACCTTCACGGCGTCCGCCCCCGCCCCGATCAGAGCCCGGGTCGCCTCGCCGGTGGCGACGTTGCCGGCGACGATCTGGACCGCGTTGGAGAGCTTCTTGATCCGCTCGACCGCGGCGGCGACCTCGCGATTGTGGCCGTGGGCGGTGTCGATGACGATGAGGTCGCATTCGGCGTCGATCAGCGCCTCGGAACGCTCGAAGCCCTTGTCGCCGACCGTCGTCGCCGCGGCGACTCGAAGGCGGCCGGCCGAATCCTTGGTCGCGTTGGGATAGGTGACCGCCTTCTCGATGTCCTTGACGGTGATCAGGCCGGTGCAGCGGCCCGCCTCGTCGACGACGATCAGCTTCTCGATCCGGCGCTGGTGAAGGAGCCGCCTCGCCTCCTCCTGGGTCACTCCGGGGCCGACGGTGGCGAGATTGTCGCGGGTCATCAGCTCGGCGACCGGCTGGAGCGGGTTTTCGGCGAAGCGGACGTCGCGGTTGGTGAGGATCCCGACGAGGCGGCCGCTTTTCTCGGTGACGGGAATTCCTGAGATACGGTGCCTCTGCATCAGCTCGAGCGCGTCGGCGAGATTCTGGTCCGGGGTCAGGGTGATCGGATTGACCACCATCCCGCTCTCGAAGCGCTTGACCGCCCGGACCGCCGCCGCCTGCTCCTCGGTGGTGAGGTTGCGGTGGAGGACCCCCATCCCGCCCAGCTGGGCCATGACGATCGCCATGTCGGCCTCGGTCACCGTGTCCATCGCCGAGGAAAGGATCGGGATGTTGAGCCGGATCCCGCTCGTGACCTGGGTCGAGGTGTCGGCCTGGCTCGGAAGCACCGACGATTCGCCGGGCTGAAGAAGCACGTCGTCGAAGGTCAGGCCGAGGCGGATTTCCATTTGTGTCTCTCGAGGATTCGGTGGGGTTCTATAGGAGCGGGTTGAGCGGGGCGCCAGAGCGCTGGACGCCGGGATCGGGCGTGGGCCCCGTCCGAATTGCATCCGCCTCGATTGCGAGTCGAAGGTTGGCAGGCCGGGCGTACGCAGGTAATGTCCAGTCATCTCCGATGAGATTTCAGCGGGTCGGCGACTGAGAGACCTGTGCGCTCCCCCGCTCTTTCGTGGGGTGCGAATGTCCTATTTGTCGCTCGACCAAGATTCCGCCCCTGAAAAGGGTGACCTGGCCGGAGCCACGTTCCGGTCCGAGCTCGATTTCGGATCGACGTCGGCGGAGCTTCTCCCGGCCCTGCTCGATCAGAGCCTGGATTGCGTCAAGCTGATCAGCCGCGAGGGCGTCGTCCAATATATGAACCGGAACGGCCTGTGCGCCATGGAGATAGACGATCTCGCCAGCGTCGTCGGGCAGCGCTGGTCGGACCTTTGGCCCGAGGAAAGGCGGGCAATGCTGGAGAATGCGCTGAAGGACGCGGCCAGCGGGCCTGTACGTTTCGACGCCTTCTGCCCAACCGCCAAGGGCACCCCCCGCTGGTGGGACGTTTCCGTTTCGCAGGTCGAGGATCGCCAGGGCCGCTGGCTCGGCTATCTATCCGTATCGCGCGACGTGACGGGCGCTCGTCTCGCGAAAGAGGTCGCCGAGATATCGGCGGCCGAGATGCGCCACCGCCTCAAAAACAGCTATTCGATGGTGGCGGCCCTGCTTTCCTCCCTGGCGCGCGGCCAGCCCCAGCGGGAAAAGTTCGTCGGCGAGGTCAGCGCCAGGCTCAGCGCGCTCGGAGTCGCCCAGACCCTGTTCATTTCGCGGGACGACGCTCCCTGCGACATCCAGGAATTGCTGCCCGCCTTGCTGACTCCGTTCGATCACCCCGACTGTCCGATCTCCGTCGAAGACCTGCCGAGCGCCATGATAGATCAGGGGCAAGCCGATGCGCTGGCTCTCGTTTTGGGTGAGCTCGCGGTCAACTCGAGCAAGCACGGGGCGCTCTCCTCGCGGGGCAGCGTCACCGTGACCGCCGTGATCGCCCGGGAGGCGCTTTCCGTCCGCTGGTCGGAACGCTCGTCCCGCAAGGTCAAGGCGCGTTCCCGTACCGACGGCCAGGGTCTGCGCCTGATCGAGCGCATCCTGTCGGCCCGGCGGGGAAGCCTGGAGATCGGTTGGGTCGACAACGGCCTGGACGCCGTCATCACCTTGCGCACCGCTGCGCCCGACTGAGTCCGGGACCGCCGGGCGGGGCAAAAAAGAAGCGG
>JBAWCC010000068.1:0-7619 GCA_049590095.1 Allosphingosinicella sp. | reverse complement strand
CGTCTCAGCCGCAGATCCGCTCGATCGGCCCGGGCGGCTTCGTCCGTCAGGCGCCCGGAGAGCAGCAGTCGCCGATTCCGCCGGCCCCGCCCCGCCGTCTGGTCCCGGCCAAGCCGAGCCCGGAGATCGCCGACAAGACCGGCCTTCTCGATCTCAACGAAAAGATCTGCAAATGGCCGATCGGCCATCCCGGCGAGCCCGATTTCCATTTCTGCGGCAATCAGGCCAATCCGGGCTTCCCTTATTGCGTCGAGCATTGCGGGGTCGCCTATCAGGCCCAGATCCCGCGCCGCGACCGCCGCCCGCCGCCGCCGCTCCCGTTCGGCGGGCCCCGGATTCGCTGAACGTCCGGGATGGCGCTCTTCCTGGTCAGGCACGACGAGGAGAGCGCCATCGCGCCCGAGCTGGAGCTCGCTCTGGACCGCTTCGAGCTTCGCCCGGGCCTGATCCTCGTCGACAGCGAGCTCGGCCTCTCGCCGCTCTACCACAAGATCAAATGGTCGCTGCCGCCCGGTTCGTCCCTTCTGGTCGCCCCGCTCGCCGGCACCCCCAAGTTCAAGGGAATGACCGAAGGCGCACTGAAATGGGTACGGGCGCACCAGCCCTAGCCGCTTCGGGTTGGCTGGGAGCAACAACCTGGATCAGCGCGATTTCGGGGGAACGGCGGCGGCCGCCCGGCCGTTTTGATACCAGTCCGTAACCACTCCTAACTATCCAGGTTAAATGTCTCAGGAAGAACGAGAATATTACGAACGCCGGGCCGAGGCGGAGATCGCGCTCGCCCAGCGTGCGGAGCATCGCCGGGCGGTGCAGGCCCATTACGAGCTGGCCTCGGCCTATCTCGACCGGATCCACGGCGACGAGCCGAAAAGCGAAGGCGGATTGTTCGCGGAATAAGCAATGCTTGCTCCCGGATCCGGGAGGCCATCCGACGCGGGCTGGACGAGCCTCCAGGAGTGCTGAGGCGAGCTTCTTAACCTCTTCGGGCGCTAATGGGTTGCCCGCAAATCACCATGGGAAATCCAATGACCGACTCAGCCTCGAGCTTTTTGGCAATCCTTCTCGGACTCGGCGTGTTCGCGATAATCGTCGCGATCGGATGGCGCAGCGTCCAGAACCGCCGGATCCTGCGTCTGCGGAGCGCCGACGGCCAGGAGACGATCATCGTCGCCCGAGAGGACGACGAAATCAGCAGCATCGCCACCACCGCCGCCGAGACCGCGCAGCCGTCGCCGGCGCCGGAGTTCGGCCGCCGTCAGCCATGAGCGCCTATCCCCCATAGGCCCGAACGAAGAACACCACGGTCGTCCCCCCGGTGACGAGCAACGTCCACACCCGCACCGCCCGATGGCTCAGCCGCTTCCCGACCAGCGCCCCCAGCCAGCCGCCCAGGGTGGAGCCGAGCAGCATCGGAACGCACGCCCACCACCACACCATCGCGAAGCCGATGAACACGAAGGCCGCGGCGAAATTCGCCACCGCCAGCATCGCCGTGCGGATCGCGAACAGCTCTCGCGGCCGGATGTTGGCGAGCAGCCCGTAGACCGCGGTGGTGATCATCCCCACCCCGCCGCCGAAATAGCCGCCATAGATGCCGAGCAGGGCCTGCGCCGCGAGCAAGGTCGGCCGCCCGATCGTGACCTTCGAATGGAGCCAGTCGGCGGCGCTCCTGCCGAACGCCATCACCGCGAAGGCGAAGAGCAGAAGCCAGGGGATGAGGATGTCGAAGGTCTCGGCTGGGGTGAGCACGAGCAGAAGGCTCCCCACCAGCCCGAAGGCGAAGGTCATCGAGGCGAGCAGCCGCACCGACATTCCCGCCACCGGGCGAAGCTCGTCCCGATAGGTCCAGGCGCTCGCCCCCGCGCCGGGGAGCAGGGCCACGTTGGAGGTGGCGTTGGCGATATTCGCGGGCAGGCCGAGCGCGATCAGCGCCGGCAGGGTCGCGAACGTGCCTCCCCCCGCCAGCGCGTTCATCGCCCCGCCCAGGACGCCCGCGGCGGCGGCGAGCAGGATCGTGGAAAAATCGACCGTCACGCTTTTCCCTTGGTCTAGCGGCCGCGAAGGCGCCGGGCCAGGAAGGCGATCGCCAGCGCCGCGGGCGTGCCCATCGCGGCGACGACCACCATCGCGATCAGCATCGCTCTCTCGCCGTCCGGCCTTCGAATGCCGGCCATATTGTCCTGGACCGCGAAGCCGAGCCCGACCAGCCCCGCGGCCGCGAACAGCACCGCCAGGATCAGCGCGCCCCGGAAAAACCGGCCGGCCTTGCGGGGATCGACCCCGGCCTCTCTCGCCAGGTTCAAGGCGAACAGGCTCACCATGGCCCGGGCCGAGGCGATGTCGATGACCGGGAACCGAAACTCCCGGACCGTCGGGATCGACCTCGCCCTCGACGAAGGCGTGACGAACCAAAGCTGGCGATATCGAACGGCGACCGTCAGCGGCGGTCCCGGATCGAGCCCGACCGCCTCGATCTCCGGATACTGGCCGGGCGCTATCCGCCAATAGGTGCCGCCGACCACCAGATTGTCGCCGCCCCACAGCACGTCGACGCCCCGCCGCCTTTCGCCCCAAGAGGGCCGCCACTCGTTGGCGACCCCGCGCTGCCTCTCGTAATCCAGGAACTCGGCCACCGCCTCGGGCCGAATGAACCAGCGCCCCCCCAATCCCCGCCCGTCCCGAAGCTCCGCCACCTGGCGCCGAACGGAGGCCGCCGAGCGCCACACGATCGACCCGAAAACGGCCGCCACCAGCCCGATGACGAAAGCCACGGCCCGTTCGGCTTCAAGGCCGTTGGACGACACCCAACCCCAGACCGCCGCCGCCACGCCCGCGAGAGTGACGAAAAGCGCGCTTCCATGAATCGCCTGAAACCGCATTCCCGTCTCGCTCCGCTTCCGGCCCATTCTTGCTGGCGAATACGGGATTCGGTCAAGCCGGCCTCGGGTGACCGTCATCGTTCCGGGGCCGATTGGGACAGGGCCGATCGGGGACATGTACCGGCACATGTCCCATCTCTTTGCAGCCTGCGTGCCGGCACCGCCGGCATCGCCTAGCGCCCGAGCATAATGTCGATACCCGCCAGGACGCGCTCCAGCATCTGCCGGGATACCTTTCCCACCCTCTCGTCGAGCTGCGCCTTATCGACCGCCACCAGCAGCGAGACGTTGGCCACCGAATCCCGGTCGAGGCCGGTTTCCAGCGCCCGCAGCAGCACATTTCCGGGAGCGTCCGCCCATTTGACGTTGCTGGTCAGCGGCACGCACAAGACCGTCGCGACGCGGCTCGCGTTGAAGGCGTCGCCCTGGACGACCAGCACCGGCCGGCGATAACCCGCGGAGGAGCCGACCGGGTCGGCGAGGTCGGCCCACCGTATCTCGCCTTGCGCGATCACCAGTCGACGCGTTCGAACACCCGCCGAGCCGCGGCCCGGCTGAAGCCGTCGGCGGCCGAGGCCCCGACTGAGTCGACGACCGAGTTCATCTTCTCCGTCACGCGATCCAGCGCCCGGTCGCCGACGTACGCGGCAAGCGCCCGCGCGTACAATTCGCTGCGCGAAGTCTTAAGGTGCGCCGCCAGAAGCTCGGCCTCCTCGAAGACACGGTCGGGGATGGATACGGCTACCTTCATACCGATGGTATTACCACGAGGGCGGGGTTCTTTCAAGCACGGAGGGCTGCGACGACCGTCACCGGGCGGCCGACCTCCAGCAACGGCACTCCCCGCCGGGAAGAGGGCTGGCTACAATCCCAGTGCTCCCGCCAGCCGACCGCCGTGTAATCCTTACAGCTTGGCGGCCGGTATGATCGGTCCGTTGCAGATTCTGTCGAGCAATTCAGCCTGTTTCGGCTCCAAATCCACTAGCCGTCCGAGGACGTGCAGCACGTTGAGCAGCTCGGTCGTATATTCCGGAAGCCAGTGGTCCGGCTGGATATCGCCGAGCGGCGAGGGCTTGCGGCGGTCGCCGATGATAGGCCGCTCGCGGTCGCGCTTTCGGTAGCTGAACCACTGGCGCAGCACCTGCTTTCCTGAAACCTCGTAGCCCCAGGCACCGGGCGGCACATTGTCGACGAACCCGGCGCCGACGTGCAGCCGCCGGGCCGACGCGTCATAGTCGATCTCGTCGGGCATGTGCGCGGGGTCGGAAGGGATTGCCCCTTCCTTCGGGATGGTTGGCCCGTCCTTCATCCGAGGGGGCCCGGCGCCACGTTCGTTCGCCGGATCGGTGAAGCGCTCGCCGAACGTATGCAGCCAGATCACCTCGCGGCCAAGCTCGACCGCCTCCTCGAACAGCTTCGCCTCCGCCGTCAGCGGGATGCGCAGTCCGGGGCGGATCAGATCCGCTTGGAAGCGCGTCGTGTAGGCCGGGTGGGCGGCGACGGCGGCAACATACGCCATCAGGTCCTCCGCAGATGCGGCGGAACCGTAAAGGCGCCGTAGCCGGCCGAGCAGGCCGTCGGGGACATTTGGCTTCGTCGCCGCGGCGTCAAGCCACAGAGCAAATACCCTCCCTCCCCGACCCGCATAATGATGAACGTCGGGAATCAGGGAGGTGAAGCTACATGCAGGGCCAGAAGTGGGGTGTCGGTCCATAGGCGCGGTCAAGTGGATTTGCCGACCACCCTCTGCTCGCCACAGGCCTGGGTTTGGTTGGTTGATTAAGCGATTGTCTGGGATGATCCACTGGCGATCGAAAGATCGAAAGCCATACCGCAGTGGTGGTGTGAGGCAGGCGCTGCCCATCCCGATCTGGCGCTCCACCGATTCCAACGGCCCGTGCGATCCGGCCAACTCCTTCGATGCCTTCGCAATATGACGATCTCCCGGCTTTCCCTTCCGCAGGTGTGGAAAGAACAGCACTGAGCGCCACTCTGCACTAGGCTCCCTGACAAGCAGATCCCACCGCCGCTGCAGTGAAACTTTATCCGGCGCCACGATCCACGTACGCCCAGCCATAACTCCTGTCCCCGTCTCACCGATCAGCGCTTCCAGCGGCGGGTATTCTTCCCATCGATCACTGACACTCGGCAAGAAAGGCGCGCGCCAATCTGAGGAGCAATCTTGCCAGCCGGAGCTGTCCAACGCGATTCCTGCAAGATCCTCGAACTTTAGCTTCCGCTTTCCCTTGCTAAGGGCTCGAAAACGGACCTTGGCCGGATTTCGCGGACCGTTTTTCGGTGACCGGGAGGCCAGCACGATTGTCACCGGATGCTGTACACCCTCAAAGATTCGAGTGGGAACTGGTGGTTGATGACCCTCTGGCGAGCAATCAATCACCCATATCTCGTCGCAAGAACGTCGAAGTTCTGCCCGCATCTTTTGGAAGCCTTCGCCGGCAATAAATCCAGCCGCGGTAATGAAGCAAACTATCCCCGTCGGCTTGTGTTCGGTACTCCCAGCACCCTGTTCGAATACCTTCCAGGCTGCCCAGCGCCAGAAGAAAACGTAGAGGTTGTAAAGGTGGCGAGAGTGAGCGCCCACTCCCCACTCGGCGGGTGGCAGCCAATCCCCTAGGATGGCTGGTTGATTCGCAGAACCTTTCTCAACCCAGCCGCCGCGGCCTCCTGCCCTATCCTTGTATGGCGGGTTGCCGATGACGAGGGTGATCGGCTGCGCCGCCTTGATCTTGTTGGCCGCCGCTCGCGATTCGGAAAGCACCTTTAGGACACCTGGTATCCGCTCCTCTTTCTCGTAAGGATCGCCGAGCGTGTCGGTAACGAACAACCTGGGTTCACCGGAGGCACCGAGGTCGATCAGCTCGGCGAGGAGCCGCAGCTGCGCCACCGCGAAAGCGCCGAATTGCAGCTCAAAACCGATCAGCCGCTCGACTGCCGCCGATATCGCCTCGCCGACCGCGCCCGCGCCTTCGTCCGCCTCGATGTGGGCCGCGATCTTGCGAAGCACGCCGAGCAGGAATGTGCCCGAGCCCATAGCCGGATCGGCAATCGTGACGTCGGGCGACGCGAGGCCCGAAGCGATACCAAAGCGGGCTGGATCGCGCAGAGCCTCGTCGCTGAGACGCACCATCGTTTGTACGACCTCCGGCGGCGTGTAGTAGGAACCAGTCTGCCGGCGAAGGGTCTTGTCGTAGACAGCGAGAAAGTCCTCGTAGAAATAGAGCCAGGCCTCGGGATCACCCTTCGCTACCTTTGCCCAGTCCACCACATCGAGCACCCGGACCATCGTATCGAGGGAGGTGACGAGCACGGCCTGTCCTGCCGCCTGCTCCGTCAGTAAGCGCAGTGCCGTGCCGATCAGCGTATTCGTTTTGCCTAGCTTCCGTGCAACTTCCTCGAGGCCGCCGTTCAGCGATAGGCCGAGGGACTTGGCCATTAGTAGACCAAAGGTGACGGCCTGGGCGTAGCCGTCGGCAAACTGCTCGTCGGTCGCGTGCGGGAAGAGCAAGGTACGCCAGTCCTTCGCCAGCTCCGTCAGCGGCTTGCTGCCGCGAGCCATTTGCTCGACCACCTCATCCCGCAGGAAGCGGCTCAGGCGAGCCGACACGCCGGCGAGCTCCCTTGCCGATCGCGGTGCGACCGGTTTCCAGCCGAGGAACGATGCGATCAGGGGCAGCAGCGTTGGCGGGGCCTCAAGATCCTTGCCGGAAAACGCTACCTCGCCGCTCAACCGGACGATCGACCCTTCCGGTTTGCCGTCGCGCCAGAGCGAAAAGGTGTTGCCATCGGTGTACAGGAGGTTTGGCAGCGCCTTGAGCTTTTCCCACTGCTCTTTGTCGTGAGCCTCTCGAAACCGGCGCGGATCGGCGCCTTTGCCGGGCGCCTTGACCTCGATGTGCCCGATCAGAGCCATGTTCAGAGTTACGGCATAGTCGGGCCGGGTTTTGAGGTCGGCCAGCGAGGTTTCGCCGACAAGGGTGACCGCGCCCACAGGATCGCCGCAGAGTGCGGACATATCCGCGAAGAGCCCCTCCAGCGGCGCTCGAAGCTGGTCCTCCGGTTCACCGGTCGCCCCGGGGTTAGAAAGCTTCGCCTTGGCGGCCGCGCCGAACCGTGCCACGGCCTCGTCCAAGCTCATTCCGGCACTCCGCTTATCCCCGCTATCCCCAGGGGGGGTTGTTGCACGTCTCCCGCTTGACCGGCAACACCGGACGAGCAGTCAACGGAAGGCGGACATGCACGACCAGGGCGATATGTTCCCGGAGCAGCCTCGTGAGGAAGGCGTCGACCCGGCTGAAGTGCGTCTTGAGCTCCAGGAGCTCCTCCGGATCGCGCGAGAGGCCCGGCAGGAAGCTCCATGGGACCGGCGCACGCACCGTTTCCACGCTGTCGTGTTCCCCCAGATGGCGCGCTGGCTCCCGGAAGACGAAGCTGCTCAGCTTTGTTTCGAGTTTGCGCGGGAGATAGAGCGCATCGAATCCCTCCTGGCGGCCTGACAGCCCAAACCTTCTGGTGACCGTCACGAGACTGTCCCCTGTCGCCAGACTATCCCGAGCCCATCCCCTCATAATCGACGACGAGCAGCCTCAACATCATTGAATCGCGCGGCACCTTTGCGGCTTTGCGGCTCTGCGTGAAACCAATTCTGACCCCAAGCCCCCTCGAAGCTGTGGACAGAACCACCCGCCAACCTTGCCCCCACTTCCCCCCTCCCCCTATACC
>JBAWCC010000067.1:0-6765 GCA_049590095.1 Allosphingosinicella sp. | reverse complement strand
CCCTATCGCGAAGCGATGGGGAGGGGGACCACATGCAATGTGGTGGAGGGGTAAATGGCGCAGGAAGCAGAGGGTCCGCTAGGAATCTCCCGAGTCCTCGGCGGCTACCCCTCCACCATGCTTCGCCCGACGGTTGCTACGCAGCCGGTTCCGGCTCTCGGCATGCCCCCGGCATGCCGAACCGCCTACACCCCCCTCCCCATCGCTGCGCGACGGGGAGGCAATTACCTTCGCGCCAATATCTCCTCCGCCACCCGGTGGGTGCGCTCGTTGTCGACGTCGATGGCGAGGCGGCCGTCCTTCGCCACCAGGGCCCGGATCCGGATTCCGAAGCGGCGGGAGAAGTGGCGGAACATGCCGTCCAGGGTCACCAGCCCGGAGACGTAGAGGAACAGGGAGGTCAGCCCGAGCGCCCGGACCGCGTCGCGCTTGCGCTTGGCGAACTGGCCGCCGTAGCGAAAGCTTTCGATCGCCTTGAAGCTGTGGGCGCCGGTCAGCCAGAACAGGTTGCAATTGGAATAGGCGCCGCCGCGAAAAGCGTAGAAGCGGCGCTGGCCGTCGGGGTGGGCGGCGAGGATGTCCTTCTTCTCCGCCATCATCACCACTCCGTCGACCCCGGGCTCGGAGCCCGCCTCGGCGATGGCGCGGAAGCCCTCGACGCTCATCAGGACGTTGTCCGCGGTGCACAGGATGAGCGGGAAGCCGGTCGTCCGGCTCGCCTCGACGACGCTGTCGACGATATGGTGCTCGGCCCCGATCGGGGTCAGGCGGCCCTCGGCGTGAAGCCGGGCGACGGTCGGCTCGGCGGCGACGATCGCGAAATCCTCGACCGACACGAATAGAGCCGATTGCGGAAATGCCTCGGCGGCGATCCTCAGCACCCGGCCCACCATCGCCTCGCCGGCGACCGGGACCAGCGCCTTGTGGCTGACACCCGTCTTCGCCGCCAGCGGATCGAGCGTCGCCGAACGGCGCCCGGCGAGGACGAGAATCTTGGGTTGCTCGGCGGTCAAGGGGCTGGGGCCTCGGGGAATTGTGGGTGGGCCGCGCTGCGGGCCGGGGCGCGATATCCGCCCCGGGCGGCGGAAGCAACTCCGGTTGGGTCGAAGGAGGGTTCCGTCATTCCCGCGAAAGCGGGAATGACGAAGAAATCTACGCCGCCCGCCCCTCCATCGCTTTCCGGCGGCGGCGCTGGACCGAGGAGCCCAGCCCGATCGCCTCGCGATACTTGGCGACGGTCCGGCGGGCGATGTCGAAGCCCTTGGCGCGGAGAAGTTCGACCAGCTGGTCGTCGGAGAGAACGGCGCCAGGATCCTCGGCGGCGATCAGCGCCTTGATATGGCTCTTCACCGCCTCGGCCGAGACGGCGTCGCCGCCGTCGGAGGACTGGATGCCGCTGGTGAAGAAATATTTGAGCTCGTAGAGGCCGCGGTCGCAGGCGAGATATTTGTTCGAGGTGACCCGGCTGACGGTCGATTCGTGCATTCCGATCGCTTCGGCGACCTGTCTCAGGGTGAGAGGCTTCAATTGGGCGACCCCGTGCCGGAAGAAGCCGTCCTGCTGCTTCACGATCTCGCTGCAGACCTTGACGATGGTCCGGGCGCGCTGGTCGAGCGCCTTCATCAGCCAGTTGGCGCTTGCCAGGCATTCGCTCAGCCAGGCCTTGGAGCGGCGGTCGGCGCCGCCGGTCAGCTCGGTATAGTAGCGGCGGTTGACGAGCAGGCGCGGCAGCGTCGCCGAGTTCAGTTCGATCGCCCAGCCGAAGCCGCGGCGGGCGACGAACACGTCCGGGACCGCCGCCTCGACACGCTCGCCGCCGGCGAATCGACAGCCGGGCTTGGGATCGTAGGCGCGAAGCTCGCGCACCATGTCGCCGAGATCCTCGTCGTCGACCCCGCAGATTCGCTTGAGGGCCGAGAAATTGCCCTTGGCGAGATAGTCGAGATTGTCGATCAGCCGGGCCATCGCCGGGTCGTAGCGGTCCGCCTCCTTCGCCTGCAGGGCGAGGCATTCGGCGAGGCTCCGGGCGGCGATTCCGGTCGGGTCGAAGCTCTGGACGATCGCGAGGATCCGCTCCACCTCGGCCAGCGGCACTCCGAGCCGGCCGGCGAGATCCAGAGTGGATGCGAGCAGATATCCGGTTTCGTCGATCTGCTCGATGATCTGGCCGGCGACGACGAGGTGGGCGCCCGACAGGCGCTCGCCGGCCTGGGCCAGGAGATGGCCGTGAAGCGAGACTTCGCCGGACTCGAAGCTGTCGAAATCCGGGCCTTCGCCCTCGTACCCGCCGCCGCCGGACAGCCCGTCCATTCCGAGGCCGCCGTCGAGCACACGGTCCGAGGCGCAGTCCTGGTGGAGATTCTCGTCGTTGGAGTCGATGTCGAGCGGCGCCTCGCCCGAGCCGAAATCGTCCGCGGCCGGCGGCTCGTCCGGAGCCTCGGGTGCCGCTTCGGCGGGCGGCCCGTCCTCGGCTCCGGCCTCGAGCAGCGGATTGCGCTCGATCTCCTCGGCGATGAAGCTTTCGACTTCGAGGTTGGACAAAGCCAGAAGGCGGATCGCCTGCTGAAGCTGGGGAGTCATGACCAGGGATTGGCTCTGGCGAAGGTCCAGGCGGGGAGCGAGGGACATTATCTCGTCACCCCAGCGAAGGCTGGGGTCCATCCGGCGCCAGTGACGCGCGAAGGCAGCATGGATCCCAGCCTTCGCTGGGATGACGGACGGTGCTCGCGGTCAGCGCCCATCGCTACAACTCGAAGCTCTCGCCGAGATAGAGGCGGCGGACGTCGGCGTCGGCGACCAGCTCCTGCGGGCTTCCGGCGAACAGGACCTGGCCGTCGTAGATGATGCAGGCGCGGTCGACGATATCCAGCGTCTCGCGGACATTGTGGTCGGTGATCAGCACTCCGATGTCGCGCTTCTTCAGCTCGATGACGAGGTCGCGGATGTCGGAGATGGAAATGGGGTCGATCCCGGCGAAGGGCTCGTCGAGGAGCATGATCGAGGGATGGGCGGCGAGCGCTCTCGCGATCTCGCAGCGCCGCCGCTCGCCGCCCGAAAGCGCCATCGCCGGTGCGTCGCGAAGATGGGCGATGTGGAACTCGCCGAGCAATTGCTCGAGCCGCTCGCGGCGGACCGCCTTGTCGCGCTCGGACACTTCGAGCACCGCCATGATGTTCTGGGCGACGGTCAACCCGCGGAAGATCGACGTCTCCTGCGGCAGATAGCCGAGGCCGAGGACGGCGCGGCGGTACATGGGCAGGCCGGTGATGTCCTGGCCGTCGAGCAGGATCCGGCCGCTGTCCGGCTTCACCAGGCCCATCACCGAATAGAAGCAGGTGGTCTTGCCGGCGCCGTTGGGGCCGAGGAGACCGACCACCTCGCCGCGGTCGACATGGAGCGAGACGTCCTTCAGCACCCGCTTGCGATCATAGGATTTGGCCAGGCTGACGACGCAAAGCCCGCGCGCCAGCTCGGCGAACACCTCGGCCTCGCGGGCTCGGGGAAGGGCGGCGGCTTCGTTCATCAGGAGCGCAGGCTTAAGCCATGCGGGTTAACGGGTAAACTGGCAGGCTTCGTGCATGGACGAAAAAAGGGCGGGGTGGTCCGTTAGCTGCCGTTCCTCTGCGGGACGGTGAACCTGCCGGTGACCCGCCCGCCCTGCCTGGACGTGCCCGGCGGGCCGCCGCCGTCCATCACGGCACGGCCGCTGTCGAGGTCGATGACCAGGCGGCCGCCATTCACGTTGGCGTCGCGCTGGACCAGGCTGACGTCTCCGATCAGGGTGATGATCCGCGCCTGGGTGTCGTAGATTCCGATGTTCCCGCGCGCCGTTTCCGACGGGCTTTTCACGGTGACTCCGCCACTGGCGTCGATCCTGCGCAATTGCACTCCGCCGCCGCCCGAATAAGCGACGGTGAGGCGAGGCGCGGTCAAGGTGAGCTGGCCCTGGCTGACGACGACATTGCCCGTGAAGATCGCCCGGTCGGCGCGATCCTGGACTTCGATCCGATCGGCGACGACGTCCACCGGGGCGTCGGAATCATGCCCCTTCAAGGCGGAAACCTGTCCGTACGCGGCCGCCGGGCCGAGCGCGGCCAGCAGCAGAAGGGGAAAGAGACGCTTCATGCCCTTCATCTGATGGTCCCTTGCTCGATATGCAAGCGCGGCCGGCCGGTAAGCACGATCCGCCGCTCCGGCAGGTCCACGCTCATTCCGCCGGCGGTGAAGCGGCCCAGCCGCATTCGTCCCTCGACCCTGCCGCCGCTGACGGCGGTGTTGTCGTTGAGGTCGATGGCCACGTCGCTCGTCTCCAGCCGATAGCCGTCGGCCGCGGTGAAGAGGATGGGGCCGAGCACGTCGACCTTCTGCGTGTCCATATTGTAGCGCGCCTTGTCCGCGGTGATCGTCGCGGGGCCGTCTTCGAGCTGGATCCGGGCCGACATCCCGCCGATGTCGACCACCGGATCGGAGGATTTGGCCTGCACCGCCTCCGCCGCCTGGATCGAGAAGGCCCGGCCCTTGTCGTCGAGGCCTCGATATTCGGCCTTCTGGGTCTTCAGCCGCTCGCGCGCCGTGTCGACCTTGTTCTTGTCGAGCAGGAAGCTGATCTCCTTCTCCTTGGAGAGCGGCGAGAGCAGAAGGTAAGCGAGAAGAAGCCCGACTCCCGCGGGAAGAGCGATCTTCAGGAATCGCATCAGCCAGTCGTGGAGGCCGCCCGGCGCCGCCCAGCCGCGCCTGGCGGAGCGCCGGTCGTCGGCGAGATCGGACGCCCGTTCAGACATGGGCGAAGATGTCGACCTCCCCCCAGCCCGCCAGATCGAGCAGCGCGCGGTGCGGGAGGAAATCGAAGCAGGCCCGGGCAAGCTCCGTCCGGCCTTCGCGCTCAAGCCTTTCGTCGAGCTTCTCCTTCATCTGGTGGAGATAGCGCACGTCCGAAGCGGCATAATCCTTCTGGGCGTCGGAAAGCTCGGGGGCGCCCCAGTCCGACGTCTGCTGCTGCTTGGAGATGTCGATCTGGAGAAGCTCCTTGATCAGCTCCTTCAGGCCATGGCGGTCGGTATAGGTCCGGATCAGCCGCGAGGCGGTCTTGGTGCAATAGACGGGCCCGGCCATCACCCCGAGATAGGCCTGCATGATGGCGAGGTCGAAGCGGGCGAAATGGTAGAGCTTGAGCCGCTGCGGATCGGCGAGCACGGCCTTGAGGTTCGGAGCGGAATAGTCGCTGCCCGGATTGAAGCGGACGAGATGCTCGTCGCCGCCGCCGTCGGAGATCTGGACGAGGCAGAGCCGGTCCCGGCCGGGCAGTAGGCCCATCGCCTCGGTGTCGACGGCGACGGGGCCGGGGGCGAGGACGCCTTCGGGAAGGTCTTCTTCGTGGAAATGGACTGTCATGCCCCTCGCATAGGACGAAGCGCCTTAACGCTCAATCACCCGAAGCCACCACCCGTCATTGCGAGGAGCGGAGCGACGAAGCTTCGCTCGCAATGACGGGGTAACCCAACGAACCTGATCGAGCGTACTTGATCGTTGCCCCCTGCCCCGCCACAGGAGCGCGAACAACAGGAGCCCTCCCCTTATGCCTTCCGGTCTTGCCGCCCTGCTCGACGACGTCGCGGTGATCGCCAAGCTGGCCGCGGCCTCGATCGACGATGTCGGCGCCGCCGCCGGCCGGGCCGGGGCCAAGGCCGCCGGAGTCGTGATCGACGATACGGCGGTGACTCCGCGCTACCTCACCGGCTTCACCCCCGACCGCGAGCTTCCGGTCATCGCCCGGATCGCCAAGGGATCGCTGAAGAACAAGCTGCTCATCCTTCTCCCGGCGGCGCTGGCGCTGAGCGCGCTCCTGCCCTGGGCGATCACGCCGTTGCTCATGCTCGGGGCCGCCTATCTCTGCTTCGAGGGCGCCGAGAAGGTGTGGGAGGCGGTCTCGGAGCCGAAGCACAGCCTGGCCGAGGACGCCGCCGCTCTGAGCAGCGCGGAGCACGAAGAGAAGATGGTGAGCGGGGCGGTTCGAACCGATTTCATCCTGTCGGCCGAAATCATGGCCATCGCCCTCGCCGAAGTGGCGACCGAAATCTTCTGGACCCGGGCGGTGATCCTGGCCGTGGTCGCGATCGCGATCACCGTCGGGGTCTACGGCCTGGTAGGGCTGATCGTGAAGATGGACGATATCGGCCTGCACATGGCGCAGCGCCGCAGCCGGGGCGCGCAGGCGCTCGGGCGGGGGCTGGTCCTCGCCATGCCCAAGGTGATGGCGGCGCTCTCGATCATCGGAATCGCCGCGATGATCTGGGTCGGCGGCGGGATCATCGTCCATGGGCTCGAAGCCTTCGGATTTTCCGCGATCGCCCATGCCCTCCACGACGCCGGCGCGGCGGCCGGCCACGCGGTTCCGACCTTTGCCGGAGCGATCGAATGGGTGGTCGGGGCGATCGGCTCCGGCCTGCTCGGACTCGCGCTCGGAGCGCTGATCGTCTTCGTGCACCACAAGGTCGCCCGAAAGCATTGAGGCCCCGCTCCGGGCTCCTGTGGAAAAGCGCTCGCGGCTTGGAACATTTTGAGTTATATGAGTCGGCGGTGCGCCATTTTCGGGGGCGCACGAAACCGTTGGCGCGACAGCCCCGCGCGGTGGTTTGCACGTGAAGACAGGGGCGCGGAAAGTAAAGACGGGCATGGGTTTCGACAGAGGGCGCCGCGGTGAGCGCGGCGGGCGCGGCAGAGACAAGCGCGACGGTTTCGGCGACGAGAATTTCAGCGGATTTGAAG
>JBAWCC010000066.1:0-20485 GCA_049590095.1 Allosphingosinicella sp. | reverse complement strand
CCCCTCCCCACCGGCTCCGCCGGCAGGGAGGCAAAAATTGCTGGCGCCGCGGAAACGATCCGCTAGCTTCCGCGCGATTTCGCCAGGGGAGCGCGCATGACCGTCGCCGAAGCCACGCCCGATCTCGACCTCGCCGCCGACCGCGACGACCGCGCCTTCCTCGGCCACCCCAAGGGCCTCGCCTATCTCGCCTTCACCGAGGCATGGGAGCGCTTCTCTTATTACGGAATGCAGGGCCTGCTCGTCCTCTACCTCGTCAACTACCTGCTCAAGCCCGAGAATATCCGCAACGTCGCCCTGTTCGAGCCGCTGCGCTCGCTCTACGGCGGAATGGACGGTCAGCCGCTCGCTTCGGCCATCGTCGGCACCTACTTCGCTTCCGTCTATCTCACCCCGATCCTCGGCGGCTTCATCGCCGACCGGCTGATCGGCAAGCGGCGCGCCGTCCTCGCCGGTGCCGTCGTGATGTCGCTTGGCCACTTCCTGATGGCGTTCGAGGCGAGCTTCCTCTTCGCCCTGCTCTGCCTCATCCTCGGCAGCGGCTTGCTGAAGGGCAATATCGCCAGCCAGGTCGGCGCCCTCTACAAGCCGGAGGATCTCAGGCGCGCCGATGCCTTCCAGATCTTCTATCTCGGGATCAACGCCGGGGTCATCGCCGCCCCTCTGATCGTCGGAACGCTCGGCGAGACGATCGGCTGGCACTGGGGCTTTGGAGCGGCCGGTATCGGAATGCTCATCGCGACGGCCATCTACATCGCCGGCCAGAAGCATCTTCCGGCAGAGCATTTCGAAGCCCAGGGCCGCGCCGAACGCGCCGCCGCTCCCAGGCTCACCCGACAGGACTGGCTCGCGACCCTCGCCCTCGTCCTGCTCATCCCGGTGATGGCGGTGGCGATCGTCCCCAACAACCAGATCTTCAACGCCTATCTGACCTGGGGCGACCAGCAGTTCGACCTCGTCTTCAGGGGCACGAAGCTTCCAACCACCTGGCTCGTCACCCTCGACGCCATCGTCTCCGTCAGCTTCCTCGCCCTCGTCGCCCTCTTCTACCGCTGGTACGGCAAGCGCCGGAAGGAGCCGGACGAGCTCACCAAGATCATCATCGGCTCGGCCTTCTCCGTCGGCGGAATGCTCTGCCTGTTCCTGGCCGCCTCGACGACCCCGCAAGGCGAGAAGATCGGACTGTTCTGGCCGGTCATGTTCCATGTCGTGAACTCGATCGGCTTCGCCCACATGCTGCCGGTAAGCCTGGCCCTCTTCGCCAAGCTCGCCCCAAAGGCGATCAACGCCACCGTCATCGGCCTCTATTACCTCGCCTTCTTCGCCGGCAATTCGCTGGTCGGCTGGGTCGGGGGCTTCTACTCGACCATGCCGACCACCCAATTCTGGCTCCTCCACGCCGGCTTCGCCGCGGCTTCCGGCGCGGTGTTCGTCCTGTTCAAGCTGCTCGCGGGAAGGCACTTCGCGGATGCCGAGCCGGGCGATCCCTTGCGGTAAAATTCCTCCCCGAGATTCCTCGGGGAGGGGGACCGCGCGAAGCGCGGTGGAGGGGTTCTGCGGCGCTGGAAGAACCCCTCCACCACCCTTCGGGTGGTCCCCCTCCCCCGGAAATCCGGGGGAGGAATTGACAGGGGTTGGTGGAGGAACTCTCCCGCGCAGGAGAGCCCTCCACCATAAGCTTGAAGCTCGCCGCACCGGGTCGGGCGGACGGGTGATTTGCGATTTCACAAGTTCAAAGAGCCGTCGCCGACCCGCTGTCCGAATCGGCGAATCGGATAATCTCAAATCAAATCCTACATTGCAAGAACAAAAGACGAACGTTTAATCGCTTGCCTGCCAAGCCATTGGAACATACAGGAAACTATATGTCCCAGCTCGACCTCCAGCAGAAGCTCGCGATCCTCGCCGACGCGGCCAAATATGACGCGTCCTGCGCCTCGTCCGGAACGTCGAAGCGCGACAGCCGCAGCGGCAAGGGGATCGGCTCGACCGAAGGGATGGGCATCTGCCACGCTTACGCTCCGGACGGCCGCTGCATCTCGCTGCTCAAGATCCTGCTCACCAACAGCTGCATCTTCGATTGCCATTATTGCATCAACCGAAAGAGCTCGAACGTCCGCCGAGCCCGCTTCACCGCCGGGGAGGTCGTCCGCCTCACCCTCGCTTTCTACCGCCGCAATTACATCGAAGGCCTGTTCCTCTCCTCCGGAATCATCCGCTCCCCCAATTATACGATGGAGCAGATCGTCGAGGTTGCCCGAAGCCTTCGCGAGGATCACGATTTCCGCGGCTACATCCATTTGAAGACGATCCCGGATGCCGATCCCGAGCTGGTCCGCCTCGCCGGAGTGCATGCCGACCGGGTCTCGATCAACGTCGAGCTTCCCACCGCCGCCGGGCTCGCCCGGCTCGCTCCGGAAAAGGACGGCGACCGGATCGAAGGCGCGATGAAGGACATGCGCGCCTCGATCGAGGACGGCGCCGATTCGAAGAAGCGCTACAAGTCGGCGCCGAGCTTCGCTCCGGCCGGCCAGTCGACCCAGATGATCGTCGGCGCCGATTCGGCCTCGGACGCCGATATCGTCGGCCGCGCCAGCACGCTCTACGACCGCTTCCGGCTTCGGCGGGTCTATTATTCCGCTTTCTCGCCCATCCCCGATGCGTCCGCCGTCCTCCCGCTCCGGCGGCCGCCGCTGATGCGCGAGCACCGGCTCTACCAGTCGGACTGGCTGATGCGCTTCTACGGCTTCACGCCGGCCGAGGTCGCTTCGGCCGCCGACCCTGCGGGCATGCTTCCGCTCGATATCGATCCCAAGCTCGCCTGGGCCCTGAAGTTCCGCGAAAGCTTCCCGGTCGACGTCAACCGTGCGCCCCGCGAGGCGCTGCTCCGGGTCCCCGGCCTCGGGGTCAAGGCGGTGGACAAGCTCCTGAAGAGCCGCCGCTGGCGCAGGCTGAGGCTGGAGGACGTCGCCCGCCTCACCGTCTCCGTCGCGAAGGTGCGCCCCTTCATCTGCGCCGAGGGCTGGCGCCCGACCTTGCTTACGGATCGGGCCGATCTGGGTGCCTGGCTCAAGCCGAAGACCGACCAGCTGGAACTCTTCGCATGATCTTTCGTCACCCCAGCGAAGGCTGGGGTCCATGCTGACTCGGCATGGATGCCAGCCTGCGCTGGCATGACGAGATGCATTCGATCCAACTCATCAGCGAGGATGATTTCGACGGCTGGCGCGATGCCGCCCGCGCCTTGGCGAGCGCGGGCGTGCCTGCGGCCGAGGTGAGCTGGAATGTCAGCGGCAGCGGCGGCGACCTCTTCGCGACCCCTTCCCCCCTCCCTTCCGGCGGCACCTCCTTCTCGGTCCCCAAGGCCTTCCTGACCCTCGCCGAAACCGCGATCCGCCATTCCGATCCGGAGCGCTTCGCCTTGCTCTACGCGCTCCTCCTGCGCCTCCGCGAGCGCCCGGGCCTGATCGCCGATTCCGCCGATCCCCTCGTCCAGAGGCTCGAGCGAATGGCCAAGGCGGTCCGGCGCGACGTCCACAAGATGCGCGCCTTCCTTCGCTTCCGCGAGGTCGAGACCGGGGAAGGGCCCCGCTTCGTCGCCTGGTTCGAGCCCGAGCATCATATCGTCCGCCACAATGGCGGATTCTTCGTCCGCCGCTTCGCCAACATGGCCTGGTCGATCCTGACCCCGGCGCTGTCGCTGCACTGGGACGCAGAGACCTTGAGCGAAGGCCCCGGCGCATCGCGCTCCGACGCTCCGGAGGGCGATCCGATCGAGTCGGTCTGGAAGACCTATTATGCCTCCATCTTCAATCCCGCCCGCCTCAAGAAGGGCGCGATGCTGAAGGAGATGCCGAAGAAATACTGGAAAAACATGCCCGAGACGGCGTTGGTGGGAGAATTGATGGCGGGAGCGCAGGCGCGCGAGGCGAAGATGGTCGAAGCAGGACGGGGACAGATCGGCGGCAACCTTCGAACCGCCTGGGAGGCGGTTCGCGAGGAGGCGATGGGCTGCACCCGCTGCCATCTCTACAAATGCGCGACCCAGACCGTGTTCGGCGAAGGCCCGCTCGACGCCAGGATCCTGTTCGTCGGCGAGCAGCCCGGCGACCAGGAGGATATCGCCGGCCGCCCCTTCGTCGGGCCCGCCGGACAGCTCTTCGACCGGGCGCTGGGCGACGCCGGGATCGACCGGCAGGCGGCCTACGTCACCAACGCGGTCAAGCATTTCAAGTTCGAGGCGCGCGGCAAGCGCCGGATCCACTCGAAGCCGGACGCCGGCGAGATCGAGGCGTGCCGTTGGTGGATCGAGCAGGAGCGCCTTCTCATCCGCCCGCCGCTGACCGTGGCGCTGGGCGCCACCGCCGCCCGCTCCGTCTTCGGCAAGGCGGTGACGATCACGTCGATGCGCGGCCGCGCCCACCAGCTTCCGGAAGGCGGCGAGGCCTGGGTGACGGTCCACCCCAGCTTCCTGCTCAGGGTGCGGGACGACAAGGAGGCGGAATATGCGAGGTTCGTCGAGGACCTGCGAGTGATCGGGGAACGGGCGAAGGCGCTGGCCTGATTGCCCTCCCCATGCTCCGCATGGGAAGGCAAGCTACAGCCGAACCAGCATCTTGCCGATATTCGCCCCTCGGAACAGGTCCAGGAAGGCCTCCGGCATCGCTTCGATCCCGTCTCTCACCGTCTCCCGGCTCGTCACCTTCCCGGCCGAGACCCAGCCGCCCATGTCGCGGTAGAATTCCGCCATCTCCGGCAGATAGTCGGTATAGATGAAGCCCTTCATCATGATCCGGGCGGCGATCACCCGCATGATATATTTGAAGCCGTGGGGCGGAGCGCCGTTATAGCCCTCGATCATCCCGCAAATGGCGAAGCGGGCATTCTGCCGGGCGGCGGCGAAGGCGGCGTCGAGATGCTCGCCGCCGACATTGTCGAAATAGACGTCGATGCCCCCGGAGCCGACGGCCTGCGCCGCCTTCAACAGGGCCGGAACGATCGGCTCGGCCTTGTAGTCGATGACGGCATCCGCCCCGAGTTCCTTCACCCAGGCGCATTTCTCGGCGCCGCCCGCCGAGCCGATGACGGTCATCCCTTTCGCCTTCGCGATCTGCACCGCCGCCGAGCCCACTCCCCCCGCCGCGGCCGAGACGAAGACGATGTCGCCCTCTTTCGCCTGCGCCGCCCGCAGCAGGCCGAAATAGGCCGTCCCGCCGGTGAGTCCGAGATTGCCGAGCCACTGATGATCCTCGACCGGCAGCGGCGGCACCTTGTTGAACTGCTCCGCCGGCCCGGCCGCTGCTTCGCGCCAGCCTGCCATATGGAACACGGTCTCGCCCTCGGCGAAATGCGGCGACCGGCTCTCCACGACCTTGCCGACCGCCCCGCCCTGCATCGGCGCCCCCACTTCGAAGGGCGGGACGTAGCTCTTCACGTCGTTCATCCGCCCGCGCATATAGGGATCGACCGAAAGCCATACGTTCTCGACCCGCACCCAGCCGTCCTGGAGTTCGCCGAGCGGCGCTTCCTTCAGCTCGAAATTGTCCAGGGTCGGCATGCCCTGCGGGCGCGACTTCAAATGCCAGGCGCGGGTGGTGTTGGTGCTCATCGCTCTCTCCGTCACCCCAGCGAAGGCCGGGGTCCATGCTGAATCCGAATGGATGCCAGCCTTCGCTGGCATGACGGGAAGAGTCAAAGGAAGGCCCGACCCCGCGAGGGGGCCGGGCCTCCTTTACCTACTCACCCGTATCAGTCGTCGTTCTTCCCGCCGTAGGTTCCGGAGAAGCTTCGATCGAGGGCGTGCGGGCCCTCGCTTCCCTGGTCCTCGCGCTCGAACAGGGCTCGGCCGTTGTCCTCGTTGCGCCACGAATCCATAGCGGAGGAAGCGGTGCGGTTGAGGATGACCTTGTCCTCGACCTTCTCGACCCAGCCGCAGGGCACCGAATGGTGCATCCCGCCGGCATTGGAATCGGACTTGGCGAGGATGATCCGGTCGCCGCGCACCTTGTCGACCTTGCCGACATGGCTGTCGTCGGAACCGACCACCTCCATATGCTCGGTCACCTTGCCCAGCATCTGGCGCTGGCCAGCGCGCTTCTGCCGCCACCCGCCGAACTCCTGCTCGAACTTCGACTGATGCTCGCGCCGATATTCGTCATAGTCGCGGTCGAGATCCTCGATCTGGCGCCGCCGCCATTCCGAATAATGCGGGTCGTGGATGTCTCCGCCCGGGCCGCCGCGAGTAATGTCCCCGCCTCCGCCGTAGCCGGCGAACCTCTGGCCCATCGGGCCCGACGTTCCGACCCGGCCGGGATCGTCCCGGTCGAAGCGGCCCTGCTCGGGATAGCCGCCGAAGCCGGCGCCGCCGCGGGCGACCCGGTCGTTGCCATAACCCTCGCCGCCGCCCCGGGAGCCGCCCCAGCGCTCGCCGCCGCCCGAGCTCGACGACCAGCCTTCGCGCTCGCTCGACCGGTCCCGATCCCAGCCTCCGGGCGTGCCCGGGCGATCGCGATTCCAGCTTTCGCCGGACTGGTTGCCCCAACCGCCAGGCGTCCAGTCCGAGCGGCCGGAGCGCGGATCGTTGTCGCGATGTCCGCTCATCCTCTGCTCCTGTTCCCAGCGCCGCTCGTCCCGCTCGCGGCGGCGCTGAGCGTCGTCGTCGCCGAACCAGGAACGGACCTCGTCTCCCGCCCGATCGAAGAAGCCGCGATCGTCGTCGCCGCCTCGGCCTCCGCCGCGATAGCCGCCGCGTTCATTCCGTTCGCCCCGGTCGCGCCATCGATTGTCGTAGCGGTCGTCGCTGCCATGATTGGCCATCTTCACTCTCCTCGTTTGTGCCTCGTTCGCAAGCCCGCGACTTGGGGCGCGGTCGAACCGCGCGCGCGGGGTCTGCAGGTAGAACGAAGTCGGGAACGGTGCCGTTCCGGTCGGCGGGCCGGTCCGAGGGGTGGCAGCGTCGAAACGAATCCGGCTCCGGGGGATCGGCAATTGCCGCATTGCGAAATCGGCGCGGCATCGCTATCTGGGCGCCTTCCCAGCCCCGCCGCAAGCGGGGGAACCTGGCCGCCGGAAGGCGCGGGGCTGTAGCTCAGATGGGAGAGCGCTGCAATCGCACTGCAGAGGTCAGGGGTTCGATTCCCCTCAGCTCCACCAGCCTTCGCCCCGACGGGCTACGGCTGGCAAGCCAGCCTTAGTCGGGCGAAGGCTGCCCGCCATAGCCTTGGCGAAGGCGGGCTACGGCGCATAAGTTAACTTATATCACTTTGCTGCGAAACCGAACCGGCCGCCAAGCGCTATCCTGTTCCATGACCGTATCGAACGAACGTTGGTGGACCGTCCAGCATGGTCCAGGGCCGGTGCTCGCGACTGCCATCCACGACGGCCACGAGCTCCGTCCGGAGGTCGCGGCGGCGGTCTCGCTCGACGATTCCGCGCGCCTGCGCGAGGAGGACCCATTTACCGGGCAGGCGGTGGGCGACGTTCCGACCCATATCGTCGTCCATCGATCGAGGTTCGAGTTCGATCTCAACCGCGGCGGCGACGGGGCCGTCTACTCGACCCCCGATCAATGCTGGGGCCTGGAGCTGTGGAAGCCCGGCGCCCCGGACGAGGCGCTGGAGCGGCGCTCGCTGGCGATCCACTCCGAATATTATCGGATGCTCGGCCGGCTGCTCGACGACCTCGCTGCCCGGCACCGGCGTTTCCTTCTCATCGACGTCCACAGCTACAATCATCGCCGCGACGGACCGGACTCCCCGCCGACCCCGCAGGAGGAGGCTCCCGACATCAATATCGGCACCTTCTCGATGCCGCGCGAGCAATGGGCTTTCCTGGTCGATCCGCTGATCGAGGCGATGCGACGGTTCGACTTCAACGGTCGGCGGCTCGACGTTCGCGAGAATGTCGCCTTCCAGGGCAAGGGCGAGCAGACCCGCTTCGTTCATGAGCGCTACCCCGAGGCCGGCTGCGCGATCGCCTTCGAATATAAGAAATTCTTCATGGACGAATGGACCGGCGAGCCCGACCCGGCCGAGCTGGCGGCGATGCGGGCGCTGATCGCGCACCTCGCCCGCATCGGCGAGGAGATCTTGTCGCGATGAGCAGCGCTGCGATCCGGCCCGGGCCGCGGGCGTTCGAGCTCGATTTCGGCCCGCGCGGCGAGCTTCGCCGCAAGATCGGGGAAAGCGGCCGGGCGCATCTCGACCGCTGGCTGCCCTTCCTCGTTCTCCACCGTTCGGCGGACCCGGCGGACAGCCTCGCCCGGCGGGTCGCGCTCAACAGCCCCGGCTATCTGATCTGGTCGCCGGAGGAAGATGAAGCGGCAGCCGAGGCGCTTCGGGCGATCGCCGACTCGATTCGAGACCGGCTCGGCCCGATCGTTCTGATCGTCGTCGAGGACGCGCCCTGGCGCAAGCGGCAGGACGACGCGCCCGAGCTGCCGCCTTTCGTCGTTCGGATCGGAGCCTCCGGCGGCAAGGCTGCTCTGCGCGCGCTCGACGCTTTGGCCGAGGCGTGCGGCGAAATCGAGGTCGACCTTCGCCGAGCCACCGTCGATGCCGCCGCGGAGCCCGGCTCGAGCGACTCCGCGGCCGGAGTCGAAGGCGCCGGGGAAGCCGACCTGCTGAGGATGACGATCCCGCCCATCTACCGGGACCCGGACGGCCGGCCCTATCCCCGGCTGACCCACGAGCTCGCGGTCGCTCTGGGCGATGCTCTGCTCCGGGCCGCCGCCGCTTTCATGGAAGGCAGCCCGACCGGCGCTCCCTCCCATTACCGGGCGCTCGGCCGAAGCGCCTTCCTCGCCGCCGCGCTCCATGCCGACAAGAAACTCGACTCGATCGCCCGCAGCTACGATTTCCTGCTCTCGCTGACTCCGATCAACGCCGCCGAAGCGATGCACGAATTCATCGAGAGCCAGGCGGAACGGGCGCCGCGCTTCCGCTATCGGCCGCTGACCGTCGATCCCGACGTCGCCAAGCGCGACCTCTACGAGATCGACCTGACCCGGCTCGAGGACCCGACGCTCGAGCGGCTGCTCTGCGCCAAGCGGCGCGAGCTCGACTATCAGCTGACCATGCTCGCCGCGCGCAACACTCCGGGGTTCCGGCCGGCGTCGCAGCTGCTCTACGGAGCGGTGGATCCTCTGCTGCTCGGCGACGCTTCGGCGATCCTCGCCGCCGGCGGACCCGACGCACCGCCCGGCGGCGAGTCGGTCGGCGCCGAGGAGATCGCGGACGCCGCGCGCGCTCTGGTCGAACGCTACCGGCGCTCCGACGACCGCTTCGAAGCGACGATCGAAATTCGCGACGACGTCGCTGGGCTGCTGGTCTCCGGCCATAAGCTGATGATCGCCGGCGGCAGCCGGGTGTCCAGGAAGCGAGTCGATCCGCTCCTCGCTCACGAGGTCAGCGTCCACCTGCTCACCTGCTGCAACGGTGCCGAACAGGGCCTGACCGTCTTCCGAAGCGGCCTCGCCAATTACGAAGGCCTCCAGGAGGGGCTGGGCGTGTTCGCCGAATGGGCGGTGGGCGGGCTGACCCGCAGACGTCTTCGCCTTCTCGCCGGCCGGGTGGTCGCGGTGGACGCGATGCTCGGCGGCGCCGGCTTCATCGAGACCTGGCGGCTCCTGACGAACGATCACGGCTTCACCGGGCCGGCGGCGTTCAACGTCGCGATGCGGGTGTTCCGCTCCGGCGGGTTCGCGAAGGACGCGATCTACCTCAAGGGCTTCCGGAAGGTCGTCGACCTGGTCGCGGCCGGCGCTCCGCTCGACCCGTTCTGGCTCGGCAAGATCTCGCCCGACGACGTCGAGGCGATCGAGGAGCTGCTTCTGCGCGGGCTCTTGCGGCCGCCGGTCTTCCGGCCCGAATTCCTCGACCGCCCCGACGTTCGGCGCCGGATCGCCGAGCTTCGCGCCGGGCTTCCCTTCGACCGACTGATCGACCTCGAATAACCGAGTAACCGAGTAACCGAGTAACCGAGTAACCGAGTAAGTGGAGTAACCCATGCAGATCGCTTTTTTCGTCAACGACATCGAGCGCGAGTTTCTGAACTATACGACGACCCTGCTCGCGGAGAGGGCGGCCGCGCGGGGCCACCGGGTCTGCTACATCACTCCGTCGGATTTCGTGCTGGGGGGCGACGACCGCCTTTCCGCCCACGCCCGGCTCCTTCCCAAACGCAAGTACAAGAACCGGGAGGAATTTTTCGAGACGATGAAGGACGACAAGGCCTGCACGATCGCGCCGATCGACATGACCGAGATCGACGTCCTGATGCTTCGCAACGATCCCTCGATCGACGCCCAGCACGCGCCCTGGGCCATGGAAACCGGAATCCTGTTCGGCCGGGAGGCGGCGAAGCGCGGAGTGATCGTGCTCAACGATCCGGACAGCCTCGGCAGGGCGGTCAACAAGCTCTATTTCCAGAGCTTTCCCGCCGCCGCCCGAGCCGAGACCCTGATCACCAAACATGCGTCGGACATCAAGGCTTTCGCCAAGGAGCATGACGGCAACATCATCCTCAAGCCGCTGCAGGGGTCGGGCGGTTCGGGCGTGTTCAAGGTCGACCCGGAAAATCAGTCGAACCTCAACCAGATGATCGAGGCGATCGGCCGCGACGGCTATATCATCGCCCAGGCCTATGTGGCGGCGGCGAAGAAGGGCGACATCCGACTGTTCCTGATGAACGGCGAGCCGCTCCAGCATGAAGGCAAATATGCCGCACTTCGCCGGGTGCAGGCGAAGGACGACATCCGCTCGAACATCCATGCCGGCGGGAAAGCGGAGGCGGTGGAGATCGGCAAGACCGAGCTCGAGGTCGCCGAGATGATCCGCCCGAAGCTCGTCGCCGACGGCATGTTTCTCGTCGGGGTCGACATCGTCGGCGACAAGATCCTGGAAGTGAACGTCTTTTCCCCGGGCAATCTCGAAAGCTGCTCGGCTTTGGCCGGAGTCGATTTCTCGGTTCCGATTTTCGAGGCGATCGAGCGAAAGGTCGCGATCGCCGCCCAATATGCAAGCGCCTTCGACAACCGCCATCTCGCGATATTGTGACGAGGCGCCGCCCCTCAGCCCCTCTCCCGTCCTGTACGGGAGAGGGAGAACGAGACGTCTTGGGCTCCCACCTTCGCAGGTAGCGGGAAGAGACCGGCGAACCGCGCGGCCACCGCGCGGTCGCCCTCCATTTTCAGCGCCCCCGCCGATTCCAGCGCCTCGATTGGCTGACCGCCATAGACGAAAGCCGCCAGGCCTGGCGGAGTGCCGGTGAAGACCACGTCCGCACCCTCCGCTTCGCCCCTCCCGCTTTCGAAACGTCCCTCTTCCACATTGGCCACGAAAGCTTCGGCCCCCAGCCGGAAGCCGACCCGGGCCCGGAAATCCCCGGCCCGCGCCGGATCGAACATCGTCCGGAACGACAGCATGATCGAGGTCGCGCTGATCGGCAGGGTCGGGTCGTGGGCGGGCGAGCGGGCCGCCCATTTGCCGAGCGACTGGACGATCGGCTCCGCTTCATAGCCCCAGGGCGTCAGCTCGTAGACCTGGGTCGAGGCGGGCGGCGGCAGGCGGCGCCGGACGAGCAGGCCCGCCGCTTCCAGCCCCTCCACACGCTGGGTCAGGACGTTGGCGCTGATGCCCGGCAGGTCGGAGCGCAGATCGCCGAAGCGCTTGGGCCCCAGCATTAGCTCGCGCATCACCAGCAGGGCCCAGCGCTCGCCGATCAGGTCGAGCGCATGGGCGGTCCCGCAGGCGTCGTCGTAGCGCCTTTTCGAGGCGGCCCGTCCCGAGTCGGTTACGTTTTGTAACTCCATAGTTGCTTTTTATAACTTAAGGCGCCATCAACGTCAAACAGCGATTCGCTCCAGGAGAGAAGCAATGCCCCGGATGATCTTCGTGAACCTGCCCGTCGCCGACCTCGAGCGGTCGACCGCCTTCTACAAGGCGATCGGGGCGGAGCAGAATCTCCAGTTCACCGACGACACCGCGACGATGATGGTCTTCTCCGAAGCGATCAGCGTGATGCTTCTCACCCACGACAAGTTCCGTCAGTTCACGACCAAGCGGATCGCCGACGCACACGCAACGGTGCAGGTGCTGCTCGCTTTGTCCTGCGACAGCCGCGAGGGAGTCGACGACATCACCGAACAGGCGCTTGCCGCCGGTGGCAGGGAAGCTCGCGACAAGGAGGACCATGGCTGGATGTACGGCCGGGCCTTCGAGGATCCGGACGGCCACATCTGGGAGCCGGCGTGGATGGATCTCGAAGCCGCGACCCGGGCGACGGCGCCCCCCGCCGCCGTCTGAAGCGTGTCCCGCTCGCGGCGGGCGGAATCGCCGCCGCTCTTAACTTGGATTATAGAGGCCGCCGGAGAACGGCGCCCGAAGCAGGGAGCAGAACATGTCCGACAGCCGCAACCGCCACGGAAGCTTCATCTGGTACGAGCTTCTGACGACCGATGCCGATTCCGCCGCCGCTTTCTACGGCGACGCCATCGGCTGGACCGCCGCGAGCGCCGGCCAGCCCGGGGTCGACTATCGGATCTTCTCGGCCGAAGGCACTCCCGTCGCCGGCCATATGAAGCTACCCGAAGGCGCCTCGGAGATGGGCATGCGCCCCGGCTGGCTCGGCTATGTCGGAGTCGACGACGTCGACTCCGCAGTCTCGGACATCGAAGCCGCCGGCGGCAAGGCGCTCATGCCTGCGATGGACATGGAAGGCGTCGGACGCATGGCCCTGGTCGCCGATCCCCAGGGCGTCCCCTTCTACGTGATGCGCGGGGAGAGCGAGGAAGCGAGCACTTCCTTCGACCCGGCGAAACCCGGCCATTGCAGCTGGAACGAGCTTTCCACCCCCGACCAGGACGGCGCCCTCGCCTTTTACGCCGCGCGGTTCGGCTGGGAGACAGGCGATTCGATGCCGATGGGCGAGATGGGGACCTACCAGTTCATCGAGCAGCAGGGCGCAATGATCGGAGCGGTCATGACCGCCCCGCCCGGCCGCCGTCCCGCCTGGAACTTCGCCTTCACGGTGAGCGACGTCGATTCCGCCGCCGCGAAGATCGCCGGCGGCGGCGGCACCATAGACTACGGCCCGGTCGAGGTGCCCGGAGGCCAGTGGGCGGTGATGGCGAACGATCCGCAGGGCGCGCCCTTCATGGTCGTCGGCCCCCGCATTTCAAAATAAGGAGAGAGATCATGACCTATGTCGAAGGCTTCATCGTCGCCGTCCCCGCCGAGAATAAAGACGAATATCGCCGCCACGCCGGCGGCGCCTGGCCGCTGTTCGCCGAATTCGGGGCGACCCGCCTCGTTGAGGCCTGGGAGGACGACGTCGCCGACGGCAAGGTCACCGACTTCCGCCGCGCCGTCCAGGCGAAGGAGGGCGAGAAGGTGGTCTTCTCCTGGTTCGAATATCCGGACAAGGCGGCGCGCGACGCGGCCTCCCAGAAGATGATGAGCGACCCGCGGATGGAGGAGATGGGCAAGTCGATGCCGTTCGACGGCAAGCGCATGGTCTACGGCGGCTTCGCGCCCTTCGTCGACCAGGGCACCGGCTCCGGCCCCTATGTCGACGGCTTCGTCCTGCCCGTGCCCGAAGCCAATCGCGACTCCTATCGCGAGATGGCGCAGAAGGCCTGGACCGAGTTCGAGGCGCATGGAGCGCTCCGGCTGGTCGAGGCCTGGGGCGACGACGTTCCCGAAGGCAAGGTGACGGATTATCCCCGCTCGGTGAAGCAGGAGGAAGGCGAGGCCGTCGTCTATTCCTGGATCGAATGGCCCGACAAGGCGACCCGGGCCGTGGCCTGGGAGAAGATGATGTCGGACGAGAAGAACAAGCCCGACCACGAAAAGATGCCGTTCGACGGCAAGCGCATGTTCTGGGGCGGCTTCGAGGTGATCGTCGATTCGAAGGCCGGGATCGGAATCGAGGCGGCCGAGCGCGAGACCGCCTGACCCGTAGCTGGTGCTTCCCGGCGAAGGCCGGGACCCAGTCCTTCCTTCACTGCTGCTGGACCCCGGCCTTCGCCGGGGAACAGCCGCCCCGGAGCACCGCCATGTCCGACAAGATCACGCCCTGCCTGTGGTTCGACCACGATGCCGAGCAAGCGGCGAATTTCTACGTGTCGCTCCTCCCCGACAGCCGGATCGACAAGATCGTGCGCTCGCCCGCCGACAATCCGAGCATGAAGGAAGGCGGGGTGCTGGTGGTGGATTTCACCCTCGCCGGTCGGAAATATACCGGCCTCAACGGCGGCCCGGCCTTCCCGTTCACCGAAGCCGTGTCCTTCATGATCCATTGCGAGGATCAGGCGGAGGTCGACCGGCTGTGGGACGCGCTGATCGCAGACGGCGGCCAGGCCAGCGAATGCGGCTGGCTGAAGGACCGGTTCGGCCTGAGCTGGCAGATCACCCCCCAGGCGATGCTGGACATGCTGGCCTCCGACGATCGCGACGCCGCCCGGCGGGCGATGGAGGCGATGATGACCATGTCCAAGCTCGACGTCGCCAGGCTGAAGAAGGCGTTCGAAGGGCGCTGATCTTGCCTCCCCATCGCCAGATGGGGAGGGGGACCATGCGAAGCATGGTGGAGGGGTAGAAGGCGACGACCGAAGAGGGTCGCGCGCGAACCTCCAACGCCTCCGCCAATTACCCCTCCACCACCTTCGGTGGTCCCCCTCCCCACGCTTCGCGTAGGGAGGCAAAAATTAGATCAGAACAACAAAGCCGAACCCGACAGATCCTGCGCCGGCGCGAAGTCGATCAGGCTGAAGTCGCTCACCCCGAGCAGCACGGCCTGGCCGCCGCCCTTGGTGAAGACCAGGACCATGTCCAGCACCCCGTCGCCGTCGACGTCGCCGACCTGGCCGCCCGCGACTCCGATCCCGTCCTCGAGCGCGATCCGGTCCACTCCCACCTCGAAATCGGTGACCGTGTCGCGGCCGCCGCCCTTGCCGAACTGGAAGATGTCGGCGCCGGCGCCGCCCTCCAGAACATCGCTGCCGTTTCCGCCGGCGAGCAGGTCGCGCCCGTCCCCGCCGAACAGCTTGTCGTTGCCGTTCTCGCCGAGCAGGATGTCGTTGCCCGGGCCGCCGTAGAGCGAGTCGTTGCCGTTGCCGCCCTTCAGCAGATCATGGCCGCCGAGGCCGTGCAGAACGTCGTTGCCGTTGCCTCCGTCCAGCCTGTCCTCGCCCGGCGTGCCGTTCACGATGTCGTTGCCGTTGCCGCCGTTCTGGGCGGTGCCGTCCGCGATTCCGGTCACCGTCACGCTCACGCTCGCGCTGCTGGTCAGCCCGTCCTCGTCCGTCACCGTATAAGTGAAGGTATCGACCGCCGTCTGGCCCGGAGCGAGCGCGTCGAACGAATCATGGTCGGCGACATAACGCAGGCTCTGGGTGGCCGGATCGAAGATCAGGCTGCCCAGGGTGCCGGCGCCGTCCACCGAGGCGATCGACAGGGCAGCTCCGGAATCCGGATCGACGTCGTTGCCGAGGAGCAGGTTCCAGAGGTTGCCGGTCGTCGCATCCTCGTCGACCGACACGGCATCGGCCGCCGCCGTCGGCGCCTCGTTGACGTCGCCGACGGCGATCGTGACCGTCCGCTCCACCGAGAGTCCGTCCGGATCGGTAGCCCGGATGACGAGCTCGTAGGCCGCCTGGGCCTCGTGATCGAGCGGCGCCGTCGTGGTCAGCGCTCCGGTCGCCGAGTCGATCGCGAACAGTCCGCCGGCATCGTCGACCAGCGAGTAGCTGAGCACGTCCTCCGGATCGGGATCCTCGGCACTGGCGGTGCCGACGAGCGTTCCGGCGGGGGCATTCTCGTTGACCATGTTCCCGTCGAGCACGAGCCCTTCCGGCGCCTCGTTGGGATGCTCGATGTAGAAGCGGCCGACGATCGGATCGTGATCGGTGGAGCGCGCCGTTCCGGTCGGCTGCTCGGCGTTGATGTGAACCGCGTCGAACATCGCGCCCGACTGAAGCCCGCCCGAGACCAGCATATGGTCGATCGCCTGGAGGTTGCCGTCGAACAGGTAGGTGTAGCGCTCGTCCTCCGGAAGCAGCCGGTGCAGGTCGAGCAGGCCGGTGGCTTCGATCGTCCCGACGGCGTCCTCGAAGTAGAAGCCGTTGAAATCGCCGAGCACTCCGAGCTTGAGCGCCGGATTGGTCGCCAGCGACTCGTTGACATAGGCGCTGACCGCCTCGGCCTGCTGGGTGCGCGAGCCGTCGCCGGCGTCGGAGGGTGGCTGGGTCGCGCCGGTCAGCGAATCGCTGCCGATGCGCGAGGTGAAGTGGACGTTGATCAGCCGCACCGTCTCGCCGTTGAACAGGAAGTCGGCAGCCAGCGGACGGCGGCTTCCGGCAAAGGCCGGATCCTCGATCAGCTGGGCGCTGCCCGCGACATAGTCGACCCGGTCGGCATTGTAGAAATAGCCGTTGCGGATGTTGCCGTTCGGCTCGCCGCCGGTCGAATTGTTGCTCGAAGGCGCGATCTCGACATAGACGTAATTGGGTCCGCCGATCGCTGCGATGGCGTCGATCAGCAGCTGCGCGGTGACGATTCCGGAGAGCGGATCGCTGCCGCCCAGGCCATTGCCGTCCTGCATCTCCTGGACGCCGATGATGTCGGGCGCGGCGAGGTTGTAGACGATGTGCTGGGCGATCAGGTCGAACTTGGCCTGCGGGTCGGTCGGATCGAGATTCTCGACGTTGAAGCTGGCGACGGTGAGGTTGTCGCGGTCGCCGGCGAGGCTGGTCGTCTCACGCTCGGCAGTGACGTCGGAGACGACGGTCACCGCTTCGGTGACCAGCACCTCATAGCTGTTGAAGCCGTAGGACATGATGCCGGTGACGTCGGACAGCAGGTCGCCCATCGAATGGTCGGGCGCATAGCCCGCGAACAGGGCCGTGGTCGCGTCGATCTGGATCCGCTCGGGGTTGAAGTCGCCTTCCGAGACGACGATTCCGGTGCCGTTGAAGCCGGTGGCCCCGGCGCCGCCAGAGGCGAGCACCCAGGTTTCCCCGAAATTCGTCGTGTTGGACACGGCGACCGGCGAATCGACGGTGACCCGCATGCCCTCCATCGACTCGTAGAAGTCGAGGCCGTCGGTATCGGGATCGTAGCTGGTGAAGCCGTCGTCCTCGATCGCCTCGGTCGGAGGCGTCCGTCCGCCCGTGCCGATCAGGACCGCCGCCGGAAGCGCGTTGCCGCTCGACTGGATGGTGACGTCGGCGTTGGTGGTGACCAGCTCGGTGATGCTGAGGCTGTTGTCGCCGGGGACGAACTCCTCGGGCGTTCCCCGGACGCTGACGGAATCGCCGACCGCGACGGCCGGAGCGCTTCCGGTGAAGACGAAGATCGCGTCCGAGGTCCGGAAATTGCCGTCGCCCGTCGGATCCTGCAGGTAGAAGCCGTTGCCGACCACTCCGGTGACGATCCCGCTCGTGGTGACCGGCTGGCCCGCATAAGCCGTCGAATGGCCCTCGCCCTGGATCTGGTGGATGCGAAGGTCGATCGGGTCGTCGTTGAGGATCGTGCCCGTCGCCGAACCGTCGACGATGGCGATGTTGCCGGTCGGGTTGGCGAGCAGGATTTCGAGGGTCTCATTGCCCTCGGCGACAATGTCGCCCGAGATCGCGACCGAGATTTGGACCGAGGAGACTCCGACCCCGAAATCGACATGGCCGGAGAGCGGCTGGCCGGCGCCGAGGTCGAGAAGGTCGGCGCTTCCGGTGAGGCCGAGGAACCAGTCGACTCCCGCCGACTGGCCGAGGCCGCCGGCGCGGGTCACGGTGAAGACCAGCATCTGGGTTCCGCCGTCGCCCTCGACGACGCTGGAATCGCCGATCCGGACCTGGCCGGTCGCGTTCGGGCCGATGAAATCCTGGTCGGTGTTGACCGCTCCGAAATTGTCGTCGCTCGCGCCCGCCCAGGCGAAGTCGGCGGCGCTGGCGCCCGAGCCGGTGAGCTGGAGCGAGAAGCCGAGCGCGCTTCCGCTGTCCTCGGACACTCCGATGTCGGTCGAGGTCAGGCCCGCGGCGGGGCCGTTGGCGGCGACGAAGCTGCCCTCGTAGGACAGGAACTGGACGACGTTGCCGTTCGGGTCGACCAGAGCGAGGCCGTCCTGGGCGCCGTTCTGGATTCCGTTGGACGGATAGGTGAAGGCGAGCGTTCCGTAGCCGTCGTCCTGATCGGGGACGATTCCGGAAAGAACGCGGGTATTGTAGACCGTGCCCGTCGTGGCGCCGGTGCTGACCGAATAGAGGACGATCGACCAGCCCGCGAGGTTGGTTCCGGCGGGAGCTGCGATCTCGATCGCCTCGCCGGCGTCGGTGCCGGCATTGTCGTAATGGATTTCGTTGATGAAGGCGGCGCCCGGAGCGACCGAGGCGTCGTCATTCTGGATCGTGCCGGTGGCGCCGCCGTCGGCAAGCGTGGCGCCGTCGGTGGGCGCGGACAGGGCGACGGTGAAAATTTCGTCGGCCTCGTTGACGGTGTCGCCCGCGACGTTGAGCGTGATCGTCTTGCTGAACTCGTCGGCCGCGAAGTCGAGCGTTCCGCTGAGCGTCGGAGCGACGAAGTCGGAAGCGCTCGCGCCGGCCGCTCCGCCCGGCAGGGTGACGGTGTAGCTGACCGAGGCGGCGACGTTGCTGTCGCTTCCGCGGGTGACGGTGAAGGTGATCGGAACGGTGCCTGCGTCGCCCTCGACGACCGCCGAGTCCGCGATCGAGAAGGCGCCGGGCCTGTCGGAGACGATCCCGGTGAAGGACTGGCCGTTATTGACTCCGCCCGGAGTGTCGTCGGCGATGACGGCCCAGGTGAATTCGGAAGGTTCGTCGCCGGTGCCGATCCGGCCGATCGACGTGCCGTCGGCGCTGCCGGGCTCGAACACGCCCACTCCGACGTTGGTGCTCGTCATCCCCGCCGCCGGGCCGTTGCCGGCCGTCAGAATTCCTTCGTAGCTGATGAACTCGACGACCTGGCCGAGATTGTTGACCAGAGCGATGGCGTCGGCCTCGCCGGACGGGCCGCTGCCGCCGTTCTGGATCCCGTTCGAAGGATAGGAAAAGGTGATCGTTCCGAAGCCGTTCTGCTGGTTCGCGACGATGCCCGAGAGGGCCTTCGTGTTGTACATCAGGCCGTTGGCGCCATTGTAGAGGACGATCGACCAGCCGGTGAGATCGGTGCCGGCCGGAGCCGCGATCTCGATATACTCACCGATGTCGGTGCTCGAATTGTCGTAGTGAAATTCGTTGATCCACACGGCCATGGCGCATGTCCCCTCAAAACAGGTCGAAGCCTCGGCGCCCCGCGCGCCGCGGACAATCCTTCACGTCGGATAGAGTGAAGAGGGCCGTAACCACGGCCGAATCGCGGCATAGCATCTTGTTGTGACGAGCGCATGTCAGAATTAAGCATACGCGCCGTAAACAGTTGTATTTTGGGACAAAACCCGCCCGGCATTCCCTCTCCCTGCAGGGGAGAGGGACAGGCGCGAAGCGCCAGGGTGAGGGCACGGAGGAATTCCTGATAGGCCCTCACCCTCGCCGCTTCGCGGCGTTTCCCTCTCCCCTCAGGGAGAGGGAGCGAAGTCGTCATTTCTCGTCTCACAATCTCAAAGAGCCTGGCCCAGTCCGCGACTCGGCGCCAAGAACAATATAGGAACATCAAGCCCCTTATTCTCCTACAGCCTGATCCGATTCGGATGTTGCAGCCTTTTCATCGCTCCAACCGGGTCCTTCGTCGCCCCTCCCGCCCTTCGCCGCCGCCCGTCCCGCCGTCGTCGCATCCGCCGAGCCCTCTCCGAAGACGGCGATATTGAAGGATCACCGCCGCGGGAACCGGGCACGCCCCTCCGCCAGTCCCGCGGCGGCCCTCCTTCGAAAGACACCGAACCCGATGAAGCGCCTTCCAATCCTCCTCGCCGCCTCGCTCGCCGCTTCTTTGGCCTCCGCCGCGCCTCGCGCCGACGTCGGCCAGGTCGTCGCCGCCGAGCGCGCGTTCGCCCGGGCCGCTCAAACGCACGGCGCCAACGCCGCCTTCCTCCAATATTCGGCGCCCGACGCGCTGGTCTTCCAGCCGCGGCCGAAGCCAGCCCGGGCGGCGCTCGAGGCCAATCCCCTCCCCCCGATCCCGCTCAAATGGTGGCCCGCTTATGCCGGGATCGCCGCCTCGGGCGATCTCGGCTTCACCACCGGCCCTTATGTCGTCGGCGCCGGCGATCGCCTCGGCCACGGCTGGTATTTCACGATCTGGAAGCGTCAGCCCGACGGCAGCTGGCGCTGGATCATCGACCACGGCCCACCGACCCGAGAAGCCGCTCCGGAAGGAACCGGAGCCCAGGTCGCCGCCCTCCCCCACGGCCGCCGCTCGCCACGGGCCAAAGCCTTCGAGGACGTGCGGTCCGCCGAAGCCCGCCTCGCCGCCGCCCTCGCCGAAGACGCCCGCTCCGCCTTGCCGCTCTTCCTCGCCGCCGACGGCCGGCTGATGCG
>JBAWCC010000065.1:0-1917 GCA_049590095.1 Allosphingosinicella sp. | reverse complement strand
GGCGCCGACCTGGCGGCGAGGGCAAGGGGCGCGGAGGCGGCAGGTCTCGAGACATGAGCCGCGGCTTCCGCCGTCTGGGCGGCGAAATCGGCGGCCGCGCTCACGGCGACGGCCGTCCGCTCGACCTGGCGAAGCTCGACCGCCCGGTCTCCCGAGATCAGACCGGCCAGCATCGCCGAGAGAAAGAGCAGCAGTTCCAAAAGCCGTTTCCAGGTCGGGCGCCCGCCGTCGAGCGCCTCCAGCGTTGCGACATAGTGACTGACGCCGCTCCAGTCCATGGGTCGAGCCAGGATTGACGCCGGGGGCGGCGAAAGCCTAGCGGCGAGGGCATGACCGAGCACCTTGAAGGCGGCTGCGTCTGCGGCGCCGTCCGTTATGCGCTGGCGAGCCCGCCCTTCGACTGCGGCTGGTGCCATTGCCGGACCTGCCGGCTCACTTCCGGCGCCCCGGCGATGGTGTTCGCCAGCGTTCCGGCCGGCGACCTCGCCTGGACGAAGGGCGCGGACAAGGTGAAATCGTTCAAATCGTCCAGCTTCGGCCACCGAAGCTATTGCGGCGAGTGCGGCACTCCGTTCCTGATGCAGGTCGACCACCAGCCCGAAACCGTCGACTTCAGCGTCGCCACTCTCGACGATCCGGCAAGCGTGAGCCCGGGCTTCCACATCTTCTGAAGCAGCCGGATGCCCTGGTTCGAGCCGGGCGACGCACTGCCGAGGCACGCCAAATTCCGCCCCGACACGCGCGGGCTGGAGGGCACTGAGCCGCCGGAATAGGGCGCTAGAATGTGATCGACCTAGTTTGATCGCCTCCACCGTCACCCCAGCGAAAGCTGGGGTCCATGCCGACGCAGAGACATCCTGGGATTCAGCATGGATGCCAGCCTTCGCTGGCATGACGAGGACCATTCAACCTGGAGCGATCACGCTCTAGTCTGCGCCCTTGCCCTGCCGGGCCTGGTAATCCAGGCCGTTGAGCACCTGCTCGAGCCAGCTCTGCAGCTGGGTCTTGGGGGCGGCGCCGACCTTGGTGGCGGCGATCTTGCCGTCGTTGAACAGGATCATGGTCGGGATTCCGCGAACGCCATATTTGGCCGGAGCGTCGGGATTTTCGTCGATGTTGAGCTTCACCACCGCGACCCGCTCCGCCATCTCGTCGCTTATCTCCTCGAGCGCCGGAGCGATCATCCGGCACGGGCCGCACCATTCGGCCCAGAAATCGACCAGGACCGGCTTGCCGGAAGCCAGGACGTCGTCCTGGAAGCTGGTGTCGGTGACGGCTTTGGTGCTCATGAAAATCTCCTGAAGGGGTTGCGAGGCATTTAGGGGGCCGCGGGCTCCGGCTCAAGCACCGGCCGGTAGCGGTCGAGCAGATCGGCCGGGAGATCGAACAGGATCGGAGCCGCCGTATAGAGCAATTTCGCCTCGACCGGGCGGCCCGGGAAGATCAACTTCAGTGCTTCGACATACGCGGCCATCTGGCGGAGGTGCGGCACCGGGATGTCGTCGAGAGCGACGGGGGCTCGGCGGCCGGTCTTGAAGTCGGCGACGAGGATCCGGTCGGGCCCGACCAGCAGCCGGTCCACCGAACCGGAGACGACCAGGCCGCCCGCGACCACGGCGGCGATCGGCGCCTCGGCAAGAGCGCCGGGGCCGAACAGCTCGGCATGGGCCGGATCGGCGATGAGGCGGCAGGCATCCTCGACGAGGCCCCGGCGGAGCTCCGGATCGTCGATCCCGGCGGAGCGCTCGAGCCAGCGCTCGGCCCGGGCCGCCCTTTCCTCCGGCGGGACCTCAGGCAGCCGCTCGAACAGGGAATGGAGCAGCCGGCCGCGCTGGGCCGCCGCCCGCATCGCCGGGGAGGGCGGCGGATCGGCGACGTCGTCCTTTCCGAGCGCCGACGGCGCGAGCGGTCGCGGCG
>JBAWCC010000064.1:0-22453 GCA_049590095.1 Allosphingosinicella sp. | reverse complement strand
GAACATATGTAGAACAGGACAATTCCTATTGCAAGCCCAGCCAAGCCGCCCAGCCGCAGCGAAGCGGACGCAAAGCGTCCGCAAGCAGCGGCCGGAGTCGGCGCAGGCCGGCCGGCGAGGCGGGCGGCCCAAAGCCGCCCGAACTCGTCCGACGTCACGGCCGCCCGTGAGGTCCTTCCGCCCAGCCGCCCAGCCGCAGCGCTGCGATTGCCAGCAATCGCGAGCAGCGTCTGGAGTCGGCGCAGGCCGGCCGGCGAGGCGGGCGGCCCCAAGCCGCGCGAACTCGTCCGACGTCACGGCCGCCCGTGACGTGTCTTAATCTTCTGTGCTTTCACCCCCGGGCCAGCCGCCTGGCATCCCGGTAAAGATCCTCCAGACACTCTTCGCCCCCGGAAGTCGAAAAGGCCTCATGCGCGATGATCGTCTCGATCTTGACGACGAGCGCCTCCAAATCCGGCGCCGGCGCGGCGAGCAAGCGAAGCAAAGCGGGCCCCAGCGCATCGAGCCGCTCGTCCATCTCCCGCTCGACCGCCTCCTGCTCCTCATCGGGCGCCCCCGCAGTCCGAGCCTCGAACTCCCGCAACGCCGCCTCCGCCGCCCGAAGCCCGTCCAGCGCCTGCGCCCACCCCAATTCCTCCCCGAGCTCGCTCGGGGAGGGGGACCGCGCGAAGCGCGGTGGAGGGGCCTCGGCGCCTGCACCGGCACAGCCAACGAACGGAATCGCCACCGCAGCGCCTAGCAGCGCGCGGCGCGACGGTTTAAGGTCGCGAGCGGACATGGGATTTCCCGGTACCATCAAATCAGGGGCAAAGCAATAGCCGGTACCGAAAAAAGGAAGCGGGGCCGCCCGTCCACCGGCATCGGCCGCAACATCGGCCTGCGGCTGTATCCCGAGATGGAGGCGGCGATCGACGCCTGGATAGAGCGGCAGCCCGCTCCCAAACCCTCGAAGCCGGAAGCGATCCGACGGTTGTTGGGGGAAGCGCTAGAGCGCTAAGCAAAAACGATGATTCGCTCTATCGCTGATATGCTTAGGCAGCTCTCGCAAGCGGAGGCGGCACAGCTTGCCGCTTCAAATATCAAACATGCTCCAACCATTGGCAGCATGTACGAAGGGCTTACTCGGGATTTGCTCGAACGTGCTGTCCCGCCGGAGTTGGATCTCCGGGTCGTGACTGGATTCGTCATTGACGGCGTGGGAGGATCTAGCGGTCAGATTGATTGCATGCTCGTGCAAGGTGACGGCACCCCGGTTCCCTATGTTACGGGCTGCTATCAATGGCATGTGGCGAACGTACTCGCCGTGTTTGAGGTTAAAAAGCGATTGTTCGGCGGCGAACTCGCTGACGCTTATGATCAGCTTTTCCGCGTTGCTAGGGTCTATGACAACTGGATACAAAGCGCGACTGGTGAGGCTGATTTCAGCTTAGACGCGAGCTTCAGGGCTTATGCCGATGTGACGGGCGAGATTGCCCCGTCCAGTGATGCTTGGTTGGAGATGGATCGGGCAAAACATCTCATTCTGCACACGATTATGAGAGATCAAATAGCCCCGATTCGGGTGATGCTCGGCTACGGCGGCTACACCAGCGAGGTAAGTTTGCGGAACGGCTTCCTCGACTTTTTAGAAAAAAATTTGAACAAGTTGGGCTTTGGTCCATCACTTCTTCCTAACCTGATCGTGGCAGGAGGTTCATCGCTCATCAAGTTGAGCGGTCACCCCTATCACATTCAGCTGGATAGCGACGGCCGATGGCCAATTATGGCCAGCTCACACATCAACCCGCTAAATCTCCTCCTAGAGCTCATATGGACGCGTATTTCTTATTCCCATCCGATCATTCCCCTATTTGGTGAAGACTTGGAGATTGAACGCCTGTCTAACCTCTTGGAGGCGAAGCCGATGCCGCGACCGGAGCAGACGGGCCGATGGGGCTGGCATTATTACAGCATAGAAGCATCGGCGGATCAGCTTGCAAGACCGGCGATTGTGCCTTGGGAACCAGTGGAGTTATCGCAAGCTCAGTTTGTTATCATATCACAGATGGGCCGAGGCAGGGAGATATTCATCAAAGATGAGGAACTTCGGGATTGGATAGACTTGAATGATCTGGACCCTGACGAGTTTTTTCGGAGCCTCGTGGAGACACGTTTGGTTGCTCAAGAGGGAGACCGACTTGAGTTGACAACCCGCGAGTGTGCTACTGCAATCTTGGCAGATGGCCGGATTGTCGCGGCTGACGATAATTCAGGGCGTTTATCTCGATGGGTAGCTCGTTTCATGGAGAAATGGCACAATCGGGAAATCTGACCAGCAGGGAACGCTGGTGCCAGTTACGTACTAGGTGCGTGCCTAACACCGAATAGGCTTGGCCGTATCATTTCCCCAAGATATGTTGCGGCCACACGTCGCCGCGAGTCGCCACTTGCGTTGGCGGCGCCCGAGGATCACATTGCGATCATGGCCAGCCGATCCTCCGAATCGAGCGCCCGCGACGGCGACAAGAAGGACGGCCGAGTGCTCGGCCGGAGCGCGGCGACGGGCAGGTTTGTCCTGAAGCCGGCCTCCAAGCGCGGGTCCATCACCGTTCGCGAGGCGAAGACGGCCGCCAGTTCGGTCGCCACCAGGAAGAAATAGCTCGGTGGCGTCCAGCCGCTCGTCGCTCGACGACGTCTTCATCAATTGCCCGTTCGACGATCTCTACGCACCTCTGTTCCGGACTCTGATCTTCGTGATCTACGCCTGCGGTTTCCGGCCTCGCTCCGCGCGAGAGGTGGATGACGGGGCCCAGGCTAGGCTGGACAAGATCTACGCGATCGTCGGCGAGTGCCGGTACGGCATCCACGACCTCTCCCGCACCGAACTCGACGAGGTGAACGGCCTGCCCCGTTTCAACATGCCGCTCGAGCTGGGCATTTTCCTCGGTGCCAAGCGCTACGGGAATGCCGGGCAGAAGGAGAAGCGGGCGCTCATCCTCGACCTCGAGCAATATCGCTACCAGCAATTCATCTCGGACCTGGCCGGCTCGGATATCCGGGCCCATGGCGGGGAGTCGTCCGGCCTCCTTCTGGAAACCCGGAACTGGCTCGCGAACGTCTCGCGCCGAAAGTTGCCGAGCGGCCCGCGCGTTGCGCAGACTTACGAGCGTTTCCTCGCCGACCTGCCGGCGCTTGCCGCCGAGCTCGGGTTCGATGCGGCTGACATTCCCTACGTCGATTTCGAGCGGATCGTCGTCGGCTGGCTCATTCAGGCGCCGTCCGCCGACTAGCTCTCACCACGGCACACGCCCCTTCGTGGTCACTTTTCAGTGACCGCCCACCCTCGAACCCGCCATCCCCTCTCCGCGCCCTCCGCGACCCTCCGCGTGAACCCAACCCTTCAGCCTCTCCGCCCGCCCCGCCGCCCAACAAGCTCGAATCCCCCCCGCCTCACTCGACTGGATTCGGCTTACGTCGCGCGCGGATCCGTGCCCGCCGATGGACGCCGCGCGCCCAGAGATAGCCGAAGAGCGAGATCAGCCCCACTCCGAGCGGCGGCGCCAGATTGCGGATTATCTCATCCATCCCTGGTCTCCGGGTCGAGGAATGACATCGCTTGGATCGCAGGCCTGACCTACTCCGTTTCGATTGACCTCACCGCTTCGACGATGGCCGGCAACGCCGTCTCGTCGAGAGTGATCACGCCGACTCTTTTCTCGCCGATCCGCTGCGGCTCTGCGCCGCTATTGTCGTAGATCCACGCAGAGTCGGCCTGATCGAGGAACCAGGGAAATTGCGCCAGTGAGCGGGCGTAACGGGAGCGCACCTTGTCGTCCGGTACATCGTGGCCCCCCTTGCGCACACGCAGGCGGACTCGCTCGATATTCCGGTCTGGCGAATCCAGGACGACGTAGACGAGCCAGACCGCGAAGCCGAGGCCCTTGGCCTTGGCGACGAGTCGGCGGTATTTGTCGGTGGAAAGAACGGTCTCGACACCGACGCTCTTGTGGACATCCATCGATGCGTCCAGCCACGCCTCGATGCGCTCAACCGCCGCCCGGTTGGCCTTTTCGAGCGGAATTCCTTCGGACTCGCTGATTCGGACCGTGAGAATATCCGGATTGACGATCCAGATCGTGCGCCCGGAATCTTCGATCTGCGTGTCGCGATAGGAGCTGCTCTTGCCGGAGCCGTTCGGCCCGGCGACGATCAGGAAGACGGGGTGATCAGCCTTTGGGCGGGGCACTGTCCGGAGCGCCGGTAATCCGCTTGTTCTCCTCGCGCGCCTTCTTCACATTGGCGCCGAAGACCCATGTGAAATCCTTGCCGAACGACTCGCTAGCCGAGTCGATGGTGCGGACGGACGTCGTCCCGCCGTCCTTGCCGACCCGCCGGATCGTCACCGCCGTGCCCTTCGCGCCGATCTTGCGCGCGCTTTTGCCTTCCAGCTTGGTGACGACGACCTTTGCCATGCGAGCCCTTTCCGCGACTCAATATAATGCGCTGCGAGCGCAAGAGAAGCCGCGAACGGTGCGTATCGGAATTTCGGAAGCGGCCTGCCGGGCGTTCGCGGCCTCCCGCCAAGCCGCCCAGCCGCAGCGAAGGGATTGTCAGCAATCGCGAGCAGCGACTGGAGTCGGCGCAGGCCGGCCGGGCGGGCGTTCGGCCTATCGCCGAACGAACCGCTTCGACGGGGTTCCCATGAAAGTACTACTTTCATGGGGTCCCATTCACGGCCGCCCGTGACGTCTCCGCCCGCACCGCCGGACAAGCTTGCATCCCCCCACGCCAGGCCTAAAAGCGCCGCCAAGCCCCACCCCAGCCGCGAGCGCCCCCCATGCCCACCCCTTCCGCCTACAAGATCGTCGACCACAGCTACGACGTCGTCGTCGTCGGGGCCGGCGGGTCGGGGCTTCGGGCGACGATGGGGGCGGCGGGGAAGGGGCTTCGGACGGCCTGCATCACCAAGGTGTTCCCGACCCGCTCGCATACCGTCGCGGCGCAGGGGGGGATCGCGGCCTCGCTCGGCAATATGGGGCCGGACCATTGGACCTGGCACATGTACGACACGGTCAAGGGCTCGGACTGGCTCGGCGACCAGGACGCGATCGAATATCTGTGCCGGGAGGCGCCGGCGGCGGTCTACGAGCTGGAGCATGCCGGGGTGCCCTTCTCGAGGACCGCGGAGGGGAAGATCTACCAGCGCGCCTTCGGCGGGATGATGCAGAACATGGGGGCGGGGCCGCCGGCGCAGCGCACCGCGGCGGCCGCGGACCGGACCGGGCACGCGATGCTCCACGCTCTGTACCAGCAGTCGCTCAAGTACGACGCGGACTTCTTCATCGAATATTTCGCCATCGACCTGATCATGGAAGGGGGCGAGTGCCGGGGGGTGATCGCCTTGTGCCTGGAGGACGGGTCGATCCACCGTTTCTCCAGCCAGGCGGTGGTTCTGGCGACGGGGGGCTACGGCCGGGTCTATTTCACCGCCACCTCCGCCCACACCTGCACCGGCGACGGCAATGCGATGGTGCTGCGCGCCGGCCTTCCGCTCCAGGACATGGAGTTCGTCCAGTTCCACCCGACCGGGATCTACGGCGCGGGGGTGCTGATCACGGAAGGGGCGCGCGGCGAGGGCGGCTATCTGACCAATTCGGAAGGGGAGCGCTTCATGGAGCGCTACGCGCCTTCGGCGAAGGACCTCGCCAGCCGCGACGTCGTCTCCCGCTCGATGGCGATGGAGATCCGCGAGGGCCGCGGCGTCGGCAAGGACAAGGACCATATCTGGCTCCACCTCGACCATATCGATTCGAAAATATTAGCGCAAAGACTCCCCGGAATCACTGAAACGGGGAAGGTGTTCGCTGGCGTCGATCTGACGCGGCAGCCGCTTCCGGTGGTTCCCACCGTCCATTACAATATGGGCGGCATCCCGACCAACTTCCACGGCGAGGTGGTGACCTTGAGGGACGGCGATCCCGACGCCGTCGTTCCCGGTCTGTTTGCGGTGGGCGAGGCGGCCTGCGTCTCGGTGCACGGGGCCAACCGCCTGGGCTCGAACAGCCTTATCGACCTCGTCGTCTTCGGCCGGGCGGTCGGCCACCGGGCCGGCGAGATCCTCAAGCCGAACGCTCCGCACCGGCCTTTGCCCAAGGGCTCGGAGGAGATGGCGCTGGGGCGCCTCGACCGGTTCCGCTTCGCCGCGGGGGACAGCCCGACGGCGCAAATCCGCAACAGGATGCAGCGGGTGATGCAGGCCGATTGCGCGGTCTTCCGGGCCGAGGCGACGCTTGAGGAGGGCAAGGGCCGGATCGACGAGGTCTACCGGCAGATGGCGGACGTCAAGGTCACCGACCGAAGCCTCGTCTGGAACACCGACCTCGTCGAGACCCTCGAGCTCGACAACCTCATCGCCCAGGCTGTGGTGACGATGCATTCGGCCGCCAACCGCAAGGAAAGCCGCGGCGCCCACATGCACGAGGATTATCCCAACCGCGACGACGCCAACTGGATGAAGCACACGGCGGCCTGGTTCGAAGGCTGGGGCGGCCAAGGTGGGACGGTGCGGATCGATTACCGGCCGGTCCACGAATATACGTTGACCGACGAGATCAAATATATCGAGCCCAAGGCGCGGGTTTACTGAGCCCGCGTCATTGCGAGGAGCGAAGCGACGAGGCAATCCAGCCCGCGTCGGTGGCCGCTCTGGATTGCTTAGCTTCGCTCGCAATGACGGGGGTCAGGCGGCCACCTCCTCCAGCGCAGCCCTTACCCGCGCCATGTCTTGGGCGAAGCTTCGCCGAAGCGCCTCGTCGTCCAGGCCCTCCCGCTCGACGACCATCGGCATGGACAGCCCGATGCGCAGGGTCGCGCCCCAGTCGCCGCCGTCCAGCTTCACGCATTTCACCGGCTGGCCGAGGCGAACGCCGTGGTCGAGCATCGCCTGGTGCCAGCGGATGGAATCCTCGAAGGTCGAGCCGCCGCCAAATTCGCTGAGGTCGAGGGTCGAGAGGGTGCGCATCTCGATCGGGTGGGTGTCGGCCGTCTCCTTCTCGCCCGGCGGATAAGGGGCGACGCGGTGGGCCGAGGTCTTCTCGATAATCTCTTCGCGGACCGACTGATGGAAGCACAGGATGATCCGGGTCACGTCCTCGATCGAGAGACGCTGGAAGCGCTCCAGCTCGAAGACCGAGGCTTCGAGGCGGAGCAGCAGGCCCGGATTGGAGCCGCCCTCGAGCGCTTCGGCGCCGGGCCAGCCTTCCGGCCATTCGCCGCGGCGGAAGATCGTCGCCAGGCCGTGGGCGAGCGGCATGGACCGTTCCCGGAAAATGCGGGGGACGAGGGCGAAGCCGCTGAACGGGGGGCCGCCCATGAACTTGGAGCCGGTGACGAAGACGATCGCCTTGCGCTCCAGATAATCGGCGATGGCGGGGCTGGTGATCCGCGCCTGACAGGCGTCGACCACGAAAGTGAAGGAATCGCCATTTTTTGCAAGGAGTCGGTCGATGTCCGTCAGCGAGGGAAGGATGAGCCCCGTCTTCGAGCCGTGGACGACGTGGACGAGCACATGGCGGCCGGCCGCCCCGGCTTCGGCGATCGCAATATCCATCCGGTCCGCGATTTCGGCCGAAGGTCGGGCCCGGCCATGATCGTCGCGGACCGGGACGTCGATCATCTCTACATGGGTTTCGCCCAGGCCGGGGACCGGGTCGCCGGGCGCCGTCGCGACTCCGAGCGCCGTCTCGCGCGCGAAATAGCGGCCGAAGGCGGAATGGATGCAGCCGCTCCCGACCTCGTCGGCGCCGAGCAGGATGTTGTGGGTCCCGCCGCGGCCTCGGCCGGCGGCGCAGGCCAAGGCGACATATTCGAGATCGGTGCCCGACGGCGCGAAGACGATGTCGACCTCCTCCGCGACCGAATATGCGCGGCGGATCCGGCCGCGCAGGGCCTCGAGCCGCGCGGCATAGGCCCGGCCGGAAAGGTCCGGGCCGAGCTCGGCGGTCAGCGTCCGGACATGGGCGAAGGCGGGGGCCGAAATGTCGTTGGCCGTGGACGAGGCGTAGGCCAGCACTCCGCTCGGACGCGGCGCCGAATGGTAGCGGTTCAGGCCGGTTTCCGGGCGAAGGACGATCCGGGCGTCGCCGCCGGTCGTCATCAGCAAGGTCGAGTCGCCGGGGGCGAGGGTGTGGGCGGTCACAAAGGTTACGCTCTTGGCCTTCCGTAGCGGCGGGACTATGGCCGCGGCGCTTACTCCCTGAAAGGCGAAGTCCCGCGTGTCAAACATCCGTCCGCTCACCATCCCGCCCGAAGCCAAGGAGCGGCTGCGCGTCATGTTCATCGCCAAACATGCCTTGTGGGAGGGCGGGCTTCATCCGGTCGACGGCAACCACGCTTTGTACCATGTCGAGGTGCGGGAGATATTGATGGGCCTGGGGCTCAACCTCGAGCTTGCCGACAGATATGAGGCCCTGTTCGAGAAACCCGACGCCGACTTCGTCTTCCCATTGCTCAACCGGGGCGGGTTCCTCAACAGCGAGATGATGCTGCCCCTGCTGTGCAGCCGGCACGGCCTCCCTTTCCTCGGCGCGAGCCCGATCCTGAGGGGGATGTCCGACGACAAGCACCTCACCAAGATGGCCGTCGCCGCCCTCGGGATTCCGACCGCGCCCTGGGCGATCTACCGCCGCGGCGCCCCGGTCGAGAAGTCGCGATGCCCCGAAGGCGAGCGGATGGTGATCAAGCCCAACGCCTCCTCGGCGAGCTGGGGGGTGCAGGACGCCCACGACTGGGCTGGGATCGAGGCTGCGGTCGCCGGAATCCATTCGGAAGGCCATGACGCGATCGTCGAGCCCTTCCTCAACGGAAGCGACGTCGAGGTTCCGGTGATCACGATAAACGGAGCGCCGGCGATCATGCCGATGATGCTGTTCGAGCAGTCCGATCCCTCGCACCTTCGAACCTATTACGAAAAGCGCGACCTGGTCGATCGGAGCCAGAAATATCAATTGGTCGAGTTCGACGACCCGGAATGGACTCCTGTGATCGCCGATTATACCCGCCGGATCGCCGAGGAATTCCGCCCCTTCGACTACGGCCGCTACGAATTCCGCTTCGACCGCGAAAGCGGCAAGGTCCAGTTCCTCGAGGTCAACCTCAATGCCAACCTCTGGTCCCAGAAGGTCTACGGCCGCTCGGCGGCCCTCGCCGGGCTGAGCCAGGAGCAACTGATCGAGACGATCCTGGCGGAAAGCTTGAAAAGACACGGATTGTTCTAGGCCCGTCATTGCGAGCGAAGCGAAGCAACCCAGTGCTAAGTCAGCCGCGGGCGCCGTAGCTGGATTACTTCGTCGCTTCGCTCCTCGCAATGACGGGGGTGGGATCAGAGAGGTGGTTGAGCCGGCGCGGCCCAGCCGCTATCTCGCCGCCAGCAAAGGATTGAGAATGGCCGAGTTCACCCTTCCGAAGAACAGCGTGATCAAGGGCAAGGGGCGTTCGTTCACCGATCCCGCCGGTCCGGGCCGGACCCGGAAGTTCAAAATCTACCGCTACGATCCGGACGCCGGAGAGAATCCGCGCTACGACACGTACGAGATCAACCTCGACGAGACCGGGCCGATGGTGCTCGACGCGCTACTGCGCATCAAGAACGACATCGACCCGACCCTGACCTTCCGCCGCTCCTGCCGCGAGGGAATTTGCGGGTCCTGCTCGATGAACATGAACGGACGCAACGGACTCGCCTGCACGACCGCGATCGAGGATTATAAAGGCGAGATCAGGATCACTCCGCTTCCGCACATGGACGTGATCAAGGACCTGGTGCCGGACTTCACCCATTTCTTCGCCCAATATGCGGCGATCGAGCCCTGGCTGAAGACCGACACTCCCGATCCGTCCGGAAAAGAGAGGCTCCAGTCGCCGGAGGACCGCGCCAAGCTGGACGGGCTCTACGAGTGCATCCTGTGCGCCTGCTGCTCCTCCTCCTGCCCGAGCTATTGGTGGAATTCGGACAAGTTCCTGGGACCGGCCATCCTTCTCCAGGCCTATCGCTGGCTCGCCGACAGCCGCGACGAGAGCATCAGCGAGCGCCTCGACGAGCTCGAGGACCCGTTCCGGCTCTATCGCTGCCACACGATCATGAACTGCGCCAACGTCTGCCCCAAAGGGCTGAACCCGGCCAAGGCGATCGCCGAGACCAAGAAGCTGCTGGTCGAGCGGGCGGTTTGATCCGACGAGGGCCTAGATCACGAAAAAGTCCGAAGCTTCGAGCGACGGGATGTTCGTGAACGTGGCGACGAGCACCGCCTCGCCGCTTCCGGTCCCGTCCGCGTCCCAAAGCAGCGACCCGTCGTCCGTGTCGTAGAGGAACTGGCCGAACGCTTCCGTCGCCGTCGGGGTCGACCCCGTGACCAGCGACACCGATCCGCCGGACGCCAGCCCGCCTTCGAAACCGCTCGCCCAGATCCGGATCGAGTCGCTTCCGCCGGCGAAGTCGGTGATCTCGTCGGGCCCGTGCGAGGCGGACTGGAGGTCGAACAGGTCTGCGTCGCCGCCGCCGGTCATCACGTCGGCGCCGGCGCCGCCGGACAAATAATCATTGCCGATGCCGCCGGTGAGAATGTCGTCGCCGTCGCCGCCGTCTAGGCTGTCGTCGCCGTCCCCGCCCGCGAGAAGGTCATTGCCGTTCTCGCCGAAGAGGATGTCGTTTCCGGCCTCGCCCGACAGCTGATCGCCGCCGTCCCCGCCCCACAGGAAGTCATCGCCAATCCCGCCCTCGACATTGTCGTCGCCGGCATTGCCGTTCAGGAAGTCGGAGCCGTCGCCGCCGAGGATGTGATCGGCGCCGCTGCCGCCGGAGACGAAGTCGTCCCCGCCAAGCGAGTCGATCATGTCGTCGCCGATCGTCCCGGTGATCGAGTCGCCGTCGTTGGTGCCGGTAATCGTCTCGCCAGCCGGTGCGCCGCCCGCGGGACTGTAAGCGGGCTCGAAATTGGCGTCGGTGAAGTCGTCGGCATCGGTATTTTCGAGGAGGGCCAGGGTTTCCCAGTCGGACCCGGTGCCGGAGCCGTCCGGATCCCATTGGAACAAGGTGTCGGCGCCGTTCTGCTGGAGCCGGAGGAAGCCGGCGTCGAACGGGTTGGAGCTTCCGTCCCAGCCCGTGAGCAGGTTCAGCAGCGCCCCGTCCTCGCCCGAGAGCCGGAAGGCGTCGCCGCCTGAGCCGGGCGTGAAGTCGCTGACGACGATCGCCGCTGCCCCGATATTGGCATGGAGAAGCATTATCGTGTCGCTGCCGGCGCCGGTGGCGATCGTGCTCGCCGAGGACCGGTAGGAATGGCGGATCGTGTCGTCGCCGTCGCCGCCGTCGATCGTCTGCGCCCCATCGGTGGAATCGGCGACGATCTGGTCGTCGCCGAGGCCGCCGCTGAGCGCGTTGGCGCCGGGGCCGCCGGACAGATAATCCTGGCCGTCGCCGCCGTCGAGCGAGTCGTTGCCGTCGCCGCCGTCGAGGACGTCGTCGCCGCCGCCGCCCAGAAGCTGGTCGTCGCCGAGCTCGCCGAAGAGCGTGTCGTTGCCGGAATCGCCCGACAATTGGTCGTTACCCTCCTCGCCGACGATGAAGTCGTCGTCGTTGCCGCCCTCGACGACGTCGTCGCCGCCGCCGCCGTTCAGAAAGTCGAAGCCGTCGCCGCCATCGATGATGTCGGCGCCGGCCAGGCCGGAAACGCTGTCGTCGCCGCCGAGCGCGTCGATCGTGTCGTCGCCGAACGATCCGGTCAGCGCTTCGCCGTCATTGGTTCCGGTGATCGACTGGCCCGTCGGCGCGGAGCCGTCCGGATGGTAGGCCGGGGCGAAATTGGCGTCGGTGAAGTCCGCGGCGTCCGCATTTTCGAAAACGACGAGAGTCTCCCAGTCCGAACCTGCGCCGGAGCCGTCCTGGTCCCATTGGAGCAGGGTGTCGTCGCCGTCCTGCTGAAGCCTCAGGAAGCCGGCACCGAACGGGTTGGAGCCGCCGTCCCAGCCGGACAGAAAGCCGAGCAGAGCGCCGTCGTCCCCGGAGAGCCTTAAGACGTCGCCGCCGGCGCCGGGCGTGAAGTCGGTGACGATGATCGCCGCCGTGCCGATATTGGCATAAGCGATCTCGATCGAATCGCTGCCGGTGCCAGTGCTGATCGTGCTCGCCGAGGACCGGTAATAATGGCGGATCGTGTCGCTGCCGTCGCCGCCGTCGATCGTCTGCGCCCCGTCGGTCGAGTCGGCGACGATCTGATCGTCGCCGAGACCGCCGTTCAGGACGTTGGCGCCGAGGCCGCCGGACAGATAATCCTCCCCGTCGCCGCCGTCGAGCGAATCGTCCCCGTCGCCGCCGTCGAGACTGTCGTTGCCGATGCCGCCCGACAGCTGGTCGCCGCCGCTGTCGCCGGAGAGGATGTCGGCTCCGGCCTCGCCCGACAATTGGTCGTTGCCCTCCTCTCCGAACAGGAAATCCTCGTCGTTGCCGCCCGCCATGACGTCGTCGCCGGCTCCGCCGCTCATCGTGTCGAGGCCGTCGCCTCCCGACAGCTGGTCGTCGCCATTCTCACCCGCGAGGCTGTCGTTGCCGGCCTGGCCTGACAATTGATCATGGCCTTCGCCGCCCGCCAGGAAGTCGTTGTCGTTGCCGCCCTCGAGCGTATCATTGCCTTCGTCGCCGCTCAAAAAGTCGGTGCCGTCGCCGCCGACGAGGAGATCGTCCCCGCCCAGGCCGAAGACGTTGTCGTCGCCGCCGAGCGCGTCGATCGTGTCGTCGCCGGGCGTTCCGGTCAGGGTTTCGCCGTCATCGGTGCCGGTGGTGCTGGATCCTTCGTCGCGGCCCTCGACGGTGACGGTGACGGTCGACGAGGCGGACGCCCCATGCTCGTCCGTGATGGTGTAGTCGATGACGACGATTTCGCTGTCGCCGTTCGCGAGATGATCGAAGTCGTCGCCCGGATCGAAGCGGACCTCGTTCTCCACGATCGTGACAATTCCCTTTCCGGGCGGGCCCGAGGCGGTGACGGTGAGCACGGCGTTATTGTCGACGTCGTCGTCATTGGCGAGGACATCGATCACGACCGCCGAATTCTCGTTCGTCGTCCTCGCGTCCGGATTGGCGACCGGGGCGTCGTTGGCTCCGGTGACCGTGATCGTGACGGTCGAGGAGGCGGAAGCGCCATGCTCGTCCTCGACGGTGTAGCCGACGATCACCTCTTCGGTCTCGCCGAGTTCGAGATCGTCGAAGTCGGTGCCGGGGTCGAACTCGACCTGGCCGCCGACTCCCGAAGCGCTGCCCTGGCCGGCCGGGGCCGAGGCCGCGGCGACGGTCAGGACCGCCCCGTTGTCGACGTCGGTGTCGTTGGCGGTCGAGTCGATCAGAAGGGTCTCGTTCTCGCCGCCCGCGGCCGTGTCGGGATTGGCGACGGGACCGTCATTGGCGCCGGTGACGGTGACGGTGACGGTCGAGGAAGCGGTCGCGCCATGCTCGTCCGCGATCGAGTAGCCGATCGTGACGTCCTCGTTCTCGCCGAGCGCGAGGCTCTCGAAATCGCCGCCGGGATCGAACCGGACCTGGTTGGCGACGACGGAGGCGCTGCCCTGGCCGGCCGGCGCCGAGGCGGCGGTGACGGTGAGGATCGCGCCATTGTCGACGTCGTCGTCATTGGCGAGCGCGTCGATCACGATCGCGGCGTCATTCTCGCCGACCGAGGCCGAATCCGGACCGGCGGTCGGAGCGTCGTTGAGCCCGGCGATGTTGAACACCAGGGTGCCGGTGTCGCTGCCGTCATTATCGGAGACGGTGTAGCTGAAGCTGTCCTGGGCGCTGTCGCCAAGGCCGAGCGCCTGGGCCGCGGCGGACAGGACATAGCTGTAGGTGCCGTCGACGTTTAGCGTGAGGGTGCCGTAGGCGCCGCCGAAAGTGCCGGCGGTCACGGTCATCGCGTCGCCGTCGAAATCGTAGTCGTTGGCGAGAACGCCCTGGGACCCGCTGCCGACCGTGCCCGAATCCTCGTTGGTGAAGACCTGGTCGTCGACCGCGACCGGGATGTTGTTGCCGGCGCCGAGATTGACGACCCGATCGGCGAAGACCAGCCGCTCGACCCGGATCACCTGGTCGTGGCCGTCTACCCCGGCGCCGCCGAGATGCAGGATGTGCAGATAGCCGGCGCTGGCGAAGAAGGTATATTTGTCGATCTGGCCGGAATAATAAACGGTGTCGAAGCCGTTGTTGCCGTCGATCAGATCGTCGCCGCCGCCGCCGTAGAGATGATCGTTCCCGTTCTGCCCGTAGAGCTGGTCGTTGCCGGCGCCGCCGTCCAGCAGGCCGTCCGCGCCGTTGCCGCCGTAAATGATGTCATCGCCGTCGAGACCGAAAATTTCGTCCGTGCCGTTGCCGCCGTCGATCACGTCGTTGCCGCTGGTGCCGGTGTGAGTCGTCACGTGGAATTCCTTCCCCTCTCGACGACCAGGCGCAGCGCATTCCCGCGAAACTAAAGCTAATCAAGACTGTAATGGTCGGCGCGGCTGCTCCCGATCTGGTTCGTCCTGCAGAAACCGCATGGCTTGAAAGCGGAACGACGCGTGCACGTTCTTCGACGTCTTCGCGAAGCGACTCGCCCCCCCCGGCGCTGCTCGATGCGGTCAGAGTGACTCGCGGCGCGGCGGGAGTCCAGAGCCGAAATGAATATCAGGATATGAGCAACGACGCGCGGCTTGAAAGCCCGCTTCATTCCCGCCACTGCCCCGCCATGACCGACCGCCGACTGCACCCCCTGATCCGCCACGAGCCCGATCCGGACCATCCCGGCTGGATGACGTGGGATCTGCAGAGCGACCAGGACCGCTTCAACTCGACGATCGGCAAGCTCCTCGTCCGAGGCGAGGGGGACGGGAAGGCGCGGTGCAGGATGTTCCCGGACGTGGCCCAGAGCAATCTCGGCAATATCGTCCACGGCGGCGCGATCCTGACCTTCATCGACATGGCGATGTTCGCGGGCGGCTATGCGGCGGGAGCGAGCCTGGGGCCTTCGGTGACCCTCGACCTCTCCGCGCAATTCCTCTCCGGGGCGAAGCTGGGCCTTCCGCTCGACTGTTCGGTCGAGATTCTTCGCGAGAGCAAGAGGCTTGCGGCGATGCGCGGCCTCGTCGAGCAGGAAGGCGGGATCGTCGCCTCCTGGTCCGGGACGCTGAGGAAGCTGTCGCGGTGAGCGAGGTCGCCGAGCGCTACCGGGCGCTGGTGGACTCCGGGGAGCTTCGGCCGGATCCGGACCAGGAAAGAGCCGTGACCGTGCTCGACCGGATCGCCTCCGAGCTCGGGCCGGCGCCGAAACGGACGCTTTGGTCCCGCGTCTTCGACAAGCCGCCGCCGGCGCCGCGCGGCGCCTATCTGTGGGGCGGAGTCGGCCGCGGCAAGTCGATGCTGATGGACCTCGCGTTCGAGGCGATCGCGGCCCAGCCCAAGCGCCGGGTCCATTTCCACGAATTCATGCTGGAAGTGCACGAATGGCTTCGGATTGAGCGCGCGAAGGAGGAAGGGGACCCGATCCCGCCGGTCGCCCGGGCGATCGCGGAGGAGGCGCGGCTCCTCGCCTTCGACGAGATGGTGATCAACAACGCCGCCGACGCGATGATCCTGTCGCGCCTCTTCGCCCACCTGCTGGACAATGGGGTGACCGTCGTCACCACCTCGAACCGGCCCCCGGGCGATCTCTATCTCGGCGGTCTCAACCGCGAGCTCTTTCTGCCCTTCATCGACCTGGTCGAGCACAAGCTGGACGTGGTGCCGCTGAACGGGTCGACCGACTACAGGCTAGAGCGGCTCGGGGGCTTCCCGACCTGGTACGTGCCGAACGGACCGGAAGCGACCCAGGCGCTTAGCGACGCCTTCTTCCGGCTCACCGATTTCTCGGTCGAGGACCGGGCGAAGGTTCCGAGCGAGGACATTCCCGTGCAGGGCGGCCGAAGCCTTCACGTGCCCAAGAGCCTGAAGGGAGTCGCCGTCTTCTCGTTCAGGCGGCTGTGCGGGGCGGCGCGGGGGGCGGCCGACTATCTCGCCATCGCCCGTCGCTACCACAGCGTCATCCTGGTCGGCATTCCCCTGATGGGGCCGGCCCGGCGCAACGAGGCCGCGCGCTTCGTCACCCTGATCGACGCGCTCTACGAGCATAAGGTGAAGCTTCTCGCCGCCGCCGATGCCCCGCCCGAAGGTCTTTATCCGGAGGGCGACGGCGCCTTCGAGTTCCAGCGCACGGTGTCCAGGCTGGTCGAGATGCAGTCGGAGGAATATCTGGCCGCCGGGCACGGGGAGGAGGGGTAGCCTTCCGTCATCCCAGCGAAGGCCGGGGTCCATGCGGGGTCAGGTCGGTCCACGAGTCTGCATGGATGCCAGCCTTCGCTGGCATGACGATACACTCGCATTTTCCCCGCCCCACCGGTTGCCCCCTCCCGGCTTCGGGTCTAAGCGGGCGCCACGTTCGGCGACGTCCTGCCGCCGGTCCCGTTTTGACGAGAGAAGGAGCCCATGGCTCGAACCAAGATCGCCCTCATCGGCGCCGGAATGATCGGCGGCACCCTGGCTCATCTCGCGGCGATCCGCGAGATGGGCGACATCGTCCTGGTCGACGTCGCCGAGGGCATCCCGCAGGGCAAGGCGCTCGACCTCGCCCAGGCCGGGCCGGTCGAGGGCTATGACGCCCTTCTCACCGGAACCCAGGATTATGCCGACATCAAGGGCGCCGACGTCTGCATCGTCACCGCCGGAGTCGCGCGCAAGCCGGGAATGAGCCGCGACGATCTGCTCGGAATCAACCTCAAGGTGATGAAGGCGGTCGGCGAGGGGATCAAGGCGCACGCGCCGGACAGCTTCGTCATCTGCGTCACCAACCCCCTGGACGCCATGGTCTGGGCCCTTCGCGAATTTTCCGGCCTTCCGCACGAACGGGTCGTCGGAATGGCGGGCGTTCTCGATTCCGCGCGATTCCGTCACTTCCTCGCCGAGGAGTTCAAGGTCTCGGTCGAGGACGTCACCGCCTTCGTGCTCGGCGGCCATGGCGACACGATGGTGCCGGTGCCGGCTTATTCCGCGGTGGCGGGAATCCCGGTCCCCGATCTCATCAAGATGGGCTGGTCGACCCAGGAGCGGATCGACTCGATCGTCCAGCGCACCCGCTCAGGCGGCGGCGAGATCGTCGCCTTGCTGAAGACCGGCTCGGCCTTTTACGCGCCCGCGACCAGCGCATTGATGATGGCGGAATCGTTCCTCAAGGACAAGAAGAGGGTCCTTCCCGCCGCCGCTTTTCTCGAGGGCCAATATGGGGTCGACGGCCTCTATGTCGGAGTTCCGGTGGTGATCGGCGCCGGCGGAGTGGAGCGGATCGTCGAGATCGAGCTGGACGAGAGCGCGAAATCGAACTTCCAGGTCTCGGTGGACGCGGTGAAGGAGCTGCTCGACGCCTGCAAGGCGATCGACGGGTCGCTCGCCTGAGGCGCCGGGAATATGTGAAAACAAGGCATGCGCCAATGATCTTCGTCGCGCTCCTCATCGCCGCAGCTCCGGCGCCCCCGCCTGAGCGGCAGCTGCTCGACTCCTTCAAGGGCGCCTGCTCCCGGATCGGCAACGATATCGAGACGGCGAAGACGGACGCCGTCCGCTCCGGATGGACTGCGATGCCGGACGACGGCGATCCGCGTGTCGCCCGCCTGATCCAGCTTGGGAAGGAGTCGGTCGAAAAGGACGGTACGGCCACCGGCGCCAACTTCCGCCGCAAGGTCGGCGGGCGGGACGTCTTCCTCATCGTCTCGCGCTACCAGGACAAGAGCGGCTTCTGGGGCGCGGGCTGCCGGCTTTTCGATTTCGAAGCCGCGGCGCCGCTCGATCCCAGGCTGCTGGAAGCCTGGATGGGCAAGCCGCCGAGCGGCGTCCAGGAACCGGCGCCGGGCCTGTCGAAACGCCTGTGGGAGCCGGCCGGGTGGAGCTACGGGGTTACCCTCGAAGTCAATCACGTCCCCCAGGGCCATGTGCTCGGAAAACAATTCGGCCTCAGCGGCAACGTCCTCGTCGCCCAGGCCATCGGAGGTTTTTAATGTCGATCCTCGTCAATTCGTCGACCAAGGTCATCACCCAGGGAATGACCGGCGAGACCGGGACCTTCCATACCGAGCAGGCGCTCGCCTACGGAACGAAGATGGTCGCCGGAGTCACTCCGGGCAAAGGCGGGCAGACCCATCTCGGGCTTCCGGTCTACGACTCGGTCCGGGAGGCGGTGCGCGAGACGGGGGCCGACGCCAGCGTCGTCTACGTCCCGCCGCCCTTCGCCGCCGCTTCGCTGCTTGAGGCGATCGAGGCCGAGGTGCCGCTGATCGTGTGCATCACCGAGGGCATTCCGGTACTCGACATGGTTCGGGTCAAAAGGGCGCTGGAGGGCTCGAAGTCGCGGCTGATCGGGCCCAACTGCCCGGGCGTGCTCACCCCGGGCGAGTGCAAGATCGGGATCATGCCCGGAAGCATCTTCCGCAAGGGCTCGGTCGGGGTCGTCAGCCGCTCGGGCACTCTGACTTATGAAGCGGTGTTCCAGACCTCGAATGCGGGCCTCGGCCAGAGCACGGCCGTGGGAATAGGCGGCGACCCGGTCAACGGCACCAGCTTCGTCGACGTGCTGGAGCTGTTCCTCGGCGACCCGGAGACGAAGTCGATCATCATGATCGGCGAGATCGGCGGTTCGGCCGAGGAGGATGCGGCGCAGTTCATCGCCGACGAGGCGCGCGCCGGGCGCGGCAAGCCCGTCGTCGGCTTCATCGCCGGCCGCACCGCGCCTCCGGGAAGGCGGATGGGCCATGCCGGCGCCATCGTCGCCGGAGGCAAGGGCGGCGCCGACGACAAGATCGCCGCGATGGAGGCGGCTGGAATTACCGTGTCCCCGAGCCCATCTGAGCTGGGATCGACCCTCGCCGAGCTTTTGAAGGGCTGATCCGCTCGTCATTGCGAGCGTAGCGAAGCAATCCAGTGGAGCCTCGGTCGTGGGTCTGGATTGCTTCGTCGCTTCGCTCCTCGCAATGACGGGGGACGGGGCGGAACATGCGGCGGATTGGACTGTAGAAGACTCGGAAGGCGATTTCGGCTTGGACATGATCAGCAGCGAACGCGAGCAGGGCCCGAGCTGGGCGCGCGCCAACTGGCCCGTGGCCGAGCTCGACTCGCTCAATTCGGGGCTCGACCCCACGTTGATGGCCATCGAGAAGGTCGCGGCGAAGGCGAAGGAGGCCGCCGTCGCGAGCGGCGCGCCGGCGGCGGACGTCGAGCAGGCGGCCAACGATTCGATCTGCGCGATGATGCTGATCCGCACCTACCGGGTGCGCGGGCACCTCGCCGCCAATCTCGATCCCCTCGGCCTCGCCCAGCGCGAGATGCCCGAGGATCTGACCCCCGAATATCACGGCTTCACCGGCGCGGCGCTGGACCGTCCGGTCTGGCTCGGCGGAGCGCTCGGCCTCAAGCGGGGGACGGTGCGCGAGGTCGTCGACATCCTCAGGCGCAATTATTGCGGCAATGTCGGCCTCGAATATATGCATATCAACGACGTCGACGAGCGCCGCTTCCTTCAGGGGCGGATGGAAGGCCGCGACGCCGAGATCCGCTTCACGCCCGAAGGCAAGCAGTCGATCCTCCAGAAGGTGATCGAGGCCGAGCAGTGGGAGAAGTTCCTCGCCCGCAAATATGTCGGCACCAAGAGGTTCGGGCTCGACGGCGGCGAATCGATGATCCCGGCGCTGGAGAGCGTGATCAAATATGGCGGCCAATACGGGGTCCGCGAGATCGTCTTCGGGATGGCGCACAGGGGCCGGCTCAACGTCCTCGCCAACGTCATGGCAAAGCCCTACCGCGCGATCTTCAGCGAGTTCGCGGGCGGCTCCGCCAATCCCGAGGACGTCGGCGGCTCGGGCGACGTCAAATATCATCTCGGCACGTCCTCGGATCGGGAGTTCGACGGGATCAAGGTCCACATGTCGCTGGTCCCCAATCCCAGCCACCTGGAGGCGGTCGATCCGGTCGTTCTCGGCAAGGTCCGCGCACTCCAGGTCGAGCGCGGCGGAAGCAAGGCGGTGGACGAGGTCCTGCCCGTGCTCCTTCACGGCGACGCGGCCTTCGCCGGCCAGGGCATCGTGGCCGAATGCTTCGCCTTCTCGGGCATACCGGGCTACGGCACCGGCGGCACCATCCACTATGTCATCAATAACCAGGTGGGTTTCACGACTTCCCCGCAATTCGCCAGATCGTCCCCCTATCCGTCGGACATCGCCAAGTCGGTCCAGGCGCCGATCCTTCACGTCAACGGCGACGATCCGGAGGCGGTGACCTTCGCCTGCAAGCTCGCCATAGAATATCGGCAGAAATTCGCCCGCGACATCGTCATCGACATGTGGTGCTACCGCCGCTTCGGCCATAACGAGGGCGACGAGCCGAGCTTCACCCAGCCGCTCATGTATGCCGAGATCCGCAAGCACCCGCCGGTCTCCGAACTGTACGGCGCCCGGCTCCGCGAGGAGAATGTGATCGATCCGACCTGGACACAGGCTCGGATAAGCGAGTTCACCGCTTTGCTCGAGACCGAGTTCGAGGCCGCCAAATCCTACCTCCCCAACAAGGCCGACTGGTTCGAGGGCCGCTGGTCCGGGCTCGGCCGACCGGAAACTCCGGAAACCGAGCGCCGCAACGTCTCCACGGGCGTCGACGAGAAGGACTTGCGCGAAGTGGGCGCGATCCTGACCACCGTCCCCGATGGCCTCACCGTCCACAAGACGCTCCGGCGAATCCTCGACGCCAAGGCCGAGATGTTCGCCAGCGGCCAGGGCTTCGACTGGGCGACGGCGGAGGCACTCGCCTTCGGCACTTTGCTCAAGGACGGCTGGGGAGTGCGCCTCTCCGGCCAGGACAGCGGGCGGGGGACGTTCAGCCATCGCCACGCCGCCTGGATCGACCAGACCGACGCCCGCAAATATATCCCGCTGACGACGGTCGAGGGCGCCCGCTTCGAGGTTCGGGATTCTCCGCTCTCCGAATTCGGAGTGCTCGGCTTCGAATATGGCTTCTCGATCGCCGATCCGCTCACTTTGGTGCTGTGGGAAGCGCAGTTCGGCGACTTCGCCAACGGCGCCCAGGTCATCATCGACCAGTTCATCGCCGCCGGGGAAGCCAAATGGCTTCGGGCCAGCGGCCTCGTCCTGCTTCTTCCGCACGGTTACGAAGGCCAGGGGCCGGAGCACAGCTCGGCGCGGCCGGAGCGCTTCCTGCAATTGTGCGGCGAGGACAATATGCAGGTCGCCTATTGCACGACGCCGGCCAATTATTTCCACCTGCTTCGGCGCCAGATGAAGCGCGATTTCCGCAAGCCGCTGATCGTCATGACCCCGAAGTCTCTGCTCAGGCACAAGCTCGCGGTGTCGAGCGTCGGCGACTTTACCGGCGAAAGCCATTTCATGCGCATCCTTTCGGACCTCGGCGGGCCGGCGGACGAGGCGGTGAAGCGGCTCGTCCTGTGCAGCGGAAAGATCGCCTACGAACTGATGGAATCGCGAGACAAGGCCGAGGATCGCCACACTTCGGTCGTCCGGATCGAGCAGCTCTATCCCTTCCCGTCGGAGCCCCTCACCGCCCGCCTGAAGCGGATGACGGCGCTGGAGGAGGTGGTCTGGGCCCAGGAGGAGCCGCAAAACCAGGGCTATTGGAATTTCCTCGACTGGCGGATCGAGCGCTGTCTCGAGGAAGCCGGGGCCAAGCCGCGGCGGGCGCTCTATGCCGGCCGGCCGGCCTCGGCGTCGCCGGCCACCGGCCTCGCCAAGCGCCACGCCGCCGAGCAGTCGGCCTTGATCGCCGACGCGCTCGGCCATAGCAGTCACGCGCCGGCGCAACGCAAGGCCGGATAAAGGAACTTTCATGTCGACCGAAGTCAAAGTCCCGACACTGGGGGAATCGATCACCGAGGCCACGCTCGGCCAGTGGCTCAAGATGCCCGGCGACCCGGTCAAGGCCGACGAGCCTCTCGCCAGCCTGGAAACCGACAAGGTCGCCATCGAGGTGCCCTCGCCGGTCGACGGAATGATGGGCGACCATCTCGTCGCGGTCGGCGACACGGTCGCGGTCGGCGCCGCCATCGCCCGGATCGAGAGCGGCTCGGGAATGCCGGCCAAGCCCGAGGCGGAGCAGGCCGGCGCGGAAGGCGTGCCGGTCAATCCGCAGGGGGCCGGCGAGAACGTCGAGCTTCGGGACGACGAAGATGGCGAGGCCGAGGACGACGACAGCCCCAATTTGACCTTGTCGCCCGCCGTCCGGCGGATCGTGCTCGAGCATCATCTCGACCCGTCGCGGATCAAGGGCACCGGCAAGGACGGGCGGCTGACCAAGGACGACGTGCTCGCCGCCGCCGCCAGGGCGAAGGAAGCCCCGGCTCCGCCGCCTCCGGCCGCC
>JBAWCC010000063.1:0-5921 GCA_049590095.1 Allosphingosinicella sp. | reverse complement strand
GCGGCGGCGGCGGCGGCGGCGGCGGCTGGTAAGGCGGCCCGGGCGGCGAGGATCCGCTCGGCCAGCTCCAGGTCCGATTGCTTGTCGACGTCGATCGCCGCCTCGGCGAAGGGCAGAAGCACCGCCTTCAGCCGGAAACCCGCCTTGCGGCCGACCCGCTCGGCCGCGGCCTCGAGCGAGATCGTCCGGGTGACGGCTCGAAGGAAGATCCCCAGGCCGAGGAAGCTCAGCAATTTCAGGGTGCGCTTGCGGTCCTTTTCGGCCCGGGCCCAGAAGTCGGTCCCCCGCGCCGATTCGGCGGTCAGCAGGGCGAACAGATTGGCGCCGCTGAAATGGCCGTTCGCGGCCTTGAGCCAGGTTCGCTTCGTGTCGGGGTGGGCCTTCTCCACCGTCTTTCGCTCGACCATCGCGAACGCGCCGTCGACTCCGTTCGCCCCGGCGATGAACGCCTCGACCATTTCGGGCTGAAGCAAAGCGTGATCGGCGGTTGTGACGAGCACCGGGTAAGGCGCGGCCTCCGACCCCGCCAGGCGACCGACGCTTGCCGAGATGCCGTCCGACGATCGCGCCGTCGAGATCCGGGAATCCGCGGCCATCCATTCGAGCTCGCCGCCGAGGAGCGAGTCCGCCTCCTGTGCGAGAATGACGATCCGGCCGACCGACGGAGAGCTTAGCAGGGCCCGGGCGACCCGGCCCAGCATCGGTTCGCCGCCGGCCCGGATCAGCGCCTTCGCCGCCACGCCGTGCGCCGCCGCGAAGCCATCCTCCCCCGGCCGGCGCCCGGCAAGCACGATCGCGGTCCAATCCCCCATGGTCGCAATTTCATCACAGCTAGGACCCGCGGGAGCCATCGAAAACTTCGCGGTGCCGCCGTTAATCCCACCGCCGTTGCCGATCCGCCACGCCCGCGTCGCTCCAAAAGAAAGGACCCGCCGCGGCGCGGCAGGCCCTCCCTTCGTCGCTCGGCTCTTCCCTAAAGGAAGATGTCGGCAACCACCGGGGCTCCGGCCCCGGTGTTGATCGTGAAGTCGGCGAGGCCGTCGCCGTTGACGTCGCCGGCGAGATAATTGTCGCCGCCCTGCGTGTAGGTCCTCAACTGTCCCGCCACGCCGCTGAACGCCGCGTTGCCGATGAAGTTGAAGGCCTGGTTGCCGGCGGCTCCGCTGTTGGCGTCGATCTCCGACAGCCGGATCTTGTCCGTTCCGCTGGTGAAGTCGAGAATCGAGTCGTTATAGCCGATCTCGCTGATCCGGAACTCGTCCGCACCGGCGCCGCCGGTGTAGATGTCGTTGCCCTTGCCGCCGTCGAGAACGTCGTTGCCGCCGTTGCCGGAGAGCTTGTTGGCGACGTCGTTGCCGACCAGATAATCGCGGGCCGAGCCGCCGACCGCATTCTCGATGATCGTATTGTAGGCGATCGAGACGTTGCGGTGCGACGTCGCGGTGATTCCGCTTACTCCGGTATCGGCCTGCACCCGGCCGGCGCCGATGCTCTGCACGAGGCCGACCCAGCCGGCATAGCCCGCCGCGTCCCAAAGCGGGAAGTCGCCCTGGCCCTCGTCGGTGACGGCGTTGAACGCCTCGGTCGCTTCATTGGCTTCGGCAAGGCTCAGATAGCCCTTGGTCGCCGAGCTGAAGCTGCCGGGACGAAGGTCGATGAACACGCCGCTATTGGCCGACGAGAAATCGAACGTGTCCTCGCCGCCGGCGTCGTAGACCGCGAGATAGGGGAAGGGGTTCTGCTCGAGGTCGTAGACCCCGTTGCCCGCCGTGGAATTGGCGAAATAGACGGTGTCGCCGGCGCGGGTCGTCGGATCGGCCCCATATTTGGACTGGATCGTCAGGATATCCGAGATCAGCGGGGTCTGCGGGTTGTTGAGCAGCCCGAGCGAGACATCGATCGACTGGGCGCCGGTCTTGGTCTCGCTGAAATAGGACATGATCGTATATTGCAGCGAATCCTGGGCGTAGAAGGCGTCGCCTTCGTAGGTGATCGGATCGGGATTGCCGTCGCCGTCATTGTCGTCGCCGAAATCGTAATTGCCCGGGTGGCTGAGGCCGAGCGCGTGGCCCGCCTCGTGGACCAGGGTGGACCAGCCGTACCCGGTATAATTGAGCCAGTTGTTGGTCCAATTGGCCTCGGGGGTCGCCGTCCAGACGTCGCCCAGGATCCTGGGGCCGTTGCCGGGATAATAAGCCCACGCCTGGGCCGGTCCGGTGTCCGTATTGGCGAAGACGATATCGGCGCCGTTGCCGTTCTTCTCGACGATGTTCTGGGGGATGAGGTCGTTCCACAGGACCAGCGCCTCGCGGGTGGCCGCCTTCTGCGCGGAGCTGAACGGCGTGTAGCCGAAGCTCTCGGTAATGCCCGAACCCTGATATTTCGGGCTGTTGTACAAGCCGGTCGTGGTCGGGCCGTCGAGGAAGGAGAAGGTGATCGTCTTGCCGGACTGCTTTGCGCCGCTGTCGATCTGGCCGATCACCTGCTCGGGGGTGTAGATCGGCTTGCCCGCCCAGGTCGCGACCCCGGCATAATCCTCGAGCCTGAACGGCGCCACGTCGGCCCTGGTCAGGTCGCCGATCAGGACTCCGTCGCCGATCAACACGCCCTGGTGCGGCTCGCCGAGGCCGCCGAGACGCAAGCTGAGTTTTTGAACTGCCACGATGTGATCCCCTCCAAAAGATTGTGAAGAGCGCCGCCGGCCCGACTCGCGCGATCCTGGCGGTGCTTGGGCGAAAGGTCCCCGGAAAACAGAGCGTTGTCAAACCCGCTCGGTCCCGAATCAGGAAATGGGGGGAAATAGGCAAAAGCGGTTCGGTCGCCCCGCCGTTGCGGAAGGCCGGCTCCGCCCCAACTTTGCCCCAGTCAAATTCTAACAGGCCGTTCGAAGTGCCGCGCGCTGGACCGCGGCTTTATTGGGTGCGGCCGTTTTCATGACTATCGACAAAGCGATCATCCTCAGCGCCGGCAAGGGTTCCCGACTCCTGCCGTTGACCGCCGAGAGGCCGAAATGCCTCATCGATCTGAACGGCCGGAGCCTGCTCGAATGGCAGCTGGACTCGCTCCAGGGCGCGGGGGTCGCCGACATCGTCGTCGTCACCGGCTTCGCGGAGGAGACGGTGGCCGAGGTCGCCGCCCGCTACTCCGGGGTTCGGACCCTGTTCAACCCTTTCTACCATGTCGCCGACAATCTCGGCTCGGTCTGGATGGCCCGGGCGGAGCTCGACCGCGACACTCTGCTCCTCAACGGCGACACCCTGGTCTCGCCCCGGCTGCTCGGGCGGGTCCTCGACGCGGACACCGGTCCGATCGCCGTCACCGTCGATGTGAAGGAAAGCTACGACGCGGACGACATGAAGGTGCTCCGCGAAGGCGATCGGCTGCTGCGCATCGGCAAGGCGCTGGAGGAAGGGCAATATAATGCCGAGTCGATCGGCCTGCTCGCTTTCCGTGGCGAAGGCCCGCGCCTGTTCGCCGACCAGGTCGACCTCATGATGCGCCGGCCCGACGGAACCCGCCGCTGGTACCTGCGCGCCATCGACGCGCTCGCCCGGGCCGGCGCCGACGTAAGCGCCGTCTCGATCCAGGGCGAGGAATGGCAGGAGGTCGATTTCCCGGAAGACGTCGAGGCCGCCAGGGCGCTGACGGCGCGGTGGACGGCCGGTTGACCGTCACCCCGGCGAATTAACCCGTCACCCCAGCGAAGGCTGGGGTCCATGCCGAAGCCGAGACCAGCGCCGATGCTGCATGGATGCCAGCCGTCGCTGGCATGACGTAGCGGGCATTATCGCGGCCAAAACCCCTTCAAATACCCCACCATCTCCTCGACCTCTTCCGGCCCCAACGCCACCGCCTCGCCCAGCGCCGGCACCTTCGGCCACCCCTTGTCCTCCACGCTCACACCGCCGGCGCTTCGCTCGCCCTCATAGCGCGGGACGACATGGAAATGGACGTGCGGATCCACCATCATCAGCATCAGATAATTGATCTTCTCGAACCGGACCGCTGCGCCGAGCGCCGCCTCGATGTCCGCCGCGACCTGCTGCAGCTCCGCGAAAGCCGCAGCCGGCAACTCCGGAAAGCTCCCGACCTCGCTCTTCGCGGCAAGGACCATGCTGCCGAGCGTAGGCTGCGCCGACCTCAACAGCACCACCCAATGCTCATATCCCCGGATCAGGGTCGCGGGATAACCGAAGCGCAGGATCGTTTCGTTCATCCGCCGTCATTGCGAGGAGCGAAGCGACGAAGCAATCCATCAACGCCTTCCTCCCCGAAAATCGGGACGCAGCCCCGATGGCGGTACTCCGGCCGAAAGCCTGATTTGGTTCACGCAAAGCCGCAAAGCCGCAAAGCCGCGAAGGGGCCGAACAGATTCTGAACCCCCGGGCCTCTTGAATTGGCTGTGAGATAAGCTGCTTCGCGGACTCTTTGCGCCTTTGCGCCTTTGCGTGAACCAATCTACTTTCTGCCCTTCGGGACAGCGATGGCTCAAGCCAGCCAGGACACCACCGGCCGGCCAGCGGCCCGAGCCGCCAGCGCCTGGGCGAGCTGGATCATGTGAACCACCAGCGAGAGCAAGGTCCACACCGCCACCGCGACCAGCCCCAGGTCGGGGCGGCCCAGGACCAGCGAGGCCAGCAGGATCACCATGTTCGGATTGCGCCGCGCGGTGATCAGCCGAAAGCGGCTGTCGAAGGGGCGCCAGACGTGGATGTGCATCCTGAAGCGGGCGATGAAGGCGCCCTCGATCAGCCGCTGGACGACATAGCCGCCGACGATCGCGGCCAGGGTCCACCAGAAGACCTCCGGCTCGAGCGGCCGGCCCCAGGCGTAAAGCCCAACCCCCCAGGCCCACCACCAGAAAGGCGGATGGACGAGGTCGATTCCGTGGTCGATGGCCTCGCCGATCTTCGACGAGGTGATGGTGCAGCGGGCGAGCTTGCCGTCGACCGTGTCGAGGACCATGAACCCGAGCCCCGCCGCCAGCCCCGGCCAATAGCGCCCTTCGTAAAAGAGCCAGGTCGCGAGCAGGCACAGGGCAGCGCCGATCAGCGACACCTGGTTCGGGCTCATCCCGATCCGGGCCGCCCAGCGGGTCAGGACCAGAGCCCATTCCGGCCACAGATATTTGGTGAGGATATCGGTCACGCCCTTGTAGGCGCCGAAATAGCTCGCCCGCTCGAGGCCGCGCACGGTGTCCGGTGCAAGCCGGTCCATGAACGGCCGCTCCTTCTTTCGAAGCTCGTCATTGCCGATTCCGTGCGCTTCCTCCCAGGCCAGGGTTTCCCGGCGAAGGCCGGGATCCAGCCCCTCCGACCGAGCCGCTGGGCCCCGGCCTTCGCCGGGGAGCAAGGTTTCCTGCCGCTCCATAACCCGGCGCACGTCCGCCCCTTCCCGACCGACGTTCGCAAGTACAGGCACTCCGCCGCGGGTCACCACCAGCCCCGGTCGCGCCGCCGCCAGCTTCAGCCAGGAGGGATCGAAGGCGAAGCCGAGATTGACCAGAAGCTCGCCGTCGCCGCGCACCTCCAGCTTCTGAGCCGCCGCGATCCGGCGCAGGCGCTCCTCGGCGCTCAGCCCCCAGAGGCGGGTCGAATTGGCGCCGACCGGTGCGGCCGCGGTCACGCCTTCAGCTCCCGGCTGATCTTTTCAGCGCTTCGCAGCGCCAGAGCGACGATGGTCAGGGTCGGGTTCGCCCAGCCGCCGGTCGGGAAAAGCGACGAGCCCGCCACCCACAGATTGGAGATTCCATGCACCCGCCCGTCCGCATCGGTGACGCTGGTCGCCGGGTCGTTCCCCATCCGGGTCGTTCCCATATGATGATAGCCGCCGATCGGGTGGGAGGAGATGAGCGGATCCGTCTTCCATTCGCCCGAGCCGAGCCAGCCGGCGGGCTCGACCTTGCCGAGGTCGAGCCGCTC
>JBAWCC010000062.1:0-3948 GCA_049590095.1 Allosphingosinicella sp. | reverse complement strand
CCCTATCGCTGCTCCCCGGCGAAGGCCGGGGTCCAGTCTGGGTCCCGGCCTTCGCCGGGATGCAGCTCGCTACGCGAGCTTGATCTCAACGTCCACGCCGGCGGCGAGGTCAAGCTTCATCAGAGCGTCGACCGTCTGCGGCGTCGGCTGAACGATGTCGAGCAGCCTCTTGTAGGTGCGAACCTCGAACTGCTCGCGCGACTTCTTGTCGACGTGCGGAGAGCGGTTCACGGTGAACTTCTCGATGCGGGTCGGAAGCGGGATGGGACCGCGGATGAGAGCACCCGTACGGCGAGCCGTATCGGCGATGTCGCCGGTGGCCTGATCGAGCACTCGATGATCGAACGCCTTCAGGCGAATGCGGATGTTCTGCGTTTCCATACCTATACCGATGCCAAAGAGCCAAACCCGGCGGAGATTCCTTCACGTCACCCCAGCGAAGGCTGGGGTCCATGCTGAGATCGTGCGGGGCACGAAGTCGGCATGGATGCCAGCCTGCGCTGGCATGACGGGTGGAAGGCCACCCTAATCAACAAAAATGCGAGCCGCCCGAATCTTCCCGATCCGGGCGGCTGCGCGTGCCTCTACTACTTTGTGATCTCGTCGACAACCCCCGCGCCGACGGTCCGGCCGCCTTCGCGGATGGCGAAGCGCAGGCCCTGATCCATCGCGATCGGAGCGATGAGCTTGACGCCCAGGTTCACGTTGTCGCCGGGCATGACCATCTCGGTCCCCTCCGGCAGAACCACTTCGCCGGTCACGTCGGTCGTGCGGAAGTAGAATTGCGGACGGTAGTTGGCGAAGAACGGCGTGTGGCGGCCGCCTTCGTCCTTCGAGAGGACATAGACGTTGGCCGAGAAGTCGGTGTGCGGCTTGATCGAGCCCGGCTTGCAGAGAACCTGCCCGCGCTCGACTTCCTCACGGCCGACGCCGCGGATGAGGGCGCCGATGTTGTCGCCGGCCTGGCCCTGATCGAGCAGCTTGCGGAACATCTCGACGCCGGTGACGACCGTCTTGCGGGTGTCCTTGATCCCGACGATCTCGACTTCCTCGCCGACCTTGACGATCCCGGTCTCGACACGGCCGGTGACGACGGTGCCGCGGCCCGAGATCGAGAACACGTCCTCGATCGGCATCAGGAACGGACGGTCGAGCGGACGCTCGGGCTGCGGGATGTAGCTGTCGACCGCGGCCATCAGCTCGAGGACGGCCTTCTCGCCGATCGTCTCGTTGCTGTCCTCGAGCGCGGCCAGAGCCGAGCCCTTGACGATCGGAATGTCGTCGCCCGGGAAATCGTAGGACGAGAGCAGCTCGCGGATCTCGAGCTCGACGAGCTCGAGCAGCTCCTCGTCGTCGACCTGGTCGACCTTGTTCATGAACACGACGATCGAGGGCACGCCGACCTGGCGGGCGAGGAGGATGTGCTCCTTCGTCTGCGGCATCGGGCCGTCGGCGGCCGACACGACCAGGATCGCTCCGTCCATCTGGGCGGCGCCGGTGATCATGTTCTTCACATAATCGGCGTGGCCCGGGCAATCGACGTGGGCGTAGTGACGGGCTTCGGTCTCATATTCGACGTGGGCGGTCGAGATGGTGATCCCGCGCTCGCGCTCCTCGGGAGCCTTGTCGATATTCGCGTAGCTCGTGTAGGTCGCTCCGCCGGTCTTGGCGAGGACCTTGGTGATCGCCGCGGTGAGCGACGTCTTGCCATGGTCGACGTGACCGATGGTGCCGATGTTGCAGTGCGGCTTCGTCCGCTCGAATTTAGCTTTCGCCATTTTCTTTAATCCTCGTTTTTAAACATTGATTCAAAATCTTGGCCGGTCAGGCGAGCTTCGCCTTGACCTCTTCCGCGACGTTCGCCGGCACCTCGTCGTAATGCGAGAACTGCATCGAATACTGGGCGCGGCCCTGGCTGAAGGACCGCAGCTCATTAACGTAGCCGAACATATTCGCAAGCGGCACCATGGCCTCGACCACCTGAGCGTTGCCGCGGCTGTCCGTACCCTGGATCTGGCCGCGGCGGCTGTTCAGGTCGCCGATGACGTCGCCCAGATAGTCCTCCGGGGTCACGACCTCAACCTTCATGATCGGCTCGAGCAGGGTGATGCCCGCCTTCTGGGCGCCTTCTCGCATCGCGCCGCGAGCGCAGATCTCGAACGCCAGCGCCGAAGAGTCGACGTCATGATACTTGCCGTCGACCAGCTCGACCGAGAAATCGATGATCGGGAAGCCGATCAGCGAGCCGGTCTCGGCGGTTTCGCGCATGCCCTTCTCGACCGAGGGGATATATTCCTTCGGGACGTTGCCGCCCTTCACCGAATCGACGAACACGAAGCCCGAACCGCGCTCGCCCGGCGCAAGCTTCACCTTCACTTCGGCGAACTGGCCCGAACCGCCCGACTGCTTCTTGTGCGTGTAGGTAAGCTCCACCGGCCGCTTGAGATATTCGCGATAGGCGACCTGGGGGGCGCCGACATTGGCCTCGACCTTGAACTCGCGCTTCATCCGGTCGACCAGGATTTCGAGGTGGAGCTCGCCCATCCCCTTGATGATGGTCTGGCCGCTCTCGTTGTCCGAGCTTACCCGGAAGGACGGATCCTCGCGCGACAGGCGATTGAGGGCGACGCCCATCTTCTCCTGGTCGGCCTTGGTCTTGGGCTCGACGCTGAGCTCGATCACGGGATCGGGGAATTCCATCCGCTCGAGGATGATCGGCGCCTGGGGGGCGCAGAGCGTATCCCCGGTGGTGGTGTCCTTGAGGCCCGCGAGGGCGACGATGTCGCCGGCATAGGCCACCTGGATGTCTTCCCGGTCGTTCGCGTGCATGAGAAGCATGCGGCCGACCTTCTCCTTCTTGTCCTTGACCGAGTTGGTCACCTGGCTCGCGGTCTCCAGCTTGCCCGAATAGATCCGGGCGAAGGTCAGGGTGCCGACGAACGGATCGTTCATGATCTTGAACGCCAGAGCCGCGAACGGCGCATTGTCGTCGGCCGGACGCTCGTCGACCGTCTCGCCGTCGAGCTTCAGGCCCTGGATCGGGGGCACGTCGAGCGGGCTCGGCAGATAGTCGACGACCGCGTCGAGCAAAGGCTGGACGCCCTTGTTCTTGAACGCCGAGCCGCACAGGACCGGAACGAAGGAGAAGTTCAGGGTGCCCTTGCGGATCAGCTTCTTGAGGGTCGCCGTGTCGGGCTCCTCGCCGCCGAGATAGGCCTCCATCACCGCGTCGTCCTGCTCGACCGCCATCTCGATCAGCTCCATTCGGGCTGCTTCGGCGGCGTCCTTGAGGTCGTCGGGGATCGGCTGATATTCGAACTTCGCGCCCAGGCTCTCCTCGAGCCAGATGATCGCCCGGTTCTCGACCAGGTCGACGAGGCCCTTGAAGCCCCCTTCGATCCCGATCGGAAGATAGAGAACGGCCGGGCGGGCGCCCAGGCGGTCCTTGATCATCCCGACGCACATGTCGAAATTGGCGCCGGTGCGGTCGAGCTTGTTGACGAAGCACATCCGCGGCACTTTGTACTTCTCGGCCTGGCGCCACACGGTCTCGGACTGAGGCTCGACCCCGGCCACTCCGTCGAAGCAGGCGACGGCGCCGTCGAGCACTCGAAGCGAGCGCTCGACCTCGATGGTGAAGTCGACGTGGCCCGGGGTGTCGATGATGTTGATCAGATGCTCTTCGCCCTGACCGTCCTCGGCCTTCCATTTACAGGTGGTGGCAGCCGACGTGATCGTGATCCCGCGCTCCTGCTCCTGCGCCATCCAGTCCATGACGGCGGCGCCCTCGTGCACCTCACCCATCCGGTGGGTCCGGCCGGTGTAGTAGAGGATCCGCTCGGTCGTCGTCGTCTTGCCCGCGTCGATGTGGGCCATGATCCCGATGTTCCGGGTCCTGGCCAGCGGGTACTCGCGGATCACCAGGTCCTTGCTCGGACCCGTTCCGCG
>JBAWCC010000061.1:0-13946 GCA_049590095.1 Allosphingosinicella sp. | reverse complement strand
GCCGGGGCCCAGCGCTTCCGCCCGTGCCGCTGGGCCCCGGCCTTCGCCGGGGAACGGGAAACGTGCTTCAATGGCATTTGAACAGGTCGAAGGGCTCGGCGCAGGCCCGGCAGCGCCAGAGGGACTTGCAGGGGGTCGAGCCGAAGCGGCTGATCTCCTCCGTTTCGGACGAGCCGCATTGCGGGCATTCGACCGCCGAATTCGTCGGCGGGGCGATGCCGTAGGCTCGGAGCTTGGCCCGGCCCTCGGGCGTGATCCAGTCGGTGGTCCAGGCGGGGGAGAGGATCGTCTCGATCCGGACGTGGCGGTAGCCGGCGGAATCGAGGGCGTCGCGAATGTCGCGCTCGATCACCTGGGCCGCGGGGCAGCCGGTGTAAGTCGGGGTAATGACGACCCGGTCCGGCTCGACCGAGCGGACGATGCCCAGCTCGACGACCGAGATGACCGGGATTTCCGGGTCGGCGACCTCGGCCAGCACCGTCCAGATCGCGGCCGTCTCGTCGAGGCGGGCGGCGGCTACCATATGGCGTCCGGATAAGTGCGGGGGAGGAATTGCATCGCCGCGAGCAGGTGGCCGAGATGCTCCGAATGATGGCCCCGGCGGCCGCCCAGGATCGGGCGCTGGTCGGGCGGAGGCTGGAGAGTCGCTTCGGCGAGGATCGCCGCGATCTGCGAATCATATTCGGCCCGGAAGGCGGCAACGTCGGCGCCGATTCCGTGCTGCGCCATGAACGTCGCGAGGTCGTCCATCTCGAACAGCTCCGGCACGAAGCGCCAGTTCCAGGCGAGGCCGTCCTCGATCCGGCGCCGGCTTTCCTCGGTCCCGTCGCCGAGGCGGATCACCCATTCCCCGGCAAGCTCCTGGTGATAGGTGACCTCCTTGACCGCTTTCTCCGCCACTCCCGCGATGAGCCCGTCCTTCGAGCCGAGCAGCGCCCGGAACAGCAGCTTCTGCCAGGTGGAGAAGAGCAATTGCCGGGCCATCGTCCGGGCGAAGTCGCCGTTGGGCTGCTCGACCAGCCAGCAGCTTCGATAGTCGAGAACGTCGCGGCGAAAGGCGAGGGCGTCGCCGTCGCGGCCCTTGCCCTCGATTTTGCCCGCATGTTCGAGGAAGTGGGTAGCCTGGCCGATCAGGTCGAGCGCCATGTTGGCGAGGCTGAGATCGACCTCGACGGAAGGGGCGTGGCCGCACCATTCGCCGAGCCTCTGGCCGAGGACCAGGCTGTCGTCGCCCAGGCGCAGGAGATATTCGAACAAGGCGGGGCCTTCGGGCTCCCCGCGCGGGTCGAACGCCCCGCGCGGCTCATCCCTGGCAGCGCGGCTCTCGTCCTCGGGGCGGATGGGGGGCAGGGCCGGCATCAGATGTGCGTGATGCCTTCGGGAATGTCGTAGAAGGTCGGGTGGCGGTAGACCTTGTCGGCGGCGGGATCGAACATGGCTTCGTCCTGGTCCGGATCGGAGGCCGTGATCGAGGCCGAGGGGACGACCCAAAGGCTGATTCCCTCCATCCGGCGGGTGTAGGTGTCGCGGGCGTGGCGAAGGGCGATCCCGGGATCCGGCGCGTGGACCGAGCCGACGTGGCGGTGGGACATTCCGCCCTTGGAGCGGACGAAGACTTCCCAGAGCGGCCAGTCGTTCATTGCGTCACCCCAGCGAAGGCTGGGGTCCCTGCTGCCGGAGCGACTCTGCTGCCGCATGGATGCCAGCCTTCGCTGGCATGACGGGTAGTGCTCATGCCGCCTCCGCTTTCCTCATGTGCTTCTCCGCATAAGCCGCCGCCGCCTCGCGTACCCAGGCGCCATCCTCCCAGGCCTGGCGCCGGGCGGCGATCCGCTCCTTCGCGACCGGTCCCTCGCCGCGGACGACGGCGTAAAATTCCTCCCAGTCGACCTCTCCGAACTCGTAATGGCCGGTCTCCTCGTTCCACGTCAGAGCCGGATCGGGGACGGTGAGGCCGATCGCGTCGGCCTGGGGAACGGTGATGTCGACGAACTTCTGGCGAAGCTCGTCATTGGTGTCGCGCTTGATCCGCCAGCGCATCGACTGGGCGGTGTTCGGGCTGTCGGCGTCGGGCGGGCCGAACATCATCAGCGACGGCCACCACCAGCGGTTGAAGGCGTCCTGCATCATGCGCTGCTGGTCGGGCGTACCGGCCATCATCGCCATGCAGATCTCATAGCCCTGGCGCTGGTGGAAGCTCTCCTCCTTGCAGACCCGGACCATTGCCCGGGCATAAGGACCGTAGGAGGTGCGCTGGAGCGGCACCTGATTCATGATCGCGGCGCCGTCGACCAGCCAGCCGATCGCCCCGATGTCCGCCCAGGTGAGCGTCGGGTAGTTGAAGATGGTGCTGTACTTGGCCTTGCCCGAGTGGAGCGCCTCGATCATCTCGCGGCGGCTGGTGCCGAGAGTCTCGGCGGCGGAATAGAGATAGAGGCCATGGCCGGCCTCGTCCTGCACCTTGGCGAGAAGAATCGCCTTGCGCCTCAGCGAAGGCGCCCGGCCGATCCAGTTTCCTTCCGGAAGCATTCCGACGATTTCGCTATGGGCGTGCTGCGAGATCTGGCGGGTGAGGGTGCGCCTGTAAGCTTCGGGCATCCAGTCCTTGGGCTCGATGAACTCGTCGGCGGCGACCCGCGCCTCGAAGGCGGCGAGCTTCTCCGCATCCTCGGTGGAAGCCAGGTTCTTCGTCTTGCCGAGCTCGGTCGTGTACATCCATTTTCTCCTGGCGCGGCCCTAGCAGGGGGCGTCTTTCACGGCAAACAACGCGCGAACGGGCGAGTGGTGGCGGGCCCGAGTCGCGCGCTCCCACCGGGGGTGAAGTTGAAGAAGTTGAAGGTTGCGGTGCATTTCGTTCGGGCTTGCGGAATTCGTCCTTTTCCAGGGAGGCGATGAAGCGGGTGGAGCGGTCGACATGAAGCGAACATAGCAGAAACAGCCCGGGAGCGGGAGAGGGGCTTCGTCGCCCCAGCGAAGGCTGGGGCCCATGCTGACTCGGCATGGATGCCAGCCTTCGCTGGCATGACGGGAGCGACGAGCTGCTAGACCCGCTCGATCACCAGAGCGATGCCCTGGCCGACTCCGATGCACATGGCGCACAATGCGTAGCGGCCGCCGGTGCGCTGGAGCTCTTCGGTGGCCGTCATCGCCAGGCGCGCGCCGGACATTCCGAGCGGGTGGCCGAGCGCTATGGCGCCGCCGTTCGGGTTGACGTGGGGGGCGTCGTCGGGGAGGCCGAGCTCGCGAAGGACGGGCAGGGCCTGGGCCGCGAAGGCCTCGTTGATCTCGATAACGTCCATATCGCCGATATTGAGGCCGAGCCGCTTCAACAGTTTCCGGGAAGCCGGCGCCGGGCCGATGCCCATGATCCGCGGCGGCACTCCGGCGACGGCGCCGCCGACGATCCGGGCGCGGGGGGTGAGGCCGTTGCGCTTGGCCGCTTCCTCCGAGGCCACCACCATGGCGGCGGCGCCGTCATTGACTCCCGACGCGTTGCCGGCGGTGACGGTGCCGTCCTTGCGGACGAAGGGCTTGAGCTTCGCCAGCGCCTCGAGGCTGGTCTTGCGGGGATGCTCGTCGCGGTCGACGATCAGGGGATCGCCCTTTCGCTGAGGGATCGAGACCGGAACGATCTCGGCCGCCAGCCGACCATTCTCCTGAGCGGCGGACGCTTTGTCCTGGCTGCGCGCCGCGAAGGCGTCCTGATCCTCGCGGCTGACCTTCCATTCGTCGGCGACGTTCTCGGCCGTCGACGGCATGGTGTCGTCGCCATAGGCGTCGCGCATCTTCGGATTGACGAAGCGCCAGCCGATCGTGGTGTCGTACATCTCCGCATTGCGGTCGAAGGCGGAGGTCGCCTTGGCCATGACGAAAGGCGCACGGCTCATGCTCTCGGAACCGCCGGCGACGACCATGTCGGCCTCCGAGCCGCGGATGATCCGGGCGGCCATGGAGACTGCGTCCATGCCCGAGCCGCACAGGCGGTTGAGGGTGACTCCGCCCGATTTGTGCGGGAGGCCGGCGAGCAGCCCCGCCATCCGGGCGAGGTTGCGATTGTCCTCGCCGGCCTGGTTGGCGCAGCCCAGGATGACGTCGTCCAGCTCGTCCCAGTCGACCGCGGGGTTGCGCTCGATCAGAGCCCGGATCGGGATGGCCGCAAGATCGTCGGCGCGGACCTGGGCGAGGCTTCCGCCGTAGCGGCCGATCGGGGTGCGCACCGCGTCGCAGATGAAGGCTTCGGTCATGTCGCTGTTCCGTGGCAAAAAGGGGTGCTGCGGCCCTAGCCGTTCGGCCTGAGCTTGTCGAAGGCCCTTCCTTGCTCCGGGGAGGGGCAGGAAGGGAATGACTTCGACAGGCTCAGCCCGAACGGTGCTTTGAAGTTCAGCCTGACAAATACGGCTTCAGTCTCATCCACTGCACCAGCTTCTCCTCGAAAGGTCGAGTGTAGGCCGGGCTGCTCGACGGCAGGGGAATGAGGGCGAGGTCCGCCCTCGCGTTCAGCTGGGCCGCTCCGAGCGCGGCCGATTTGCCGCCGTTGAAACCGACCGCTCGAAGCTCCGGCAAACGGTCGGCGAAAGCCGCGAGATCGTTGGCCCTATGATCGCGAATCGCGCCGTCGAGGCTGCCGCGCCGGGTCGCCGCGCCGACCGTGTCCCAAAGGCCGACCCCGGCGGCGAGCAGCGCCTGGAGCCTGGACTCGTAGGAGAACGGCACGAGATCGGCGCCGATCACCGCCCCGATCAGCCGCCAGAAATGGTTTCGAGAATTGGCGTAATATTGAGCGCGGGCGAGCGATTCCTCCCCGGGCAGGCTGCCGAGAACGAGCACCCGCGTTCGAGCGTCGGCGACCGGCGGGAAGGAGCGCTTGACCTCGTCCAAAACCGATTCCGTTCGCCCTGAGCTTGTCGAAGGGCCTTCCTTCGCTCCCTGGCGCAGTGAAGGGAAGGGCTTCGACAGGCTCAGCCCGAACAATGCCCTCCCTTATCCGTCAGCCGGGGAAACCGGCCGGCAGGGTCATCGTCGGCGCGGGCATCATGGCGGCGAGGATCTGGCCGGTGATCATGCCGATGACCAGATAGATCACGATCGCCGCGACGATGATCGCGGCGGCGTAGGCGACGGCCTTGTCGGCGGGCGCCTTCATCAAGACCGGCAGCCCCAGGTACATCAGGTAGAGGCTGTAGATTCCGCCGATGATCCCGAGGATCGCGAGCATCGGCAGCAGGTAGAAGATTCCGACGACCCAGGCGGCGGTGCTCGAATAAGCGGCGACCTTGAAGGCCTTCACCATGTCCTTGTTCCCGCCGAAGGTTGGCGCGAGCGCGTCGATGATGAGCGCCAGGACGTAGCAGCCGATCAGGGCCATCACGTAGGACAGGACCGCCTGCGCCAGCAGGAAGCCGATCGAAAAGGACACGAAGGGCATCCCGAAAAGGAGCAGCCCGAGCAGCATGCAGACCGGCCCGATCGCTGCCAGGACCATCACATAATATTTGTAGATGCCGCCGACCGAGTCCGGTTCGGAGTCGATTACGGGCCATTCCGTCTTCGGGGTCGTCAGGATGTTCTTGACCCGCTGGAGGAGCGGGATTCGAGATGGGCCGGTCGGATTCGTAGCCATGATGGATTCCCCCTGTTGCGGGCGAAATGAAGCATGTCGCGACTGGAAACTCAACCGGCGCCGGCGGGCCCGGCCGGAGCAGCGCTCACTCCGGCGGCGGAGGCCTGTCCTGCGCCGGCACGGACGGGCGCGACTCTCCTTCGATCAGTCCCACCCGGCGCAGCCAGCGCGCCTCGATGAGCTTGATGACGTCGTAGCCGCCGATCGACAGCATCGCGGCAGTGAACGCAGCGCCGCTCTTGCTGAGGCCGAAGAGCTCCGTCGCCGCGGTCGCCGCGATCACCAGCAGGGGAGTGATGAGCAGTCGCCGGATCCACCATTGCCCGTCCGGACGGCGCCTGGCCTCGAGCTCGCGGCCGTAGGATGCGGCGGTGCCGGCCGCCAGAGCGGCGGCGATGACGAGATAGGTCGCTCCGTCGGCCACGAACTCCATCCACCTCATCGGATCCGCCCTTCCTCACGCTCGAGGAAGGCGATCACCCGGTCGAGCGTGGCCTGGCGCGGCTGCCTCCCGTCACGCAGGTTCATGACGAAATTGGGATCGCCGACGGCCTCCCTGCCGAGGCGCGAGGGGGAGGATTTGGAGCGACGAAGATAGTGATCGATCCGATCGAGAATCATTGGGGAACTCCGAAACAGTAGAATTCCTATCCTCCCATGAAAAATCCTACTTGTCTAGGACAATTCCTGCCGCTAAAAAGGGCGGATGGACCGCAACGACCCTCGCGACACGCTCGAGCGCCTTCTCAGGGAACGGGGGGAGGATTTTGCCGGCCTGTCCCGCCTGATCGGCAAGAATCCCGCCTACATCCAGCAGTTCATCAAGCGCGGTACGCCGCGCAAGCTGGACGAGGACGATCGCCGCACCATCGCCCGCTACCTGGGGGTCAGCGAGTCCTTGCTCGGCGCCCCCCCCGGACGTGAGAGGGAAGATTCGGCGGAAGGAATGATCAAGGTTCCGCGACTCGACGTCGGGGCCTCGGCCGGCCATGGCGCGATCAACGACGGCGAAGCCGCCGTCTCGCATATCGCCTTCGACCCGAAATGGCTGCGCCAGCTTTGCAAGGGCGGCACCAACAAGCTGTCCTTCATCCGGGTGCAGGGCGATTCGATGAGCCCCACTCTTGCCGACGGCGACGACATCCTGGTCGACGGAGCGGACGGGGCCGACAAGCTGCGCGACGGAATCTACGTTTTGCGCCGCGAGGAGACTTTGATGGTCAAGCGTCTCGCCATCAACCCCTTCGCCGCTCGGGCGACGGTGAGCAGCGACAACCCCGCTTATCCGGAATGGAAGGACCTCGATCTTTCGACGCTCGCGATCATCGGGCGGGTCGTCTGGGCGGGGCGGCGGCTGAGCTAGACGAGGGGCCAGGCTCGGCGGAAGTTGACCTTCCGGGGATGCTCCCGCATTCAAAAGCACGATCTTACACCGCTGATTGGCCCGACGCGATGGCTCTGAACTACCGCTACGACGATGCTCCCGATCGCCACTCGAGGCTCCTGCGCGCCCATCGGATGGCGATGGACCTGCTATCCTCGGCCGAGGACGGGCGCCTCTTCAGGGCGGGGGTGACGGAGCTCGAGCTGAGTCGGGAGCTGCAGGCGCTCGGCCAGAAGATGTTCGGGACGTTCAAGCATTGGCACAAGCGGATCGTCAGGGCGGGGCCCAACACCCTTTCGACCTTCGGGGACACTCCGCCCGACCTTCGGATCGAGGCCGACGACATGGTGTTCGTCGACCTGGGCCCGATGTTCGAATCCTGGGAGGCGGATATCGGCCGCACCTATGTGATCGGCGACGACCCCGGCAGGATCAGGCTTCGGGACGCGATCGAGGCCGCCTGGTATGCCGGCCGCGACTATTTCAAGCAGAACCGCGAGACGGTCACCGGCGCCGACATGTACGAGCTTGCGGTCGAAGCGGCTCGGGCGCACGGCTACAGCTTCGCGAACTGGCATGCCGGCCACCTCATCGGGAACTTCCCGCATGAGCTCGTCCAGGGCGAGCTCGGCGAGAATTACCTTCATCCCGGCAATCCGCTGCCCTTGTCCGGTCCCGACCGGGACGGCAATCCGCGGACCTGGATCTACGAGGTGCATTTCATCGATCCGGAGCGGGGCTATGGCGGGTTTTTCGAGCAGTGGCTTGAGCTGGACGACGCCGGGCCCGCCGAGTCGCGCTGAACGTCGCTCGTCCAGAGGCAAGCCTCCGCCGATTCGGGTCAGGCTACCGGCCTTTTCTCGAAGGAAATGGTGGACGCACTAGGGCTCGAACCTAGGACCCGCTGATTAAGAGTCAGCTGCTCTACCAACTGAGCTATGCGTCCGCGCCTGTCGGGCAGACGGGCCATCTAGAGGCGGATGCGACGGATTGCAACTGCGGCGAAGCCGCATCCGGGCGAAGGCCGGGACCCGGTGCCGGTCCCGGCCGGATCGCATCCCGGCGAAGGCGGGACCGGAGCCTGCTGCCGTGCGGCTGGGCCCCGGCCTTCGCCGGGGAGCAGGCCGCGCGCCCCGGTCGGCGAGGCTCGCGACGCCGGCACACGCCCCTATGCCTTAAGCTTCCCTCAATGCTCCGATTTCACCGCGGCGAGCTCGTTGCCGCTCGGGTCGAGGAAGTGGAAGCGGCGGCCGCCGGGGAAGGCGAAGATCGGACGGACGATCCGGCCCCCGGCCGCCTCGACCGCGGCCAAAGCCGCTTCGAGGTCGGCGACGTCGATCACCGGCAGCGGCGCCTTCGTCGCCTCCGCCGAATCGCCCTGGAGGCCGATATCGGTGTCGCCGGTCATGGTGGCTGCATAAGTAGGGCCGAATTCGGTCAGGCTCCAGCCGAACGCCGCCTCGTAAAAGGCTTTCGCGGCGCCGGTGTCGCCGACCGGAAGCTCGACATAGTTGAGGCGTGCCATGGCTTTGCTCCTTCTTTTCCCCTCTCCCTGCAGGGGAGAGGGAGGGGCCCGCTCGCACAGCGAGCGGGAGGGTGAGGGCCTACCCACGTCGGCATTGCCCTCACCCTGCCGCTTCGCGGCTGTCCCTCTCCCCTGCAGGGAGAGGGATTGGAGGCTCAGTAGCGCCGCAAAAGCCCCGCCAGCCGGCCCTGGATCCGGACCTGGTCGGGACGGTAGCGCTGCGGGTCGTAGCGGCGGTTGGCGGGGTCGAGTCTGACCATCTGGCCTTCCTTGCGGTAGGTCTTCAAGGTCGCCTCACTGTCGTCGATCAGCGCGACCACGATCTCGCCGTCCCGCGCCACGTCGGTCTTGCGGATGAGCGCATAGTCGCCGTCGAGAATGCCTTCCTCGACCATCGAATCGCCGGCCACTTCGAGCGCATAATGCTCGCCCGGCCCGAGCAAGGCGGCCGGAACGGGCAGGCTGGTCTGATCCTCGATCGCCTCGATCGGCATCCCGGCGGCGATCCGGCCGTGCAGCGGAAGGTCGATGACGTCGTTGGCGGCCGAAGGCGCCGAGGCGGGAGCCTTGGGCTGGGACGCGATCCCGGCCTGGGAGTCGGGCATCCGAAGGATCTCGAGCGCCCGCGCCCGATTGGGCAGCCGGCGGATGAAGCCGCGCTCCTCGAGCGCCGAGATGAGCCGGTGGACTCCCGACTTGGATTTGAGCGCCAGGGCCTCCTTCATCTCCTCGAAAGAAGGCGAAACCCCGCTCTCGGCGAGGCGGGCCTGGATGTAGGTCAGAAGCTCACTCTGCTTGCGCGTCAGCATTTCGGGTCCCCTGAGAAACGAACGAGGAACGTGTAGGGAACGTTACGGATGCTGTCAAGCGGTGGCGGAACGTTGCGCGATTCTGATGAAATTTTCGAGCAGCCGGTGGCCGCTCCGGCTCGCGACGCTCTCCGGATGGAATTGCACGCCGTGGATCGGGAGGTGCGAATGGCGCAGACCCTGGAGGGTGCCGTCGTCGGCGAAGGCGGTCGCGGCGAGGCTTTCCGGGAGGCTCTCCGGCGCTACGGTAAGCGAATGGTAGCGCGCCGCGACGAGCGGGGAGGGGAGGCCTTCGAAAAGTCCGGTGCCGTCATGACTGACGGCCGAGGTCTTGCCGTGCATGACCGCCCCGGCCCGAACGACGCTGGCTCCGAAGTGCTGAGCCACGGCCTGGTGGCCGAGGCAGACGCCGAGCAGCGGCCGGCGCGCCTCGGCGCAGGCTGCGACCAAGGCAATCGACGCTCCCGCCGACTCCGGCCGGCCCGGCCCCGGCGAGATCAGGAAGCCAGCCGCCCCGGTGGCGAGCGCCTCGGCCGCGGTCAGAGCGTCGTTGCGCTCGACCCTCACCTCAGCCCCGAGCTCGCGCAGATAATGGACGATATTCCAGGTGAAGCTGTCGTAATTGTCGAGGACGAGGATCATCGCGATCCCGTTCCCGGCCCGCCCGTCACGGAAGTGCGCCGGGCCCCGCCAGCTCGGCCTTGAGCTTGCGCAGCGCCTCGTCGTTGCGCTCGATCTTGAGATTGTCGCGGATCGCGGCGGTGAACTGGCGGGCATATTCCTCGCCGATGATCGCACCGAACTGGTTCCGGACCGCCTGGATCAGGCCGGGCTCCCGGGTCGCGTCGCCGGGAACGATCTTGTCGAGATAGACGACGAACCAGCCGCGCCCGTCGGGGGCGGGGAGGAGCCGTGCCTTGCCCCTCGGCAGGCTGAACATCATCGCCAGCGGCGGCGGCACCTCGGCCTCGGCCCGGGCGATGTCGCGGCGGGTGGCGGAGAGGGCCTGAACCGGCGGAAGGCTTACCTGAGCCTGAGCGAAGGCCTGAGCCGGGGGGGTGCCCGCGTTGATCCGGGCGACGATCGCGCTTGCCACCGCGCGCGCCCGCTCGGAGGCTCGGCGGACGACCAGATCGGCCTTCACCCTGTCGCGGATCGAGGCGAGCGGCGGCACCGTGGCCGGAATCGCCCGGGCGACCGCGACCAGCGCGTAGCGCTGGTTCTCCTGGATCGTCTCGACCGCCGGATCCTCGCCGGGCTCGATCGCGAAGGCGCCCTCGAGCAGCGGCTGGAGCTCGGGCGGCGCCTGCCAGCCGGGCGTGCCCGGAGCGGCCCCGGTCGCGGTGACCGGGGCGCTTTCCGTCACCGCGAGCTTCTGCTCGGCGGCGATCTCGTCGAAGGTGGAGCCGTCGCTGATCGAATTCTCGATCCGACCGGCGAGGTCGTTGAGCGCGTTCGCCGCCTTGCTCTTCTGGATCTGGGCGGCAAGCTCGGCGCGCACCGACTCCAGCGGCCTCGCGCCCGAAGTGGAGACGTCCTCGACCTTGACGACGTGCCAGCCGAACGGGCCGCGGACCGGGCCGACGGTGGCGCCCTCGGCTGCTCCGAACACCGCGGCGGCCACCTCGGGCGAACTCTTGCCGGCGAATTCCTCGCGGCTATTGGCACCGAGCGCGATGTCGGCGGCGCTGCGCCCGGCCTGGGCGGCCGCGGCGGCGAAGCCGGCGCCTCCCGCGACGTTCCGGGCCAATGCCTTGGCCTCCGCCTCGGGAAGCACGACCTGCGACAACCGGCGAGTCTCTTTAGCGGCATAAGCGGGGTTCGAGCGATAGGCGGCCTGAATTTCGGCCTCCGTCGCCTGCGACTGCGCCGCCACATTCTCCGGGCCGAAGACGGCATAGCGGATCACCCGCCGCTCGGGAATGGTGTAGCGAGACCGGCTGGTCCGGTAGAAAGCGGCGAGCTCGGCCTCGCCCGGCTCAGCCCCGGCACTCATCGCCGCAGACGGTACCGCGCCGACGATCCCGCTGCGCGATTCGAGGAGCAGCGAGGCATATTGATTGGCGATCGCGTCAGGGACATGGGCCGCCCGTGCGACCGGGCCGAGCAGCTGGCGCTGGAGAAGCCGGGTCGCGAAATCGTCGCGGACCTGCTGCTCCGTCATATTCTCCTGGGCGAGGATCCGCCGGAAGGTGGCGTCGTCGAAACGGCCGGTCAGATCGTGGAAATCCTGGATCGAGGCGATGTCGCGGTCGATCATCTGCCGGGACACGCCCAGACCCTGCTCGCGGCCGAAGACGGCGGCGGCGGTGAGATCGACCAGCTGCTCGAGCACCTCTTCGAGGGCGCCCTGCTGGAGGAAGGCCGCCATGTCGAGCTCGGGCTGCTCGCGGCGAAGCCGGGTCAGCTGGCGCTGGGCCTCGTCGGTCAGCCTCGCCGAGGTAAGCTCCTCGCCGTCGATCCTCGCCACCGTGGTCGCGCTTATTCCGCCGAGGCCGCCGACGCCCGAGCCGCCGGTGCCGAAGCCGGTGATGACGATCGCGATCAGGCCGATGGCGAGGATCACCAGCATGATCTTCGACACGAAGCCTTTGCGGAAAATAGAGAGCATGTCTGCGAATGGTCCTGCGATGGTTTGCGCGGGTCATAGAAGCGCGGCCGGGCTCGGGCAAGCTTGGCAGGGCTCGCTCCGATTGCTAGGCGCGCAGCTCGACGGGTCTATGGGGAAGCTTGGATCATGAACGTTCGCCGCAAGCTCGTCGCAGGCAATTGGAAGATGAACGGAAGCCGCGCCGACCTCGGCGAGCTTTCCGCCATCGCCGCCGCCGCCCGCGAGGCGCCGGGAGTCGACGTCGCCATCTGCCCGCCTTTCACCCTGATCCCGCTCGCCGTGCCGCGCTCCGGCGGCCTCGCCGTCGGCGCCCAGGATTGCCACTCGAAGGACAAGGGCGCCCATACCGGCAACGTCTCGGCGCCGATGCTGAAGGACGCCGGCGCCCGACTCGCCATCGTCGGCCACAGCGAGCGCCGTGCCGACCAGGGGGAGACGGACGAGATCGTCCGGGCCAAGGCGGAGGCAGCGCTTCGCCACGGACTCCAGGCGATCGTCTGCGTCGGCGAGACCGAGGCGGAGCGGGAATCGGGGCGGGCGATCGAGCGGGTGACCGCCCAGCTCGCCGGCTCGATCCCCGAGCTTTCCGGCGAGGCGGAGCTGGTGGTCGCCTACGAGCCCATCTGGGCGATCGGAACCGGCCGCACCGCCACCCCCGGCGACGTCGCCGAGATCCACTCCGCCATTCGCGAGGCGCTTACCGGCCGCTTCGGCGACGCCGGCGGCCGGATCCGGATCCTCTACGGAGGCTCGGTCAACGCCGGCAACGCGGCGGAGCTGTTCGCGGTCGACAATGTCGACGGAGCCCTCGTCGGCGGAGCGAGCCTCACCGCCGCCCAGTTCGTGCCGATCGTCGAGGCGGCGGCGAGGAGTTGAAGAGGGGCGCAGGATCGCCTAAGTCCGCGCCTAACCCGTCGCCCCAGCGAAGGCTGGGGCCCATGCTGACTCAGAATGGATGCCAGCCTTCGCTGGCATGACGACTTCACTTCCGAGGCCGTTCCCATGTTCACCTTCATCCTGATTCTCCAGTCGCTGGTCGCCGCCTCCATGGTCGCGGTGATCCTGATGCAGCGCTCGGAAGGCGGCGGGCTCGGGGTCGGCGGCAGCCCTTCGGGCCTGATGTCGGCGCGCGGCGCGGCCGATTTCCTCACCCGCGCCACGGCCATATTGGCGACCCTCTTCGTCATCCTTTCGATCACTCTCGCGGGCCTGGCGACTCTGGAGCGGGCGCCGACGAAGATCGATCCGTCCCTGTCCAGGACCCCGCCGCCGACCGCTCCGGTCGCGCCCGGGGTTCCGCCGACCGTCGACCCGCTCGCCGGCCCCGCCGCCCAGGCTCCGGCCGCGACTCCGGTCGTCCCTCCCGCCGGCAACGGCACGGTTCCGGCCGGCCAGTAATCAGAGGGCCGCGATCGCCTTCGCCACCGCGGCCGCCTGGCCGCGAATGTCGGGCACCGCGACGATCTCCCAGAAAATGCCTTTGGTCAGCGGGCCAAGCGCGTAGAGGCCAGGGGAGGCGCCGCTTCCCAGGACCCGGGAATCCCGATCCACGTCGAGCCCGAGGCCCAGCGGGTCCGGGCGAGCGCGCCCGCTCGCGAGCAGGTTCACGATCAGCGGGTCCCCGATCCGCTCGACCGCGCCCTCCGGCCCGGTGCAATTGACCACCGCGTCGAACCGCCGCTTTATCTCACCCCCGCCGCGCCGGGCCAGGGTGACCACGTCCCCCTCCACCCGGGCGATTCGCGCCGCGGCGACCTCGAGCCGGCCGGAAGCGCGCATCGCCTCGATCCGGGCCGCCACCCTCGGAGCGATCCGGTGCCTGTGAACGTCCCACCAAGGCCGCAAATGGCGGAGAAAGCGCCTCCGCTCCGCTTCGGACAGGCCCTGCCACAAGGCGATGCTGTGCGGCCTCAGGCCGTCGACCGAGGCGCGCCAGGGCTCGCGCCCCCGGACCGCCCGGACCAGCGCTCCGAGCCGGGCCGGCGGCTGCTCCCATC
>JBAWCC010000060.1:0-8749 GCA_049590095.1 Allosphingosinicella sp. | reverse complement strand
GGCTCGGCAGCGGCCGCTTCGGCAACGGCACGGGCGGCGGCGGCGGCGGCGGCCGGGTCACTCCCGCCCGCTGGCTCAGCGGCGGAATCGACGCCTCCGATTATCCGGACGGCGCCTATCGCTCGCGTCGCGGCGGCACCGTCCACCTGCGCTTCACCGTCGCTCCGAGCGGCCGGGTCAGCGATTGCGCGGTGACCCGCTCGAGCGGCAGCCGCGAGCTCGACAACGTCACCTGCCGGCTCATCGTCAGGCGCTTCCGCTACCGGCCCGCGCGCAACGCCGAGGGCCGGCCGATCGCTTCCTCCGTGATCGGGGAGCATGTCTGGGAAGTCGCGCCCCAGCCGCCGGACCGGTGGATCGAGCCGGACGTGGAGGAGTGGGACGACGGAAGGTAAGGGGACCTGCTCAAAGGGGAGAGACAGGATGATCGCGGGCATAGTCTTCTATCGGCGGCAGGGCGACGAACTGGTCGGCCGCTGGTCGCACGCCACGCTCGGCGGGCGGCTGGCGGACGAGCGGGTCGCCGGAGTGGCTCCGGGCGCCGTCACCGGCACCTGGCCGGTCGAGATTTGGGATCCGGCCGGCAAGCCGATGTTCTCCGGGGAGCTCGAATCGGTCCGTTTCGGCGAATGCCTTCGGCTCAGCTGGCGCGGAAAGCTTCTCCCCGCGGGAACGACGGCCCTTTTCGAGGGAATCGGCTGCGCGCTCGACGCCGATACGCTCTGCGCCACGTTCGAGCAGGTGAGGCTGGAGACGGAAGAGGCCCGCTGAGGCCTGCGCTCAGGGCCCCGCGTAACGGAAGCGTGGGCCGGCGAACTGCCCCTTATACTTGGCTCCGGAGAGCTGCTGCTGGAGCAACTCCTCGGCGCTGTTCTTGAGCTCGTACATGATCGCGATGGCGTCGTTGATCCGGTCCGGATCGCCGTTGAAGGCGATGTGCAGGCAGTTGAGAAGCCTGGTGTAGGACGAGTCGAACTCGTCGGAGAGCTGGATCGCCCGCCAGTCGCCGGTCGGATCGAGCGTGACGGTCGCCGGATTGTCGGCCATCTGGATTACGTCGGCCATGTCGTCGACGATGATCGGCTGCTTCGGGTCGAACGCATATTTGTCGGGCGCCGACGGATCCGGGACGATCTTCATGCCCCGGTACAGCTGCTGATACCGGTAATAATGGGCCAGCTCGTCGCCGGGGTCGCCGTCGGCCGGCGAGGTCGACGTTCCCTCGCCCTGGGTGATGATGGTGGTGATCGCCTCGATCGCGCTCGCGACGTCGGCGACCTGGATCGCGCCCGGGACCTGAAGGCCGGGATCCCCGGTAAAGATCGACTCCCCCAGGCGGGTGATGGCGGCGGCGATGGCGTGATAGAATTCGCCGATCGTCTCGTAGGTCGTTGGCGGCGCGGCGGTGAACAGCGACTTTCGAACCGATTCGCGCGTCGGCAGGTCGAGCTTGTCCTCGGGCTCCTCGATTTCCATGAACGTCTTTTTCACGGTCTGCTTCGAATAGCGCTTGATTCCGACGGTGAGGCCGCCCGGCCGGCCGCTTCCGATCCCCATCGGCAGCGGCCCGGGATAATCGGGGATGAACGCCGGATCGTTGATCGCCGGCCGGCCGCCCACGGCGTTCAGGATGTTGGCGGCGAGATGCATGTGAAGCATCTCCTCCATGAAGACGTCGTGGAGGGTCTGGGCCGCGTATCTGGCCCCGTCGCCGGTGCCCTTGAGGGTGAAGAAAGCGGTGAGGTAGGGCGGGATCGTCGCATGTTCGAGCTGGATCGCGCTCTGCAGCGCTCCGCGCAGGTCGGCGAGAGTCTCGATCGAGCCGGGCTGGACGCGAATCATCTATTTCTCCTCCGGCTTGCCGACGATTCCGCCGCGCAGCACCCGCTGTCGGGCGGCGGTCTTGCCTCCAAGCAGCTCGTCCGGCGGCTCGATCGCCGGCGCGGCCGAGCGCCGGCTCGCGGCGAAGTTCCGCTCCGGCGCCTGGAGCGGCTTCGTCGCCTGGACTCGGGGAAGGACGCTCTTCGACCCGGGAATCGCCTCCGCCGCGCCATTCGCCCACCCAAGCAGGATCGCGCGCCGCGAAGCGGAAAGGTCGCGGGTGACCGGCATGTGGTTGGGATGCCCGATCGGAAGCTGGAGCGCCCGGACGATCATCGGGGCATAAGCGGTCACCTGCGCCTCGTCGGAGAGATTGACGACCGGATGGAGCGGCGGCTCGGTCGGGGAATCGGGCCGGTAGGTGTCCGGGCCGTGCGGTCTGGGATAGAGGTTCGAATATTGCTGGAAGATCGGCTGGGCGTCGTTCCAGGCGATGGTCTCGGGAATTTCGATCGCGCTGAACAGGAGGATGCTGACGAAGCAGCTTCCGGAGAAATCGCTTCCGGAATTGGCGGCGCCCGGGATCCGGAGCTCGACCGCATAGACCTGGCCGTCGACTCCGTCGGAGACGCTCGAATCCGACGAGCGGGGCAGGCCCGGGTCGCCGCTCGAAAGGGTGATCGTGGCCCAGCCGTCGGACCCGGTGACGATGCTGCCGCCATCGGCGACGCGGAGCGCGTCGAGCGGGACGGCGAGGGGCGGGTCGTTGCCCGGATTGGGCTGAAGTCCGAAGGCCGACACCGTCGCGTCGATCGGGGCCCCCGCCAGCGGCTGTCCGAACCGGGTCGCCATGACCCGCACCGTCGCATTGGTTCCCGGCTCCATCCGGTAGACGAACTGGTCGGGGCGAAGGTAGATTCCGTCGGGCGCTTCCTGGGCGAAGGCGCTGAACAGCGCGGTCCGGGCCAGCGGCGCGGTCACGCACAGCTGGCCCGAGCCGACGATCGCCATCTGGTCGGCTGTCAGCGCACGGTCCGGCGGAAAGGCCTGGATCCCGGCCGTCCTTTCGTACCAGCCCGGCACCGTGTAATTTTCGAGCGCTCCCAGATCGAGCGCCCGCGGCCTTCCGTTGCGGTCGGTATAGGCGACCATCAGACGCAGGGCTCCGACATCGAGAATCGAGTCGTTGTCGGTGAGGAGGGCGTTGCCGAAGTCGGCGATGACCTTGCCGTTGGACTTGTCCACCCAGCAGCCGACATAGCCGAGCGGGGCGGTGATCGGGCCGTTGCTCAGCTGCGGCTGCCAGGGCGCGAGGTAGCGGCCGGGCGTGAAATGGTCGGGATCGCCCTCGAGCTGCGGACCGATCGTCCCGACGAGCCGTCCATAGCCGCGGTTGGGCAACCTCATGCCGTAGGAATCGGTCATGAACTTGATCGAGAGTCTTCCATCGAGCGAGGCCTGCCTGAGCGCCTGCAGCGCCGGCGAATGGCTCACGTCGCCCCATTCCACGCCGGTCAGGACCGACTGGTAGAAAGCCGAGGCGCCCATGTCGCCGCCCTTGCCGACTCCGCGTCCGAACCAGATGTCGTAAAAGCCCGCCGGCTCGAAGCTGCCGCGCATCAGCACAAGGCGGCTCGCGACGTCGACGATTCGGACCTCGAGGCCGAAAATGGTGGAGACCATCTGCTGGTTGGGATCGAGGTCGACGAGCTTCGCGCTTACCCGGTCGCCGGAGTCGCGGATCTCGAGGCCGATCGCCGGATCGTCCACGCTCTTGTTGTCGACGACCGCCGAGGTGACCGCGCAGCGGTCGATTCGCCAGGCGCCCGTTCCCTGGGGCTGCCACCACCCGTTGAGGCCGGCCGCCGACTGCATCTGGCGGTCCGAATCCGTGAAGCTGCCGTTGTCGAAATGGCCGGGATCGTTGTTCACGGTGGAGACGTCGGCGCGGAACTGGCCGGCGAAATGGATTCTGACCGGATATAGGTAGGACACGCACCCCTCCCGCGTGACGAGGGCGCAACCACAGCGTCTCCTCTCCCGGCGATGGTTAGACGGTTTCCGGCACCTTGCAACCGAGCATTGGGTCCGAAACGACGTGCGCCTCCATGGCCTCTGCACATCATCCCCATTCGACACCCGTGCCGCTTTGGTCTAGCGGGGCGGTGTGACAGGGACCATATCGCCGCCCATGACCGACCGCCCGAACACCCCCCTCCTCGACACCGCCGGCACCCCCGCGGAGCTTCGCCGCCTGAAGCCGGCCCAGCTTCGCCAGCTCGCCGACGAGCTTCGCGCCGAAACCATCGCCGCCGTCTCCGTCACCGGAGGGCATCTCGGCGCCGGCCTCGGAGTCGTCGAGCTGACCGCCGCGCTCCATTACGTGTTCGATACGCCGGCCGACCGGCTGATCTGGGACGTCGGCCACCAGGCCTATCCGCACAAGATCCTGACCGGGCGCCGCGACCGGATCCGTACGCTTCGCCAGGGCGGCGGCCTCTCGGGTTTCACCAGGCGGTCCGAGAGCGAATACGACCCGTTCGGAGCGGCGCACAGCTCCACCTCCATCTCGGCGGCACTGGGCTTCGCGGTCGCCAACAAGCTCGCCGACAGGCCCGGCCGGGCGATCGCGGTGATCGGCGACGGAGCGATGTCGGCGGGAATGGCCTATGAGGCGATGAACAACGCCCAGGCGGCGGGCAACCGGCTCATCGTCATTCTCAACGACAACGACATGTCGATCGCGCCTCCCGTCGGGGGGCTCTCGCATTACCTCGCCCGCCTCGTCTCCTCGCCCAAATATCTGACCCTTCGCCACCTCGCCCAGAAGGTCGCCCGCAAGCTGCCCAAGCGGCTCCACGTCATGGCCCGGCGCTGGGAGGAATATTCGCGCGGCTTCTGGACCGGCGGGACGCTCTTCGAGGAGCTGGGCTTCTATTATGTCGGCCCGGTCGACGGCCACAATATCGAGGGGCTGGTCCAGATCCTCGAGAATGTCCGCGACGCCGGCGAAGGCCCGATGCTGGTCCATGTCGTCACCAAGAAGGGCAAGGGCTACGGCCCGGCCGAGGCGGCGGCGGACAAATATCACGGGGTCCAGAAGTTCGACGTCGTCTCCGGCGAGCAGGCCAAGGCCGACCCCGGCCCGCCGAGCTACACCGCCGTCTTCGCCAGGGCGCTGACCGCCGAGGCGACCCGCGACGACAAGGTGGTGGCGATCACCGCGGCGATGCCTTCGGGCACCGGCCTCGACAAGTTCGGATCCCTCTTTCCCGACCGGATGTTCGACGTCGGAATCGCCGAGCAGCACGCCGTCACCTTCGCCGCCGGCCTCGCCGCCCAGGGTTATCGCCCGTTCTGCGCCATCTATTCGACCTTCCTCCAGCGCGCCTACGACCAGGTCGTCCACGACGTCGCCATCCAGAACCTTCCGGTCCGCTTCGCCATGGACCGGGCCGGGCTGGTCGGCGCCGACGGCGCCACCCATGCCGGAAGCTTCGACCTCGCTTATTTGTGCACCCTGCCGAATTTCGTGGTGATGGCCGCCGCCGACGAGGTCGAGCTCGTCCACATGACCCACACCATGGCGCTCTACGACGACGGCCCGAGCGCGGTCCGCTACCCGCGCGGCAACGGCGTCGGCATTCCGCTGCCGGACGTCCCCGAGCGGCTGGAGATCGGCAAGGGCCGGATCGTCCGCGAAGGCAAGAAGGTCGCGATCCTCTCGCTCGGCACCCGGCTTCAGGAGGCACTGAAGGCCGCCGACGCGCTCGAAGGCCGCGGCCTTTCGACCACCGTCGCCGACCTCCGCTTCGCCAAGCCCCTCGACGAGGCATTGATCCGCCGGCTGCTGACCAGCCACGAGGTGGCGGTGACGGTCGAGGAAGCCTCGATCGGCGGATTCGGCGCCCACGTCCTCACCATGGCCAGCGACGCCGGCCTGATCGACGGCGGCCTCAAGCTGCGAACCCTCCGTCTCCCCGACCGCTTCCAGGACCAGGACAAGCCCGAGAAGCAGATCGCCGAAGCCGGGCTGGACGCGGAGGGGATCGTCGACGCCGTGCTGAAGGCGCTTCGGCACAACAGCGCCGGAGTGGTGGAAGGCGCGCGGGCCTAGACATGCAAAAGCCGCCGGAAATCCGGCGGCTTGCATAGGTCCTCGATCGGCGCGCCCTTAGAGCAGGACGACGGCGACCATCAGGATCTGGCTGGCGATGGCGATGATGCCCGCCGCGCCGGTTTCCACGATACGCATTTCAACTTCCTTCAAACCTGGAGCAGTACGGCTCCGGGGACGCATGTCGCAAGGGAAGGGGCTTTTCTCAACTGCAAAGGTAGACATATCCAGTTGCATTTTCTGCAACTCACTGTTGGCCGGCCGCAGGCCTGTTGCCCACGCAGTGAGCTGATTCCGAGGCCCCTCCCCGACAGTCCGCAATGAGGGGCAGGACCTGCTCCTTCGCGTGCTTCGCGTACCTTCGCGTGAGCCCATCTACTTTTTGGATTCACGCGAAGGTACGCGAAGAACGCGAAGGGGTCTGCAGCTGTCCGGACTGCCGCGCTCCACCGAAACGCTCCGCCGGAAATCGAGGGGCATTGCAATGGAGGGTATATGACCGACGTCGAAACGTGCGCGAGGCTGGCTGTCGATTGCGGACTCCATATCCATCGAGTTCTGGGGCCTGGCCTTTTGGAATCGGTCTATGAGGCGGTCTTGGAGGCCAGTCTGGTTCGGCGGGGTGTCGCCGTGCAGCGGCAGAAGCTTATCGACATCGAATATGATGGCATGCTTCTGCGCGAAGGGTTCCGGGCTGATCTTCTCGTGGAAGGAACTCTTATCATCGAGGTGAAGTCGGTTGAGCGCTTCGCGCCGGTTCATGGGAAGCAGTTGCTCACTTACCTGAGGTTGACCAAGCAGCCTCTCGGGCTGCTTATGAATTTTGGCGCACCCACTTTTCGCGAAGGACTGAAGCGGGTCGTGAACAATCATGTGGACATCGCTTCTTCGACCCTTCGAGTGAATCAGCCTCGGCCAGGACTCTGAGTGATGAAATCGCGCGCCGATCAGATGCTCGTCGATCGCGGCCTCGTGGAGAGCCGGGCCAAGGCTCAGGCGTTGATCCTGGCGGGACTGGTGTTCAGCGGCGAGCGGAAGATTGAGAAGGCGGGGCAGGCGCTGGCCGGGGATGCGCCGCTCGAAGTCCGGGGGAAGGAGCATCCCTGGGTTTCGCGGGGCGGGATCAAGCTGGCGCATGCGCTCGGGCATTTCGGGTGGGACGTGACGGGGGCGGTGGCGCTCGACGTGGGCTCGTCGACCGGGGGCTTTACCGACGTGCTTCTCCAGAAGGGGGCGGCGAAGGTGTTCGCGGTCGATGTCGGCACCAACCAGCTCGCCTGGAAGCTCAGGCAGGATCCGCGGGTCGTCGTCCACGAGAAGACCAACGCGCGCTACCTGACGGACGCGGTGGTGACTGAGCCGGTCGACATCGTCGTTTGCGACGCGAGCTTCATCTCGCTCGCCAAGGTGCTCGATACCGCCCTTGGCTTTGCGAAGCCCGGCGGCCGCCTGGTCGCCCTCGTGAAGCCGCAATTCGAGGCGGAGCGGGGCGAGATCGGCAAGGGCGGAGTCGTCAGGGACCCCGAAATCCACTCTAGAGTCTGCGCCAATGCGCGGCTATGGGTCGAAGGGCAGGGGTGGAAAGTGGCCGGGCTCGTCGAGAGCCCGATCACTGGTCCTGAAGGGAATAAAGAGTTCCTACTCGCTGCACAGCGCGCTTGATAGGGCGGGAGCCGCAGGCTAGCGGCCACGCCATGCGCACCCTCAAGCTGACCTTTTCCCTTGTCCTTCTGGGACTTGCGGCCGCCTGCGGAGGCGCGGGCGCCGAGGACAAGGGCAAGAGCCGGCCGCCGCCCGTGGTCAAGGTGGAGCCCGCCACCACCATCCGATTCGTCGAGACGATCGAGGCGGTCGGGACCGCCCGGGCCAACGAGCAGGTGACCTTGTCGGCCCCGGTCACCGAGCGGCTGGTGCGGTTGGGCTTCGACGACGGCGCCTTCGTCCGACGGGGCCAGATCGTCGCGGTCCTCGCCCAGGGCGTGGAGGCCGCCCAGCTCGCCGAGGCCCAGGCGCGCCAGCGCGAGGCGCAGCAGCAGCTCGGCCGGATCCAGACCCTCAAGGAGCGCGGCTTCGCCACCCAGTCGCAGCTCGACGTGCAGAATGCCGCCGCCGCGGGCGCGAGGGCGCAGGCCTCCGGGGCCCGGGCCTCGATCTCCGAACGGGTGATCACCGCGCCCTTCTCCGGCTACGCCTCGCTCCGAACCATCTCGCCCGGTGCGGTGGTGAGCAGCGGAACCCCGATCGCGACGATCAGCGACATCTCGACGATCAAGCTCGACTTTCCCGTGCCCGAAACCCTGCTCTCCACCCTCCGCCCGGGCCTCACCATCGCGGCAACTTCCGCGGCCTATCCGGACCAGCCCTTTCGCGGCCGGATCGCCAATGTCGATCCGGTGATCGATCCCAATACCCGCTCCGTCATGGTTCGCGCCCAGCTTCCCAATACCGACAACAAGCTGAAGCCCGGAATGCTGCTCACCGTGGTCATCGAATCGTCGCCCAGGCTCGGCCTCTCGGTCCCCGAGCTTGCGATTGTAGGAGAAGGCGATTCCCGATTCGTCTATATCCTGGACGGGGCCGGCACGGCCCGGCGGACGGCGGTCAGGACGGGCCTTCGAAGCGCCGGCCGGGTCGAGATACTCGAGGGGCTGAAGCCGGGGCAGAAGGTTGTGACGGAAGGCGTGGTCAAGCTGGCGGAGGGGATGAAGGTGCGGGTCGCCGGCGCCGGCAACGCCACGCCGGGGCCTCGTGGCGCGGGCGCGGGCAAGGCGCCATGAACGCTCCCCCGTCATTGCGAGCGCAGCGAAGCAA
>JBAWCC010000059.1:0-11173 GCA_049590095.1 Allosphingosinicella sp. | reverse complement strand
GCCCCGGCCTTCGCCGGGGAACGGAGCGTCGGATGAGCGTCAACTTCCACAGGCTGAAGGTGGCGGAAGTGATCGCCGAGACGGCGGACTCGAGCTCGATCCGCTTCGAAATTCCGCCCGAGCTGGCTGAGGCCTATCGCTTCAAGCCGGGCCAGCATGTCACCCTCAGGGCTGAGATCGGCGGCGAGGAGGTGCGGCGCAACTATTCGCTCTGCGTGGCTCCGTCCGAGGGCGAGCTCAAGGTGACGGTGAAGCGGATCGCCGGCGGCCTCTTCTCCAACTGGGCGAACGACAATCTGAAGCCCGGCGACAACCTGGACGTGATGCCCCCGCATGGAAGCTTCACCCACGATTTCAGGCCCGACGCCCGCAACCTCTACGTCGGCTTCGCGGGCGGCTCCGGAATCACTCCGGTCTTCTCGCTTCTCAAGACGGCGATGATCGAGGAGCCGGAGAGCCGCTTCATCCTCTTCTACGGCAATCGCGACAGCCAGTCGGTCATCTTCCTCGACGCCCTCGGGCGCCTCAAGAACCGCTACATGGGCCGGCTCGAGGTCCATCATTTCCTCGCCGAGGAATCGGAGGATATCGAGCTGTTCAACGGAATGCTCGACCGGGCCAAATGCGGCGAGATCCTGACCAGCCTGGTCGAGCCTTCGGAGGTCGCCGCCTTCTTCATCTGCGGCCCGGGCCCGATGATGGATGCAGCCGAGGAGGCGCTCTGCGACAGCGAGATTCCAAGGGACCGGATCCATCTCGAGCGCTTCACCGCGGATCGGCCGCCGGAGGCGCTCGCGGCGCAGTTGAAGGAGATGTCGAGGGACGCGGAGGGCCGGACCATCCTGGTCACCCTCGACGGCCGCAAGCGCCGGGTCCCGTTCAGCGCCGAGGCCGGCAACATCCTCGACAGCGCCCGCCTCGCCGGCCTCCCCGCTCCCTTCGCCTGCAAGGCGGGAGTCTGCGCCACCTGCAGGGCTCGGGTCGTGTCGGGCGAGGTCGAGATGGCGGCCCGCTACGGCCTGACGGACGAGGAAGTGGCGGCGGGCTATGTCCTGACCTGCCAGTCGGTGCCCAAGGGGGAAGGCCTGGAAGTGGATTACGACGCCTGACGTCGTCGCCCCAGCGAAGGCTGGGATCCCGGTGGGTGAAAGGCGCCGCACTTTTCACCCGCTGGGTCCCCAGCCTTCGCTGGGGCGACGGAGAGGCTACCTGCTCCCCTGGTCGGCTCCGGCCCCGTAGCGCGCCATTCCGTAGGTGGTCATATTCTGGTCGAAGCTGATCACCGCGCGGACCGTATTCTGCATCGCCGCCATCCGGTGGGCGAGCGGCGCCGAGGTGCGGCGGATCATCACCGCCACCGCGTAGGAGCGCCCGTCCGGCCCGGTGACGATTCCGATGTCGTTATAGCCCGCCTGCTCGCCGCCGAGCACCTGGCCCGTGCCGGTCTTGTGGGCGAGCTTCCAGCCGGCCGAGAGGCCGCCCTTCAACCGCTGGGGCCCCGTCCGGGTGTTGCCCATCATCGAGAGCATTTTCCGGGTTGAGGCCGGCGACAGCAGCTCGCCTTTCTTCAGCCGCGCCAGAGCCTCGACGATCCCGTTGGGGGTCGCACCGTCCATCGGATCCTTGATGTAGCGCTCGAACGCGGCCCGGCGCTGCGAGGCGGGCACCGCCGCCCGGGCTTTGTAGAAGCCGCCGTTGTAAGCGTAGCTCTGCTTCCACTCCATGCCCGCGATACGGCTCTGCAGAAGCCGCTCGCCCGGCCCGAAGCGGATGCCCTCTATTTTGCGCGAATCCAGGAAATTGCGGACAGCGCCAGGCCCGCCCGCCTTCCACATCACGAAGTCGTTGCAGGTATTGTCGCTCTGGGTGATCGCCCGATACAGGAGCGTGTCGAGGGTCGTGTTGTAGCCCTTCGCTCCGAGCTGGGCGGAGATGGGCTGGTGAAAGAGGGTCATGTCGCCGCGGCGAACGGTGACCGGCGCGCCGAGGTTCAACTCGCCCCGGTCGGCCTTGTCGAGGGCCGCGAGGGCCACCCAGAATTTGCTGACGCTCTGCTGCGGGAAATAGGTGTCGCCGTCATAGCTGGTCGTCCAGCCGCTCTGCACGTCGCGCACCGCGATCCCGATGTCGCCGTTGAACGCTTGGCCGAGCGCTCGCACCTGGCCTTCGAGGATCCGCCGGGCGGCCGCTTCCTGCGACGTCGCCGCCGGCACGCCGGGCGTGGGGGCGGTGTAACCCCGGACGACGCTTGGGAACGATGTCGCCGACGCCGTGCCGCCGCGCGGCTGCCCCTGGGCGAGCGCCGCGGTGGCCAGGCCGATAGCGGCGATGCCGACAATCGCGGCCCCTCGAGCGATCCGGCTCGAGTCTTCGATGATCTGGCGACGCGATACCATAGCTGGCCCCTCTAACCCCTTATCCCACAATGGAATCATCATACGGGAAAGAGCCTTGCCGCTACCTTAAAAACGAGCGTTTTCGATGAGCCGTTCTCTCCGTGCGACCGATTCCCTCGTCATTGCGAGCGAAGCGAAGCAATCCAGCCCGGAGTTCGTTGCCAACCCGGCTGGATTGCCGCGTCGCGTCGCTCCTCGCAATGACGAGATCAAAAGTTCAACCGCGCCGTCAGCCTGATGTCCCGTCCGGCGAGCGGCGCGACGTCCTTCAGGAAGCTGGCATGGCGCCGGGCGTCGACGTCGAAGATGTTGTTCGCGGCGAGCGTGACGCTCGTATTCGAGTTGTTCCTGAGCGGCTTGAACTGGACCGAGGCGTTGACGAGGGTGAAGCCGCGGGTACGGGTCTCGAATTCGGCGAGCCGGTCCTGCGCCGACGTCCATTCCATTTCGATCCTGCCCTGGACCCGGTCCGCCTGGGCTTCGAGCCCGCCCATCAGCCTGAACGGCGGGATCCGCGGCGCCGGGCCGGCGCCCACGATCGTCGCCCGCACATAATCCGCGACGGTGTCGGCGACGAACGTCACCCCGCTTATGCGCGCCAGCCGCACGGAAGCTTCCAGCTCGACCCCCGAGTAGCGGGCATCGGCCTGGCTGATCCGGAAGACCGGCAGATCGTCCTCGATCGCTCCGGTCCGCCGCTCGAAGATGTAATCGTCGAACCAGCTGCGGAAGACGGAGGCCGACAGGCTGTAGCCGTCGCCCTCGGCACTGAACGTCGCTTCCACGCCCCAGCTCTTCTCCTTGGCGAGATCGGGGTCGCCGATCTCGAACGTCTGGGTTCCGGCATGGGGCCCGTTGGCGAACAGCTCCTCGGCCGACGGGGCGCGCTGGGTGTGCGAGCCGTTGAGCCCGAAACGGATGCCCTCGGCAAGCGCATAACTGGCGCCCAGCGACCCAGAGAAAGCGTCGAAGCCGCGCTTCATCGCCGCGGTGCCGAGATCGGGATCGGCCTCCGCGCTCACGCTCTGCCGCTCGTAGCGGGCCCCGGCCTCGGCCCTGAACGGTCCCCTTTCGTAATTCTGGAGCGCGAAGATCCCGAATTGCGAGGTGCGGTTCTCCGGCAGGAACTTTTCCTCGCCGATCACGTCGAGGTGGCGCCGGAAATATTGCACTCCGAAGCCGCCGCCCCGGCCGTTTCGCTTCGACTGGACCACTTCCAGGCGCCCTTCCAGTCCCTTGGTGAGGAAGGTGGTGCCGATCTTTCCCGTCTCCTCGAGCTCGTCGTGGCGATAATCGGAATAGCCGGCGCGGAAGCGGACGGAGTCGACGAAGCCGGAACCTCCGTCGATCTCGGCCCGGACGTCGGCTCGGTTCTGGCGGACGTCGATCCGCGGCGCCTCGCCTTCGGCCCCGGGCTCGAGCGAGACTCGGACCGGGACTCCGTAGAGGCTGTCGTAGCGGTTGACCGAGAAGCCGAAATTGTTGTCGCCGTCGACATAGGCCACGCCCAGCGCCACGTCCGAAGTCTCCGCTGCCGTGTTGGGAAGGCGGCCTTTCAGCTGCGCCAGCGCCCGGATCTCCGGGTCGTCGCTCGCCGCGGCCTCGGCTCGAAGCTCGCGGGAGAGGACGAAGCCCCCGATTCTCAGATCGTTCGATCTGCTGTAATTGCCGTCGGCGTGGATCACCCACTTTTCGGCGATCGGGACGTCGATCGTGGCATTGGCCGATCGTTCGTCGGCGGCCGAGCCGTAGGTGAGAATGCCGGCGACATGGACGCCCTCGTCGGGGACCCGGCGGGGGATTCGGGAATCGATGACGTTGACGACTCCGCCGATCGCCGCCGAGCCGAAAAGGAGCGCGGACGGCCCGCGCAGGACCTCGATCCGGTCGGCGGTGAGGGGGTTGATGGCGACGGCGTGGTCGACGCTGGTGTTGGAGGCGTCGAGGCTACCGATGCCGTCGGTCAGGATCCGCACCCGCTCGCCCTGGAAGCCGCGAAGGACGGGCCGGGAGGCATTGGGGCCGAACGAGGTCGCCGAAACGCCCGGCTGGCGGGCCAGGGTTTCGCCGATCGTGGGGCGAAGCTCGCGGGCGAGTTCGGCGCCGGAAACGACCGAAGTGCCCGACAGAAGCTCATCCCGGTTGCGAGCGAAGCCGGTGATGATGATGTCCTGGGTATGGTCGGCGTGCGGAGCAACGTTTCTCGCCGGCGCCGAGGTGGCAGGCGGGACGGCGGCGGCCTCGTCGGCTGGGAGGTCGGCGGCCACGCCTTGCCCGAATACGGCGGTGGGAAGCAGGGCCGTGGCGGCGCCTGCCATGAGGACGGAGCGGAGCATAGGGATTTCCATTCGAAATTGGATTGCGCGTGACCGGCACGCGCGGCTGAGCTGGCTGGGCCGCCCGGGGTTCGCAGCGGCCGGAACATGCCTGTCGGCACGTCGGAGCTCAGGCCGAAGGGGGCTCCAGCAGGGGACGGACCGAGGCGCCGATCAGCACCGGGGCGTCGGCCGGGCTCCGTTCCACTCTTTCCCTCACCCGGAACGGGACCTGGAGCCCGGGTGTCGGCAGCATATCCGAAGGGAAGGTGGCCGAACCGGCCTCCGCCGGCGCCCCCATCCGGGAGGCCGCCTTGCCGGCGGTTTCCTCGTCATAGGCCGCCGCCGAAATTCCGGGATCCTCGCTCTGCAGGGCGGCGGCATGGGCGACGCCGTCCTGGTGACGGCAAATGGCGGCCGCCACGGACGAGCCGTGAGCCAGCACCAGCACGAAGACCATCATCAGAGTGAGCAGACGGCTCATAGCGTTGGAATCTGATCCAAATCCGGCACTGCCGAAAAATCCCCTGTCGCGGCCGGACATAGGCGCTTGTGACTTTATAACAAACCCACCTTGTCGCAAGATGAACACGATTCCCCGCACCTCCCGGCTTGCCGGCGGCCGGGACCCAGCTCCGGCGCATTACTGGGCCCCGGCTTTCGCCGGGGAGCAAGGCCGTCTAAAGCCGCGGCCATGACCTACCGCACCATCGACTTTTCGAACCAAGGCGGGATCGACCGGCTGACCCTCAACCGGCCGGACCGGCTCAACAGCTTTACCGTCGAGATGCACGAGGAGGTGGCGGACGCCCTCTCGAAGCTGGAAGGCGCCCGGGTCCTGGTGCTGACCGGCGCCGGCCGAGGCTTCTGCGCCGGGCAGGACCTGGGCGACCGGGCAGTGGCCCCGGGCCAGTCGGTCGACCTCGGCGAGTCGGTCGAGAAGCGCTACAACCCCTTGGTCCGGACGCTCACCGGCCTCCCCTTCCCCGTGATCGCCCGGGTCAACGGCGTGGCCGCGGGCGCCGGCGCGAATATCGCTCTGGCCTGCGACATCGTCATCGCCGGCAAATCGGCGAAGTTCATCCAGTCCTTCGCCTCGATCGGCCTGATCCCCGACAGCGGCGGCACCTGGGTTCTCCCCCGCCTCGTCGGCCAGGCCCGGGCGCTCGGCCTCGCCCTCACCGCCGAACCGCTGCCGGCGGAGAAAGCGGCCGAATGGGGCCTGATCTGGAAGGCGGTCGACGACGACAGGCTCGACGAGGAAGTCGACGCCCTCGCCGCCCGCTTCGCCGAGGCGCCGACCAGGGGTCTGGCCCGGATCAAGAAAATGATCCGCGAGAGCTGGGGCCACAGCCTCGACGAGGAACTCGACCTCCAGCGCGACTCGATGCGCGAGCTCGGCTTCGGCGACGATTATCGGGAAGGAGTCGCGGCATTCGTGGATAAAAGGAAGCCGAATTTCACGGGGAAGTGAATCATCCGTCGCTCACCGCCGTCACCCTGAACTTGTTTCAGGGTCCAGCTTTGTGACAGTCGCGACCTTCTCCAAACTGGATGCTGAAACAAGTTCAGCATGACGGGAAACCAGATATGAAAACTCTGAAGCTGCTCAACTACGCCCAGGACCGATGGTATGGCGCCGAAAGCGGCCTCGCCCCCGTCGAGAGCGCGGTGACCGGCGAAGTGGTGGCCGAGACCGGAAGCGGCGGCCTCGATTTCGAGGCGATGCTCGACCATGCCAGAACGGTCGGCGGCCCCGCGCTCCGCCGTCTCACCTTCCATGAGCGGGCGCACATGTTGAAAGCCCTCGCCAATGCGATCATGGTCCGCAAGGAGGAGCTGTACGAGCTCAACTATGAAACCGGCGCCACCCGGACCGACGGCTGGATCGACATCGAGGGCGGGGCGGGCACGCTCTTCTCATTCTCCTCCAAAGGCCGCCGCGAGCTTCCCAACGGGCGAATCCTGATCGACGGTCAGACCGAGCCTTTGTCCAGGGGCGGCAGCTTCGTCGGCCAGCACGTCTACACCTCGCTCCAGGGCGTCGCGGTCCACATCAACGCCTTCAACTTCCCGGTCTGGGGAATGCTCGAGAAGCTCGGCCCCACCCTCCTCGCCGGAGTCCCCGCGATCGTGAAGCCGGCCTCCTCGACCGGCTATCTGGCCGAGGCCGCGTTCCGGATCATGATCGAGGCCGATATTCTGCCGCCCGGAGCGCTTCAGCTGATCATGGGCGGGGTCGGCGACCTGTTCGACCATCTCACGCTTCAGGACGTGGTCAGCTTCACCGGCTCGGCCCAGACCGCGATGAAGCTCCAGACCCATCCGGTCATCGCCCGCGAAAGCGTCCGCTTCATCGCCGAGCGCGACAGCCTCAACGCTTCCGTTCTGGGTCCCGACGCCGGGCCGGGGACTCCCGAATTCGACCTCTTCATCAAGGAAGTGGCGCGCGAGATGACGGTCAAGGCCGGGCAGAAATGCACCGCCATCCGCCGCGCCATTGCCCCGGCCGAGCATCTCGACGCCGTGCAGGCGGCGCTGATCGAGCGGCTCGGCAAGGCCAGGATCGGCAACCCCCGCGAGGAGGGCGTCACCATGGGCGCCCTCGCCAGCAGCTCCCAGCTCCGCTCGGTCCGCGAGGCGGTGGCGGAGCTCGCCAGATCGGCGCGGATCGTCTCGGGCGATCCGGATCGCTCGCCGGTCGAGGGCAAAGGCGCCTTCATCTCGCCGATCCTGCTCCGCTCCGACGACCCCTGGGGATCGGACTCGGTCCACGACGTCGAGGCATTCGGTCCGGTGTCGACGATCATGCCCTATCGCGACCTCGCCGACTCGATCGCGCTCGCCAACCGGGGAATGGGCAGCCTCGCGCTGTCGCTCTTCACTTTCGACCCGCGGGTCGCGGAGGAGTTCGTTCTCGGCGCCGGCGCCTATCACGGCCGAATGCTCATCCTCGACCGGACCAGCGCGAAGGAATCGACCGGCCACGGCTCCCCCCTCCCGGTCCTCGTCCATGGCGGCCCAGGCCGGGCCGGCGGCGGCGAGGAAATGGGCGGGATAAGGGGCGTAGCCCATTACATGCAGCGCACCGCACTGCAGGGCGCGCCCGCGGCGCTCTCCAGCGTCGTCAAGCAGTGGCTGCCCGGAGCGCCCAAGCCGGAGGGCGAGCGTCACCCGTTCAGGAAGCGGATCTCCGAGCTGGAGATCGGCTACACCCTGAAGACCGCGAGCCGAACCGTCAGCCTCGACGATATCGAGCATTTCGCGGCCTTCACCGGCGACAATTTCTACGCCCATATGGACGAGGAGGCGGCGAAGGCGAACCCGATCTTCGACGGAAGGGTCGCCCACGGCTATCTCATTCTGAGCTTCGCGGCCGGGCTGTTCGTCGATCCCGATCCGGGGCCGGTGCTCGCCAATACCGGACTCGAGGGCCTTCGCTTCCAGACGCCGCTCTACCCGGGCGACTCCATGCGGGTCGAGCTGACCGTCAAATCGAAGAGCGTCCGCAACGAGGAGATGGGCGAGGTTCGCTGGGCCGTCTATGTGTTCAACCAGAAGGACGAGGTGGTCGCTTCCTACGACCTCCTCACGATGAACAGGCCATGATGAAACGACCCCTCACTTTTCTCCTCTTCGCCCTGGCCTCGTGCGGAGCCTCGGCCACGGCCGAGCCGCCCGTCGACGGCTACCGGATCGTCAAGGAATATCCGCACGATCCAGCCGCCTTCACCCAGGGCCTCCTCTATCTCGACGGCAAGCTCTACGAGAGTACCGGGCTCAATCGCCAGTCGACGGTCCGCGAGGTCCGGCTGGAGGACGGCCAGGTGCTCCGCTCGGTCTCCATCCCCCCGCAATATTTCGGGGAGGGCCTGGTGAACTGGGGTCCCGACCTGCTCAGCCTGACGTGGCAGGACGGGATCGGCTTCCGCTGGAACCGGGCCGATTTCAAGCCGAAGGGGCAGTTCCGCTATTCCGGCGAGGGCTGGGGCCTGACCCAGGACGGCAAGAGCATCATCATGAGCGACGGCACCGACAAGCTGCGCTTCTTCGATCCGGCGACCATGCAGGAGAAGAAGCAGGTGGCGGTCACCTTCAAGGGCCAGCCGGTCGAGCGGCTGAACGAGCTCGAATATGTGAAAGGCGAGATTTTCGCCAACGTCTGGATGGGCCGCCGGATCGCCCGGATCGACCCGAAGAGCGGGGCGGTGAAGGGTTGGATCGACCTTTCCCAATTGGCGGTGGAGAACGCCAATGGCGATCCGGACGCGGTCCTCAACGGAATCGCCTACGACAAGAAGGGCGACCGATTGTTCGTCACCGGCAAGAACTGGGCGAAGCTGTTCGAGATCGACATCGTCCCGAAGGCGAAGGAGTAGAGTGTTCCCCGGCGAAGGCCGGGGCCCAGCGGCTCTGCCGGTGCAACTGGATCCCGGCTTTCGCCGGGAAACAACCAGTCTTCCAGCGCGATCCGACTCGCTAGGCCGTGACCGGGCCGCGCCGGGCTCGGCCCGGATCGGGAACGGCGGCACCTCCCCGCCGGTTCATCGGCTCGAACCCCCCAGAAGGAGAGCCGCAATGAAGATCGCCGAATGCATGACCCGCGACATCGAGATCGTCGCCCCCGACCAGCCGATCCGCGAGGCCGCGCAATTCATGCTTCGGGCCGATTCCGGGATCATGCCGGTCAGCGAAGGCGACAAGCTCGTCGGCCTCGTCACCGACCGCGACATCGCGGTTCGCGCGGTCGCCGAAGGACGCGGGCCCGATACGCCGGTCAGCGAGATCATGTCCGGCGACGTCCTCTTCTGCTTCGAGGACGAGGAGGTCGAAGCGGTCGCGATCAAGATGGGCGACGCCCAGGTCCGGCGGATGCCGGTGCTCAGCCGCGACGACGATCGCCTCGTTGGAATCGTCTCGCTCGGCGACATCAGCCGATCCGAGCAGAGCGAAGCCGCCTCGGTAGCGCTGGACGGAATCACCGACCCCGGAGGCAGGCATAATCAGAGCAGCGGGGGGTAAGCGACCCCTTGCCTCCCTACCGCGAAGCGGTGGGGAGGGGGACCATGCGAAGCATGGTGGAGGGGTAGCTGCCGTGACGGATGGAGGCTCGATCGCGAACCTCCTCCTCCGAGCCAATTACCCCTCCACCACCCTTCGGGTGGTCCCCCTCCCCACGAGCTTCGCTCGCAGGGAGGATAGCTACCCCGCTCTATACGCCCCGACCCCCTCCCCCAGGTGGGGATTGTTCTCCTCCCGCAGCCTGGCGGCCGCATCGTCGTAGAGGAAGGGCAAAAAGGCGTAGCGGGTGCCGCTTGTAACCGGGGTCGCTTCGTGGAGCAGCGAGCATGAGAAGACCATCGCGCCTCCGGTCGGCGCCCGATAGCTGCGCTGCCCATATTCGGGAAAGCGAAGGTCGCCGCCTTCATAATCGCCCGAGTTGAGGTTGATCGTCACCGCGAAGCGGCGGTGGGCGGTTCCCCGGGTCGTATTGTCCCGGTGCGGCCGGAAATGGCCCTCTCCCGCCGGATAGGCGCCGACGATATAGCGCTCCATCCTCGTCACCTCGAACTGGAAGCTCCGCTTCACCATCGGCACCAGCCTCGCGACGATCCTGGCGCGCAGGATGCCGCACAAGGTCTCGTCGGCAATTTCGCGGTCGCGCCGCATCTTGTGCTGGGGGTCGGTGAGCAGGACGGTCTTGCCCCCCACCTCGCGCATGAAGCCCGAAGGCTCGCCGCCGGTCTCCCGGTGATATGCGACGAGGCGCTCGCACAGGGCGGGCTCGAGGATGTTGGGCGCCATCAGCACCGGCGCCCAGTCGGGCAGCGGCATATGCGCCGCGGCTTTTTTCAGTGCGGCGACGGCGGCCTCGCCCGCCTCCAGCGGAAAGGCGCCGACCGCTCGAAGCATCGGATCGACCAGAAGCCAGTGCCGCCGCTCCGGCGCTCCCGCTCCATAGAGATTGGCGAGCCCGCCGTCGGGGTCGAGGAAGAAGCGGATGCCCGGAATCTGCTGCGCCACCCGGCCGCCTGCCTCGTCGTCCGGATCGCAGGTCACTCCGAAGAAGCAGGCCTGGCCGTCGTCGAAAAGGGCGCGATGGCGGGCGACGCAGGCCAGAGCCTCCGTGGCTCCCGGATCCGTCGCCCGGCCGAAGAAGAGCAAGAGGATGTAGCGCCCGGCGGCGGTGTCGAAGACGTAATTGTCGCTTCCCCCGATCGCCTTGGCCCGGAACCAGGGCGCGGCCTCGCCGGGGAGGAGCGGGCGCGGGCGGGGCTGGAGCTGCGGGTTCATGGGGGCTTTATGCCCTCTCATTCCCCTCCCTGAAAGGGAGGGGTTAGGGGTGGGTCCGCCGAAGGCGGCCGAAACTCGGAACTCAGCAGGAAGTCTCGCTTCGCTCGCCTACCCACCCCCAACCCCTCCCTTCCAGGGAGGGGGGTTCACTTCAAAGCCGCATAAATC
>JBAWCC010000058.1:0-12422 GCA_049590095.1 Allosphingosinicella sp. | reverse complement strand
TCGCCGAGCGGATCGTCGAGCGGGGCGGTGGCGGACGGGCGCGGCGCCGTGGCCCGGCCGAGATAGCGGGTCGCCGCCGCCTCGTCGCCGAGCCGGGCGAAGGCCTTGCCGATGATGCTGAGGGTGTAGGCGTCCGAGTCGGCCCGGTCGGCGAGCGGAAGCAGTGTCGCGACCGCGGCCCGCGCGTCCCCGCTCTGCCATTGGGCGGAGCCGAGCAGCCGTCGGGCCTTGATATTGCCGGGCTGCGCCTTCAGCAGCCGTTTCAGCGGACCCATCGCCAGCGCCGAATTGCCGGTGCCGAGCTCGATCGTGCCCGCCAGAAGCATCGCCGCCGGGCGATTGTCGAACGCGCCGCCGGTCCGGCGGTAGAGGCTTCGCGCCAGCGCATAGTCGCGGCCTCGGGCGGCGAGCACCGCCTGGAGATAATAAGCGGAAGGGTTGTTCTCGGAAATGCCGAGGATCCGCCGGGTGTCGGCCAGCATCTCGCGGGTCCGGCCGAGATCGCCCAGGGTGGCGGCGCGTTCGATCAGGACGGGGACATAACCGGGGTCGATCTCCAGAGCCCGGTCGAACCACGGCATGGCTGCCGCGAGGCCATATTGGCTCCGGGTGAGCTCGCCCCTCAGCCTCAGCGCCTCGACGTTCCGCGGCTGGAGCGCGACGGCCCGGTCGGCGGCCTGGATGGCTCCGGCGGTCTCGCCGGTGGCTCGGCGGAAGTCGGCGATTGCCGTCCACAGCGCGCCGTCGCCCGGAGCCGCCGCCAGCGCCCGGTCGAAGGCCGCCGCCGCCTCTTCGGGCTTGCCCATGAGCTGATGGGCCTGGCCGAGGATTCGATCCGCATAGGCCGAGTGAGCGGGGCCCGCCTTGAGCGCTTCGGCCGCCGCGCGCTCCGCCTGCCTCTGCAGCAGCAAGGCATGGGCCATCAGATGCCCGGTTTCGCTCTCGGCGACCCCGAGCGCGTTTGCCCGCTTCAGCTCGGCTTCGGCCGCCCCGCCCTGCCCCAGGAGCAGATAGGTGCGGGCCTGGGCCAGCCGCAGGTCCTTGTTCTCCGGAGCGGCCTTGATCGCGTTCAGGAACTCGATCCGCGCCGTCCGCGGCTGCCCCTGCGCCAGCGCATCCAGGCCGCGCTTATAGGCTTGGTCGGCCGATTTCGGCCCCGTATCGGAGCAGGCGGCGGCGCCGAGCAGAAGCAGGGCGGTCAAGACGGCGCGGGTGCTCACGGCTGGAGGTCGTATTGCTTCATGAGGTCGTAGAGCGTCGGGCGGCTGATCCCGAGCAGCTTGGCCGAGCTCGAGATATTGTTCTCGGTCCGGGCCAAAGCCTGGCGGATCGCCCGCCGGTCGGCCAGCTCGCGCGCCGACTTGAGGTTGACCGGAAGCGCCGCCTCGGTTCGCGCCTCGAGATCGAGATCCTCCGCCGTCACCAGCTTGCCGTCGGCCATAATCACCGCCCGCTTCATCCGGTTCTCGAGCTCGCGGACATTGCCGGGCCACGGCCATTCGTCGATCGCGGCCAGGGCGCCGGGGCTGAGGCCCTTGACCTGCGGGTTCATCTCGCGGGCGAAGCGGTGAAGGAAATGCTTGGCGAGAAGAACCGAATCGCCGTGCCGCTCGGCGAGGCTCGGGATCCGGACGACGATCTCGGCGAGGCGGTAATAGAGGTCCTCGCGGAAGCTGCCGGCCTTGATCATCTGCGGCAGGTCCTGGTGGGTGGCGCTGACGATCCTCGTGTCGACGGCGATCGGCTTGCGACCCCCGATCCGCTCGATCACCCTTTCCTGGATGAATCGAAGCAGCTTGACCTGGAGCGGCAGCGGAATGTCGCCGACCTCGTCGAGGAAGAGCGTTCCGCCATGGGCGAGCTCGATTTTGCCCTCGGTCGTCTTGATCGCACCGGTGAATGCGCCCTTCTCGTAGCCGAACAATTCGGCTTCGAGCAGGTTTTCCGGGATCGCCGCGCAGTTGATCGCGACGAAGGCGCCCGCCGAGCGGTTGCTGGCCTGGTGAAGGCCTCGGGCGAGCAATTCCTTGCCGGTGCCGCTCGCGCCCAGAAGCATCACCGAAACCCCGGTATTGGCGACCCGCTCGATCGTCCGGGCGACCTTCAGCATCTCCGGAGCCGAAGTGATCATGGTGCCGAGCACGGTCTGATCCTCGCCGACCCGTTCCTCGAGCTTGCGATTCTCGGTCTCGATTCCGTGGAGCTGGAAGGCGCGACGGACGATCAGTCCGAGCTGGTCGATATCGACCGGCTTCTGGTAGAAATCATAGGCGCCAGACGCGATCGCTCTCAGCGCGCTTTCGCGGGCGCCGTGGCCCGAGGCGACGATCACCTTGGTCTCCGGCTTCAATGAGAGGATCGTCTCGAGGGTCGCGAACCCTTCGGTCACTCCGTTCGGGTCCGGCGGAAGGCCGAGGTCGAGAGTGACCACGGGCGGTTCCTCGGCGCGAAGCATGTTGATCGCCGAGTCGCGGTTGGAGGCGACAAGCACCTCATAATCGTCATAGGCCCAGCGAAGCTGCCGCTGAAGCCCCTCGTCGTCCTCGACGATCAGCAGTTTCGCCCTGGTGTCCACGCTCATGCCCTCAACCGTTCGATCTCGAGAACGCTGGTCTCACCCAGCGGTAAAAACACAGTGAAGCGGGTCCCCTCGCCTTCGCGGCTGTCGACCTCGATGCGCCCGCCCATGGCCGCGATCAGGCTTCGCGCCTCGAAGGCTCCGACCCCGAAGCCGCTGTCCTTGGTCGAGGCGAAGGGCTGGAACAGGCGGGTCCGGATGAAGTCGGCCGACATGCCCTCGCCCCGGTCGATTATCTCGATCGTGGACTCCGGGCCCCGCCGGCCGCACCTGATCCTGACCGCCGCGCCGTAGGGGCTCGCGTCGATCGCGTTCTGGACAAGGTGCCCGAGCGCCTGCTCGAGCCTGATGGGGTCGGCGAGGGTAGGAAGCGCCGTCTCTCCTTCGACTTCGACCGCATGAACCCGCCTCTTCACCTCCGCCACGGCCGCTACCGCCAGCCCGAGCGGGATCGCCCGAACGGGCTCGGCCTCGACATTGCAGCCGCCGCGATGGAGACGGGCGAGCAGGTCGTTCATCTTTTTGACCGAGCTGTGCAGGGTCGCGATCATGTCCTCGCGAAACTCCGGCTTGTCCGCATGCCGCTCCGCATTGCGGACGACGAGGCTCAGCTGGCTGACCAGATTCTTGACGTCGTGGATGATGAAGGCGAAGCGCCGGTTGAACTCGTCGAACCGCCGGGCGTCGGCGAGCGCATCCTGGGTATGGGCTTCGGCCAGATAGCTCGCGGCCTGGATGCCGACCGTCCGGAACAGGTCGAAATCCTCCCAGTCGAGCGGCCGGCGGACGAGCGGATGCTCGAGCAGGACCAGTCCGACGAGCCGGTCGCCGTGGATGAGGGGGACGCCGGCCCAAAGGCTGTCGAGGCCGGCCAGAGGCGCGGGCAGGCGCACTTCGGCTTCGTCGGTCCGGAGCAGGCCCGAGCTCAAGCTGGAGAAGTCCAGGACGTGGCCGCTGGTCTCGACGAAACGGATGAGCTCGGAATCGCCTGCGCTTGCCTCGGGCAGATCGTCCCGCCAGTTCCACCGCGCGGCGACGCTCAGGCGCCCGCTTTCCGGGACGAGCAAGAGTCCCGAGGGCGATTCGGCGATGTCGGCGATCGCCTTGATGATGCGCTCGCCGAGCGGAGCGTCGCCGCCGACGGTTCGGGTGAAGCGAAGCCATTCCTCGCGATAATCGTAGCGATGCTCGAAGAAATGCTTGGCGACGATCACCCGGGACCAGGCCCGCATCCGACCGGACGGAAGCAGGATCACCGCCGCGACCGTGATCGCGAAAACCAGGCCGACCTGGCCGATCCGGACCCAATTGCCGCCGACCGCCTCGAGCGCCCGGCTCGCCGTCATCATCAGGATGAGATAGCCGAGGATCGCGATCAGCGAGAGCGACTGGAAGGTCGCCGCGCGCGACAATTGCATCCGCCAGCGCGCGTTGCGCCGGCTGGCAAGGGCGAACAAAGGCACCAGCATCGAGAGGATCGCGCCGCGCATGGCGTAGAGGTCGTCGACCGGCCCCCGGGTCAGCCAGCCGACCGTATAGAGGTGAAGGTCGTAGGCCCACATGCCCGCGAGCGCGATCATCGGCAGGCGGATTCCCCAGCGGCTTTCGTGGGTCGCCTGGCCGTAGAGATTGTGGACGAGGACGAGCGAGCCGGCGGCGATGGTGAGGCCGATCACCTGCTGGGTCGAGGTCAGGGCGCCGTAGAGGATCGAATTGCCGGCGAATTGGGGCGTCACTCCGGCCAGCGTGAGCTGAAGCCCGATCACTCCGGCGACGACGGTGTAGACCGGCTTCACGCCCTGCTGGCCGCGCTCGTCCGCCGCCCGGCCGACGATCGCGTACATGAATCCCAGGAAGGCGAAGTTGCGCGCCGCCTCCGCGATTCCGGCGCCGAGGCTGTGCGGCCCCTGCAGCGCGATGAAGATCGCCCAGGCCGAGGTCACCGCGAAGGCGGCGACGAGCCGGCGGTTGGAGCCGTCCTCGTTCCACCGCCGAAGCTGCCACAAGGCCAGCGCCCCGTAGAGCAAGGCGGCGAGCGCATGGGCCCAGAAGCCGAGCAGGACGATCATCGCGCCCCTTCCGGAAACAATACCACCCGAATTGTCTGGAGGAGGATCAGGAGGTCGAGGAACGGGGTGTAGTTCTTGGCATAGTATAAATCGAACTCGAGCTTCTGGCGGGCGTCCTCAACGCTTGCTCCGTAGGGGAAGTTGATCTGGGCCCAGCCGGTGATGCCCGGCTTCACCACATGGCGCTCCGCATAATAAGGAAGCCGCGCCTCGAGATCGGCGACGAACTGGGGGCGCTCGGGGCGAGGCCCGACGAGGCTCATCTTGCCGGTCAGCACCGTCCAGGCCTGGGGAAGCTCGTCGATCCTCAGCTTTCGGATCACCGAGCCGACCCTCGTCACCCTGGGATCGTCCTTCTGCGCCCAGACCGCCTTGCCTCCGACTTCCGCGTCCTCGCGCATCGAGCGGAGCTTCACCAGCTCGAAGCTCTGGCCGTAGAGCCCCACCCGGCGCTGCCGGAAGAAGGCCGGCCCCTTGCTTTCCAGCTTCACCGCGAGCGCGGTGAGGAGAATGAGCGGGGCGAAGAGGATTAGGATGAGGCCCGACACGATGATGTCGAACAGCCTCTTGCCCGCCGCCGAAAGCCGCCGTCCGGACGAGAAGCCGTCCGAGAAGATCAGCCAGCTGGGATTGATGCTGTCGAGATCGACCCGCCCGGTCTCGCGCTCGATGAAGGAGGAGAATTCGTTGACATGGACCCCGGTGGTCTTGATCCGGAGCAGGTCGGCGAGCGGAAGCGCGTTGCGCCTTTCCTCGAGGGCGAGCACCACTTCGGAGACCCGGAGCCGGACGACATGGGCGGTGAGGTTGGCGATGTCGTCGCGGTTGACCGAATGCGGGACCGCCTGGGCGCCGTCGTTCATCCCGACATAGCCGGCGATCGCGAAGCCCGCCCCTTCCGTCCGCGCCAGCGCCTCCAGCCGGGCCGCGCGCGGGCCCGCGCCGAGGACCAGGATCCGACGCTTGAACGCCTCGTTGCCCAGCGCCCGCCCGAACAGGAGACGGGCCGCGAACAGGAGGACGAGCGCGAAGCCCATCGCGTAGAGGAGGTTCGAGCGCCAGAAGGTCAGCGCCGGAAAGAAGAAGAAGACCAGAGCGAGCAGAAGCACTCCGAGCGAAACCGAGACGACGAGCCGGGCCGCCGCCAGCCGCATCGAGCGCAGAGCGTCGACCCCGTAGGCGCCGACCCCGACCATGGCGAGCTGGAGCACGATCGCGAAGGTGAGCAGGTGCGGAAGCCGCTGGACGTCTGGATCGGCCTCTCCGTCGATCTGCCAAAGGCGCAAAAGCCACCCCGCCTCCCCGGCCGCGACCAGCAGCAGGAAGTCGATCACGCCCAGCAGGAGGACGCTGTGGGGGACGTAATGCTTGAAAAGCCTGATCAAATTGCGGACGCCTCGCGGAGTGTCAATTCTGCCGACAGGCTCATAGTGTCGCTCAAATTGACAAAGAAAGCGTGAAAAGCGTCGGCTGCGCCGGAAAGCCGGAGCCTCGACGCCTCTCCGTCATTCCCGCGAAAGCGGGAATCCATGCGGAGGCCGAGCCGAACGTGAGCGTAACCGGATGCTGTTGCATTAAGAACAAAACGGGAATATATCTCGGGCCAAGCCGGGCAACCGGAATCGCTCGTGCCGTAGGAGGTGGATATGTTCGAGGTGACCCTGGTCGTGGTTCCGCCGGGCGGCGGCGAGGCCGAGTACAGCCTTCAGATGAACGTCCCGGCGCTTCCGCGCGAGGGCGACTATTTGACGGTCATGCGGAACCGGCCGGGTCCGGTCGCCGGAGCCGACATCGGCACCGAGGACTTCATCGTCCGCCGGGTCTGGTGGGCCTTCAATTATCCCGACGACGGCGCCTTGTACCACGAGGCCGGCCAGGGCCCGGTGGGCAAGGTGAGCGGGACCGTCAGCATCGAATGCGAACTCGCCAGGGGCCATTATTCGTCCGAGCGGCACGTCAAGGCCTGCGGCGCGAAGGCCAGGACGTTCGAGGCGAGCGCTTATTGACCCGGGTGAAGGCGGTGGTTTCCTGACCGAAAGCCTGGGATCGGCGGGAAGGCCGATTTTGCGCACACGAAGCCACAAAGGCACACAGGGGCCGTGCCGCCGACGAGCGCGGAGCGCTCCTCCCGAGCCGGTCCGGCTTCGACCCTGAGGCGGAGATTGCCTGCGGCGCTCGAGTTGGCGCGGGCCTCTTCGTGCCTTTGTGCCTTTGTGTGAACCAGAGACGGACTGCATCCCGAACTCCGGCATACTAATTTCGGATATCAAGTCATTGGCATTGCAGCGCTTTTACCGTGCCCGCATAGTTCCGGCGACGGCGCCGCGGGCCGTCCTGGCCTGACGGTGTGTCCGTCCGGCAGAGGAGACCGGCTCATGAGCCTTGCCGAAGCGTGCATTGCCTTTGGTGCGATGTGCGCCTTCGCGGCCTTGATCCTCAAGGTCGTCGAAGTGTCGCGCTCCAAATAGGCAGTGCACCCGGGCGGGGGTCGGGCAGCAACCCGGCCCCCAAACGCATTGAGCCCCGGCCGCAGCAACGACCGGGGCTCGTTTGACGGAGGATCGTGTCCATGACGTCTTGCCGGGTTTGCATGTAGCGCAGACAGATTTCTCATTCAATACCGTATAGTCTAAAAAGTGAGCGACCTGACATGTCGACCGGCACTCGGCCGTTCGACGCGGCCGAATATCTGGAGAGCGCCGACCACCAGGCGGGTCTCCTCGACGACGCCGTGGAGGAGATGGCCTGCGGCGAACGAGCTGGCACGGACTCTTTGCGCCTTCGTGTCTTTGTGTGAACCCAATTCAACCGGCCGACGCGGCCATGCGCCGGGCGTCGCTCTTGATCGCCTTCATGGCTGCCGAGTCCCCGAAAAATTCGCCCGACCGCTCATCGAGAGCGAGGTCGAGCTTGGCGACGAGCGCGGCCAGGTCGGGCGCCGGCGTCCGAAGCAGTCGCTGAAGGACACGTTCGTGGCGCGTGCCGAGGCGATCGTAGAAATCCTCGTCCGGGTCGTGGGCAGCCGCGTCGATCGCGGCCCGGGCCTTTTCGAAGCCGGCGAAGGCGCGGCCCCATTTTTCGTCATTCCGGCGAAGGCCGGAATCCATGAACACGGCGGTGCCAGGTTCTCCGACGACGGTGTTCATGGATCCCGGATCAAGCCCGGGATGACGAACAAGCGGCGCCATGCAGACAGCGCCTAGCAGCGCCCGGCGCGACAGCTTATGCTGCCCGTCAACCATCGTTCGCCTCCTCTGGAGGACGTTGCGGGGTGAGAGCCGGAGCAAGGCGGACGCCTTGCCTCGACGGGATTATCTGTACACGCTTAATCGGAACGGGTCAATAGCCGACAAAGAAAAAAGACCGCGCGGACGCCCCCGAACCGGCATCGGCCCGGCCATCTCCATGCGCCTCTACCCGGAGATGGAGGCGGCGCTCACCGCCTGGATCGAATGCCAGCCCGAGCCGAAGCCCTCGCGCTCTGAGGCAATCCGGCGGCTGATCGAGAAGGGTTTAGAGGCGAAATAGGTCCCCAGAACTGCAGCGTCAGGCGCGCGCGGGGCGGGTATTGGCAACGGGCAGCTTCGCATCCCGCGGTCCCAGCGCCCCGAACTTTTCGACGGCTGCATAGATGCTCTCATAATTTTCGCGTTTGAACTCTATGGGATAGATGAGGTCGTTCGCTTTGGCGATGTCATGCAGCGTGACGTAGAGCTTTGGGATCGTCTTCTCCGCTGTGTCTATGAGGCGGGGCATCAAAGTGTTGTCACGGCTGACTGCATCAACCTTATCGGACAAGATGGCATCGGCGGTAATTTGCTGCTGATAGAGGTAGTTCTGAGCAGCGCGCGATATGGCAGCAAAGTCTTTGACCGTCGGTTTTCCTTTTTCCGCAGCATAGGCTTCAAGAGCCACTGAGAGCTCATTGAAGCGGTCTTGTTGTAGACCCGCCAGTTCTCGAGCGTTGACGAAATTTCTTTGCTGTACATCTGCGCGCTCCTTAGCCGTATAAGTGAACCCCCGAACCAAGAATCCCGCTAGGAATGACAGCACCGCGGTGCCAATCTGGAGCACCGTTAGCTGAGCCCAAAACTCTTGAAGCACTATTTGCCTCTGTCGCGAGCGGCGTCCAAGAGCGACGAAATTGCATCTGCTTCCGACGCGTAGACGTGCGTTTCAAAGTCTGGAAACAGTTGGCTCGCTGCTATACGGCCCGCACTCTCCGCGCTATTCCCTTGGCGGATTAAGGACTCGGTTAGTTGGACCCATCGATCCGAAAGCTCACTCGATGGGGCTCCCCTCAACCCGTATTTGATCATCAACTGATGGCCGATATCCGCCATGGTCTTCTCCCAGGATAAGATTCAGGTTTGAAGCAGAGAGGGCCAGCATCTCGGTTTACCTCCGATGAGTCAACGGGAGGGAGGCCGGGCAATCAGCCGATAGGGAGAATTAGCAATGGTCGAAGTGGAGTTTCCCGATGGGACAATCCGGCAGGTTCCGAGCGTAACTCGGCAGATTAAGAGCCGGGAGATTGGCGCAAATGCACAATCTATCTTTTATGAGGCGCCGGCCTACGATCCCGATTGGCGGTTCGTGCAGACCATTGGAAATAAGTGGTTTGCAAAGCCCAAAGGTTGAGGAGGCTTCAGATGCCGGATTAAGCGTAGCAATCGGGAGCCTTCGCGTTGGACTGCCTGAGGCTCATCATTCCCGCTATCCCCTCTGGAGGCGCCCTCAATGACTGCTTCGGCAACCTGGCTTGTCTATCAGCCGATAATTGTGGGCTTAGGCGCCGTCGTGGTGGCGACAATCGGCCAGACCCTCCTGGAATGGTACCGGCAGCGCTCAACTCACTCTCGCCGCGCCGCAACGGTTCGCCGGGCATTCGCGGAAGAGCTCCGGGTCGATAGAAGCTTTATCGAAGGGGCAATATCAGAAGATCAAAAAAACGAATCCGGCGGCAGCTTTCTCATCCCACTAGACAAGCACTTCCCAGTTTATGACAACATGATTGGAGACGTAGGCTACCTAGAACCGGATGAGGTGGCCGCAGTAATCAAGGCGTACAGCAACCTGCTTCTCATTCCTAAGAACTTTGCTCTGATGGGGCAGATCAAGCAAGACGCGTTCGCTTCCTTCGCAATTGTCGATTCCAAGTATATTGATGTCCTCATTTCTATGAATCAAGGGCTCTTAGAAGTGGTGGACGAAGCTATTGTGATCCTCGATCCGAGGCTTAGTGCGCTTGTCCCCTAGGAAGCGATGGGCGTGATTGGTGCCAGACACGTAAGCTGGCATATGCCCAGCACCAGATCGGGGAACCGCCCGTGTTGGCGGGTCGCAGCCGGATGTATAATTTGTCTCTGGGAGGACCCGGTCGGCTATCTGAGAGCGACCTGGGCCAGCATGTATTGCAGACCGCCGGGCGCGCCCTCCCACTTAAACTCGTAGTCGCCAGCTAGAGTGATCGGTGGCCCGTAGCCGCCCGTCCTGTACGTCATCTCGGTGCCAGCCCAGTAGGTGGTGCCCTGCCGAAAGTCGAAGTCCGACGTGTCCGGGGACAGGGCCGGACACCGCGGGTAGTGATCGTGGTCGGTCATCACCAGCATGAAAGCGGCGTCGGCGATCGACCCGCACGCCTCTAGGCGGGCCATGTCCCGGAACACGTCGTATCGGTTGTTCGGCTCCCGATGGTTAGCCTTCTTGAAGAACTTCAATTCCAGGGCGCACCGCTCCACGCCACCGGTGTAGCTCGTGATGGCGAACCAGATGTCGATGCGGCCGCGCCTATCACCCGTTGGGTCGAACGGCTTCTCCAACTCTATGGTGAGCGACTCCCCCGCTGCGACAATTTCCAAGTCCGCCGCTAGGCTGAGGATGCGGCCCAGGTGAAGTTGGAGGGTCGCTTCACTCTCGCACGCCACCCGCCCACCTATGATCTGGGCGTAAAGCACGGCCACCGCTCGACGCACGATCTTCGTGAGGCGATCTGGGGGCATGGGTCCTTTTGCCCAGATGGAAGAGTGGTCGCAAGGCTTCGGTCTTCGGAAGCGGGCACTTTCCTATCGTAGGACCGCGGCCCCATTGCGGCTCGATGCGGGCGGAGAAGTTTCGCCGGGCCGCGCCCGCACGAGGCCTCTCCTCCGCGCGCTCCGGGCGCCGAGGGAAATTCAATTCGGTTCACGATTTCAAAGAGCCTTCTGCCAGTCCGCGACTCGGCATTGAGAACAATATAGGAACCCGCAAGCCCCGAATCTCCTTCACTTAGATCCGTTTCGGAAGTTGCAGGCGGCCGCCTTTGCTACGCCACCCGCATCAGCTGGCTCGGAAAAGGCTGCGCCAGCGCGCAGGCGTCGGCCGCCTCGCCGTCGAGCCAGGAATCGTAATCCTCGCGCTGGAGGATGACCGGCATCGCCTTGGGGTGGAGCGGTGCGACAAGCGGATTGGGCTCGCAGGTGAGGAAGGCGAAGCGCCTGGCGCCCTCGCTCATCCGCCAGATCCCGGCGAAGGCGGAGCATTCCTCCCCTTCCACCGTGAACCACCAGTTGGCCGGCCGGCCGGTCTCCGGATCCTTGCCGGGGCGGGGCTCGGCGAAGCTGGTGAAGGGGACGAGGCAGCGCTGGGCCGGGCTGGCGATCGTCGAGCGCCAGAAGGGGCTCTGGAGGTTGCGGACGTTGGTGACCGCCTTCTTGACCGGCTTGCCGCTCTTGCCCGGCAGGGTCCGGACGATCCCCCAGGCCATGCAGTCGAGCCGCCGCCTTCCGTCCTCCTTCCTGACCACCAGGGCCTCGTATTTCGGGTAGATGTCGGGCCTTCCCTCGAACGGCTGCTCGAGCGGCAAAGCTTCGAACAATCGGCCCGGATCCTCGGTGCTCCGGAGGCGGAAGAGGTTGCACATGAGCGAGGATTAGCCAGCGCCGCGGCGGAGGGAAAGGCTGCGCTTATGCAAAAATCGATTGCCGCCGCACAAGTTCGTTCGCTATTTGTTCCGGATGGACAAGCGAATCGCAGTCACTCCAGCCGAGGTCGCCCGGGCGATAAGGGTCTGGCTCCGGGTCATGCCCAAGCCGGTCTGGCGGGCGCTGGAGAAATACGAGCGCGCGGCGCTCGAGAAAAGGCACGATCCCGACGAGGCGCCGCAGGTCCACGGCGCGGTCGCGGAGCATATCGCCGATCATCTGCGGAGAGCCAATTGGGAGGTCACCCGCCCCGAACCGAAGGACCTGGGCTCGCCGCCGCCCTGGCGCGGGACCGGCGGCTGATCGAATCGCGAGACCGGGACGAGCGATAAGGGGGCCGAGCGGCCCGTGGAAGCAAACCCCCCGGCCCCCACCGTGAGAGGAAGCCATTCCAAACTCTCGGTACCTCCAATATAAGAGTGATCGGGATTGAATTCCAGATGTAAGTTGCTCAAGAGGACGAAGTTTTTTCCAGCGATTACAACGTGGAGCGGAAGGATCGCTCCTGCCCTCGCCGATTCTCGCGAAACATCCGTATCCGGATCGATCCCCGTTCGCCGCCCGCTCGACCGATTCGGTCCGCCCCGCTCCGCCGGCCTTAGCAATCCGGCCCGGGCCGTCCCGCGCCGGGACAGGCCGAATCGGGGGGTGGCGGGGAGGGATCGGGGGCGACACTGAAGCGCTTCACAGGCTCAACAGGCAGCTGGAGCAGGACGATGACGGTACGGACCTTGGCGGCGAAGATGGGCACGGCCCTGCTTGCGGGCGCGGCGATGCTCGTCGTCGGCTTCGAGGTCGCGGACGAGCCCGCCC